>JBKPON010000053.1:0-5691 GCA_046733135.1 Pseudomonadota bacterium | reverse complement strand
AGCCTCCCTCGAGATAAGGTATCTTTGAGCCGTGGAAGACCACCACGTTGATAGGCCGGGTGTGGAAGCGCAGTAATGCGTGGAGCTAACCGGTCCTAATTGCTCATTTCGCGCTTGAGAGTCCCACCATCATCGTCAGTCCTGCTGGCGACTGGTTGATCTCAGCTAGATGCCCAAGGTCAATGCACGATTTCTAGACCTCACACGCCGTCACCATAGCTTGGTGACCATAGCGTCCGTGACCCACCCGATCCCATCCCGAACTCGGCCGTGAAACCGGACAGCGCCGATGGTACTATTGCTTAAGCAGTGGAAGAGTAGGTCGTCGCCAGGCTTTGCTGGCGGTGTGTCAGGGGGGCCCATCAAAATAGTATTTTGGTGGCCCCGTGAGGAACCCCATTCACGATGTTGAAAATGCCGCTGTCGAGACTATCTCGCAGCGGCCTTTTTGTTTGGGCGCGAGAGCGTCCCTGATGTTGGCGCGGGGTGGAGCAGCCCGGTAGCTCGTCAGGCTCATAACCTGAAGGTCGCAGGTTCAAATCCTGCCCCCGCAACCAACGCGAAGCTCGACGAAATGAATGAAATGTGGAGCTTTGCGCGCTCGTCAACTTAGCCGCCCACGGGCGGCTTTTTGTTGTCATGCGGCCGAGCGGCACGTCTGCGCTCCACAACCGAGCTACTGATTTTGCGGCCAAAATGAGAGAGGTCCCTTAATAATTGTAGGCGCGCTCGCCGTGATCGGAGATATCGAGACCTTCGCGTTCGGCATCGCGGACATGGCGCAAAGAAACAGCGGCCCTGACGGCCGCGAAGCACAGCGTCGAGCCGACCGCGGACCAGCCAATTGCAACACCCACCGCGGCCAGTTGACGCAGGAGCTGCCAGCCGAGGTCATAATCGGCCGCCCCGTGACCGCCGAGCCCCGGGATCGCGACCATAGCCGTGCCGATTGATCCGGTGATCCCGCCAAGGCCATGGATTCCGAACACATCGAGGCTGTCGTCGAGCTTCAGCCGGTTCTTGACCGAGCCGACGAAGGCGTAGCAGGCCAAGCCTGCGACAGCTCCGAGAATCATCGCGCCGATCGGGCCGCTGACGCCCGCAGCCGGAGTGACCGCGACCAGGCCCGCCACCGCGCCCGACGCACCGCCGAGCATCGAGGGCTTGCCGGATATGAGACGTTCCGCGGCCATCCAGGTGAGGAGGCCCGCCGCGGGTGCGACAAAGGTGTTGATCATGGCGACTGCTGCCAGCCCGTTCGCCTCGAGCGCCGATCCGGCATTGAATCCGAACCAGCCCACCCACAGCAAACCCGCCCCGACCATGGTGAGGGCCAGCGAATGGGGTGGCATGGCCTCCTTCAAATGACCGACGCGCGCTCCGGCAAAGGCGACACCCACAAGCCCAGCAATGCCCGCATTGATGTGCACGACAGTGCCACCGGCAAAGTCGATCGCTCCAAGCTTGTAGAGCAGCCCTTCCGATGCCCAGACCATATGCGCGAGCGGTGCGTAGACAATCGTCAGCCAGAGGAACGCGAACAGCATGATCGCTGAAAAGCGCACCCTTTCGACGAGCGCTCCGATGACCAGCGCCCCGGTGATGGCGGCGAAGCTCATTTGAAAGGCGGCAAAAACAAGCTCGGGAATGGCTTTGCCCGCCGTCGGCAGCGACCATGCCGTCTGAGCACCCAGGCCAGCGAAACCCGCTTTGGTAAGACTGCCGATCAGCCAGTTTCCGCCGCTGAACGCGAGACTGTAGTTCCACAGCACCCAGGTGAGGATCGCGACCGCCGCCACTCCGAGAACCTGACTCATCACCGAGAGCAGGTTTTTCGCTCGAACAAGTCCGCCGTAGAATAACGCCAGACCGGGAAGCAGCATCAGCATCACGAGTGCGGTCGAGACGAGCATCCATGCGGTGTCGCCGCTGTCGATCGTGACCGTTTGCCCCATGGATTGCGAAAGCTAAATGGAGCGTGGTGCCACGCAAGCAGTCAGATGCGTGAAAGGTTCACCTATTTCGCCGGCTGTTCCGGGTGGGCAGCCTTCCATTGCATTGCCATAGCTACGCGCCGCTCGACCGACGGATGATCGTAGAAAAGGAATTCCTCGATCCCTTTCGGCCGTGGGTAACGATACTCCGCGGTCTTCGTGAGAGCGCTCGCCAAAGCGTCGGGCCGGTTCTCCGTCTTCAGCGAATAGAGGTCGGCCTGCGTCTCGAGAGTTCTTGCGAAGGTGTTGATGAAGGGCGAGGCGAGCAGTCCGAATAACGAGATCAAGAAGAAGAGCACGGGGATACCGCGTGGATCGCTCAACGCTGCATTGGTCCCGAAGGTGTGTGCGAAGCGCGGGTACAGGCGGTCGGCCAGCCAGAAGAGCACGACGGCAATCACCGAAAAAACAAGAATGCTCCACCAGCTGTGCTTGAGCACATAGTGACCGATCTCATGGCCGGTAACCGCGCGGACTTCGTCGAGCGACGCATTCTTGAACGCGACGTCTGAAATGGCGACCCGCGCAGTGCTGCCGACACCGCCCGCATTGGCGGTGAAGTTGTTCGATTGCCGGGAACCATTGTACATATACACTCGGTCCGGCGGGATGCCCGCGCGCTGCGCCATGGCGACCACTGCATCGCGCACCTGGCCGGGCGGGACCGGTTCGTATTTGTTGAACAGCGGCTCGAACAGCACAGGCGACAACAGCATCAGGACCGCGAGAGCGATTGCAGCGAGCGCTCCGGACCAGAGCCACCAACGCTTGCCGGTGCGCCGGATCAGCCAATAGACGCCGATCATGAAGATTGCGGTGATCACTGAGCTGATCAGCGTTGATAAGGTCAGTTGCCCGAGGAAGTCGCCGAGCGGCTGGCTCGTCCGTCCGTACCCCTTCTCGCGGAAATAGTTGTCGTAAAGCGTCCACGGTAGCGTCAGCACTGCGGACACAAGGAAGTAGACCAGGCTGATCAGGAAAACGCGGAGGTTCTTGCGCCCGTCCGCGATTCGCCGGGCGAGATTGTCGAGGAGCCCGGATCTAACGATGAGCCAGGTGACGAGCGCCGCCACGAGGAGCGCCCACAGCAGCATCCATTCTTTCCCCACCGTGTAGTCGTGCGCCTTGTGCAGCGCGGCGGGTCCTAGACTGTCGATGTAGCGAGAGGTGGCGGCTTCGACCTGGGGGCTGGTTTTCATCGATTACTCCTCTGGTTCGGCAGCGTATCAGTGGCGCCGCTTCGTGCAACGGGAACGACTGCAAGCCGCGGGTGATTGTCTGCGAGTGGACAAAGCCGTTCAGCCTCTGGCGCCCATGGAAGCGTTGCTCGCCGCGGAGCTGCCGGAGGGCGAAGGCTGGCAGTTCGAGCCCAAGTGGGATGGCTTTCGCTGCCTTGCGCAGCGCAAAGACGACACGATCACTCTGACGTCCAAGTCGGGCAAGCCGCTAGCCCGCTATTTTCCCGAGGTCGTCGAGATGCTGCGTTCGATTAGGGAACGGCGTTTCCTGCTCGACGGCGAACTGATCATCTCGGTCGGTGACATTTTGTCGTTCGACGCGCTGCAACTTCGGCTGCACCCGGCGGAGAGCCGCATCCGCAAGCTGGCAAAGGAAACTCCGGCCGAGATGGTGCTGTTCGATCTGTTGTCTGTCGGGGGCAAATCGCTGCTCGGCGACCCCTTGGCCGAACGCCGCGAGGCGCTCGAGCGCTTTTTCGAAAAGAACCGGCCTCCTGGACTGCACCTGTCGCCTGTGACTCTCGACCGCAAGAGCGCCCTTCGCTGGCTACAGCGCAGCGGCGGTGCGCTCGATGGAGTGATCGCCAAGCGCCTGGATCTCAAATATCTGCCGGGCGAGCGGGCAATGATCAAGGTGAAGCAGCAGCGCACGGCGGATTGCGTCGTCGGCGGGTTTCGTTACGCCGAGAAGAAACGAGTGGTCGGCTCGCTCTTGCTCGGCCTTTATGACGAGGAAGGACGGCTGCATCATGTCGGCTTCACTTCGGCTATCCCTGCGTTGGAGCGGCCTCGGCTCACGAAAAGGCTGGAGAAGTTGATCACGCGGCCGGGCTTCACCGGCAACGCTCCGGGAGGTCCCAGCCGCTGGAACACCGAGCGCACCGCGCAATGGGAGCCTTTGAAACCCGTGCTCGTGGTAGAGGTGCGCTACGACCAGGTGACGGGCCAGCGCTTTCGTCACGGCACTGGGTTCGTCCGCTGGCGTCCGGACAAGGATCCCAGACAATGCAGCTTCGATCAGCTCGCGCCCGAGCTTCGTCCTTCGCAGCTTAAGGAGTTGTTCGCGGGATAATCGACTCCCGCAAAAGCTAGCGCATCTCGTATCCGGCCAGGCACTCGGCAACCCAGCGGGCCGCGGTCAACGCGCTGAGATCGGTTGTGTCGAGCGGGGGGTCCCATTCGGTGAGATCTATGACACGCACTCGTGGATCGGAGGCGAGACGCCGCACCGCATAGTAGAAGTCGGCCACCGCCATCCCTCCCGGGCGCGCCCCAGGCGCTGCTGGGAACTGCGAACGGTCGATCACGTCGATGTCGCAGTCGATGACCAATGCATCGCAATGCGCGACATGATCGAGCGCTCGATCAATGGAGTGCGCTACGCCAGCCTCTCGAACATCTCCGATCGTGATCACAAGGTTATCAGCCTTGATCGCATCTTCATGCATCGCGCGACTGTTGGCGAAGCTGGCGAGACCCACTTGCGCGATGTTGGCTCCGGGCAGGCCGTCCTCGAGTAGTGCACGGACGGGATTGCCGTTGCCAAGACCCTCACTGAGGTCGCGCATGTCGAAGTGGGCATCCAGCGTGATGAGGCCGATCTCGCTCAAGTCGCCGCCGATTCCCAGGACGGCTGGACGGGTGACCGCATTGTTGCCGCCGATCAAGAGGGTTAGGGCGTGTGCTGCCACGCTCGCAGAGATTGCCGCGGAGATCTTCGGCGTCGCCTTTTCAATGGTTTCGCCGGACAGCTCGACGTCGCCGCGATCGGCAATACGCGTCTCGAGTTCGCGGCCGGTCTCGACGTCGTAGCGCCCGATCCGCTTGAGCGTCTTGCGGAGCAAGCCCGGAGCCTGGTCGCACGACCCCGGCGTGACGGAGCCGACCGCGAGCGGCACGCCGACCAGACCGATCGGCGCTTCGCTATCCGCGGATACGATCAGGTCCGATAGGTTCGGCCAGCCCGTCATAGCTTTGACGCTAGCACCGCCGCTCGCCTAAGGCGACGACGCATGTGGGACCGCCTGCTCGTCGACTGCAACATCGCCACGCTGGAAGGCACTGGCCTCGGAATCATCGAGAATGGCGCGGTTGGGATCGCGGACGGCAAGATCGTGCGCGTGGGCAAGCGCACGGAGCTCGCCGGCTATCGCGCCAAACAGGTCGACGCGCTCGACGGTGCGTGGGTCACTCCCGGCCTGATAGACTGCCACACGCATTTGGTGTTCGGCGGAACCCGTGCCGGCGAACATGCGATGCGCCGTGCCGGAGCCACCTACGAGCAAATCGCAAAGGCGGGCGGTGGAATTGCCTCAACGGTCGCAAAGACACGCGCCGCAACCGATGATGAGCTGCTAGAGCAGAGTCGCTGGCGACTACATGCGTTGATGTCCGGTGGCTGCACGACAGTCGAAGTGAAGTCCGGCTATGGTCTGGATCCGAAGAACGAGCTTCGGCTG
>JBKPON010000052.1:0-15163 GCA_046733135.1 Pseudomonadota bacterium | reverse complement strand
CCTTTGGGTCGCAGCATTACGACCATTATGATTTCCTGCTGACGATTTCCGACAGCCTCGGTGGAATCGGACTTGAGCATCACCGCAGTTCGGAAGACGGAGTGAGGCGCGGCTATTTCACCGACTGGGACAATCGCCTGCGCGACCGCAACTTGCTGCCACACGAATATGTACACAGCTGGAACGGCAAGTTTCGCCGCGGCGCGGATCTGTGGACCCCCGATTATCGGACGCCGATGCAGGACAGTCTGCTATGGGTTTATGAAGGCCAGACGCAGTTTTGGGGGTATGTCCTGGGCGCGCGCTCGGGGATGCTGTCGAAACAGGACACGCTCGATGCGATTGCCGCAACGGCTGCGACTTATGCGACCGGCACTCCCGGCCGTGCTTGGCGCCCACTGATTGACACGACGAACGAGCCAGTGATCTCGCAGCGCGCGCCTCAACCATGGCGTAGCTGGCAGCGGCAAGAGGATTATTACAGCGAGAGTCAACTAATTTGGCTCGACGTCGACCGCATCATTCGCCAGCAATCAAAGGGCAAGCGCTCGATCGACGATTTCGCACGCGCTTTCTTCGGACCACGCGATCGCGATTGGGGCGAACTCACCTATACGCTCGATGACATCGTGCAGACGTTGAACCAAGTGCAGCCGTACGACTGGCGCAGTTATCTGCAGCGCAAGGTCTACGACGTCGCCTCTCAAGCCCCGCTCGAAGGGATTACGCAAGGCGGCTATCGCCTCGTCTACTCCGCCGAGGCGAGTAAATGGATCAAGAATGCTGAGGCGCGCTCAGAGAATAGCGACCTCACTTACTCGGGCGGCTTCGTCGTCGGCAATGATGGCAAGGTGTCAGGCGTGCTGTGGGATAGCGCGGCATTCAACGCCGGCGTGACCGTCGGCACACAAATTGTCGCGGTGAATGGCCGCGCCTTCAAGCCCGACGCGCTCAAGCAGGCGATCAAGAATGCGGCCGGAAACGGTGCGTCGCCCGATCTTCTGATCAAAGAGGGAGACGCCTACCGCAGCGTGAAGCTCGATTGGCACGGCGGACTGCGCTACCCAGGGTTGGAGAAGGTCGGTAGCGGTCGCGGAACGCTCGACATATTGCTTAGTCCGCGCTGACCGCGACAGGAGGGGTCATGCGGATTTGGATCGCCGTCATGATCGGGACAGCGCTTTCTGCCTCGGTCAATGCACAGATTGCACCTTCGGCTGAAACCAATGTTCGCGCTGCGTTGACCCGAATCGCGCGAATTGACCCGCAACTGCGTTCGGTGATCGCGATCGATCCTACCGCGATCGACCAAGCGCGTCATATTGACGGTCGTGGGCTGCGCGGTCCGATCGCCGGATCGCCCGTGTTGATCAAGGACAATATCGAAGCCGCCGGGCCTTTACCGACGACGGCCGGAAGCTTGGCGCTTGCCAACAATGTCACCAATCGCGATGCGCCGCTCGTTTCGCGCTTGCGCGCCGCAGGTGCGGTGATCGTTGGCAAGACCAATCTCAGCGAGTGGGCGAACATCCGCTCGAACCGATCCATCTCGGGGTGGAGCCCCGTCGGCGGTCAGACCCACAACCCGTGGGCGCTCGATCGCAACACTTGCGGTTCGTCGAGCGGCAGCGGAGCGGCGGTCGCCGCGGGGCTGGTCCGGCTGGCGATCGGCACGGAGACGGACGGATCTGTCACGTGTCCGGCATCGACCAACGGCATTGTCGGTCTCAAGCCGACCGTCGGACTCGTCAGCCGCACGCATATTATTCCAATCAGCCGCAGCCAGGATACCGCTGGGCCGATGGCTGCGAGCGTGCGCGAAGCCGCACAGCTTTTGACGGTCATCGCGGGGAGCGACCCGGCCGATCCGGCGACTCAAGACGCCGACCGGCACAAACGAGATTTTGCCGCGACGCTCGATGCGAATTCGCTCCGCGGTAAGCACATCGGAGTGATGCGTTTCGCGTCCGGCTTTGGAACCGACGCCGCGTTCGAAACCGCACTGGCGACGCTTCGCGCTAGAGGCGCGATCCTGGTCGAAATCAAGAAATTCGACGACAGGGCGATTGGTAAGAACGAGCTCACCGTCCTGCTCACCGAGTTCAAAGTCGATCTCGCGAAATATTTGAAAGGCAGTCCGGCTCCGATCCGCGTTCGTAGCCTGGCCGACATAATCGCGCTCAACCAGGCACTCTTGCGTCAGGAGATGGCGCTGTTCGGCCAGGAGCTGTTCGAGCAAGCCCAAAAGACGAAGGGGCTGAACGATCCTGGCTACAAGAAAGCACGCGAGATCAGCTTCCGAGCAGCGGGTCCGAACGGGATCGACCGGTTGCTCAGGACCTATAGAGTCGTCGCCCTGGTCGGACCCACCATGCCGCCGGCGTGGAAGACCGATGCCGTGAACGGCGACCAGATCTCGGGCGGCGGCGCCGGTTCGCTCGCCGCCGTTGCGGGCTACCCGCACCTGACGGTTCCCATGGGTCTGGTGAAAGGTCTGCCGGTCGGTCTCAGCTTCATCGGACCCAAATGGAGCGAACCGCTGATCCTGTCGCTTGGCTACGCTTATGAGCAGGCGCGCGGGCCGTTTCCAATGCCCAAATTTTACCGCTCAATCGAGGAGAGTCCGGAGATTGCGCCAGTCCTGCAACCGGTCAGGCGGTAAGTCGTAGCGCCGCGATCGCCGCGACGATGGCCAGGATCAAGAGTATCCGAACAGAGCCCGCCGGCTCATGAAACCAAAGGATTCCGACGATTACGGTTCCGACGGCACCGATGCCGCCCCACACCGCATAGGCCGTTCCCATCGGAATTGAGCGCGACGCGATTTCGAGCAGGGCCATGCTGATAGCGACCGACACGAGGAAGGCGATCGTCCACGACAGGTTACGAAAACCGTCGACGAATCGCAGGGAGGTGGTGAAGCCCACTTCGAACAAGCCGCCCACGATCAGCCAAAACCAGGGCATGAACTTCCTTTCACTGGACGAGGAATACGGCCACGATAATCTGCGTCGCAATGGAGAAGCCCCGCACCATCGGCAATATGATTGCGCCCTGGCGCTTCCTCATGTTTCTTGGCGTCGGCGTCGCGGCGTTTCCACTGACCTACGATTTTTTCAAGACGACCCCACTCGCGGCGATGGCGGCCTTCGATATCGCGGCCATCATTTTCTTGGCCGTCTGTTTCCCGATGCTGTGGATCAAGGATCCGAACATCATCGAGACCCACGCAGCGCAAAACGATGCCAACCGTACGTTCCTTTTGGTCGTGACGGGAATCGTGATGCTTGTCTTGCTCTTCGCGATCGCGGCGGAGACCGTTGGCCATCCCCCTCAGCCCTTCACGCGATTGCTGATCATCGTGACGCTCGCCGTCGCATGGCTGTTCAGCAATACTATCTACGCCTTCCACTACGCCCATCTCGCCTACATCGACGAAGAGCATTGCTCCGGGATCGGCTTTCCCGGAACGCAGGAGCCCCTTTATTCGGACTTCCTCTATTTCGCCTTCGGCCTGGGAATGACATTTCAGACCTCGGACGTGCAGATCAGCAACCAGCACATTCGAAAAATCGTGACGCTGCATTGCCTTGCCGCCTTCGTATTCAACATCGGCGTGCTGGCCTTCACCATCAACGTGCTTGGTTCGGGCTAAACGGCGACGTCGATCTCGGGAAGGACTGCCCTTCGGCGCGCCGCAACGAGGCATCCGCCAACGATAAGCGCCGCTCCCGCCGCGGTGTAGAGCGAGACCGGCTCGCGAAACACGATCCAGCCAAGCGCCGACGCCCAGAGGAAAGCGCTATATTCCGTCACGGATAGATAGCTCGCTTCACCGCGCGCGTAGGCCCAAGCGAAAAGCAAGGTGCCGGCGGTCGACATCAGTGAAGCGACGATGATCCATCCCCAGTGCACGCCCGGCCATGCCGGCGTTCCCACGATTGGAACCGCTGCAATCCAGATCGCAATCACGGTCAGCGATTGGAAGAAATTGATCTCGAGCGGTTTCGCTGCAACCGCCTGGCGGCGCATCAGCACGATGTTGACCGCGTAGCACAACGCTGACCCGATGATCGCCGCAATGCCCAGCAGTGCATCGTCGCCAATTGGGGTTCGCGCCTGCCCAAGAACGATCGCCACCACACCCGCGAACGCGGCGAGAGATCCGCCGACAGAGCTCTTGCCGATCCGCTCGCCGAGGAACAGCGCAGCGAGCAGCAAGGCGATGAGTGGCGCGATAAAGGTCAGCGCGATCGCCTGCGCGAGCGGGACGCGCCCGATGCCCCAGAAAAAGAGAAAGGCCATGGCCGTCACCACAATTCCGCGACCGACATGCACACCCAACGTCTTGCGGCTGGGCCAAGCGATTCGCCGCGGCAGGTAAAGCAGCGCGCTGACCGCCAAACTGGCGAGCGCACGCCAGACGCTAACGGCAACGATGCCGATGACGATGACAAGGTGCTTCATCACCGCGTCCATGATCGACAGGACCGCAACCGCGGTCAGCGCGACGAGAAAGGCTTTGAGAGGATGCTCGGCGGCGCGGCTCACTCGTCCGCGCTTAGCGGCGACTAATTGCCCGCGTCGAGAGAGATGGACTGGGCCGGCGCTGCGGGCGAAGAGTCGATCAGCAGCGGCGGCGGTGGTGCGGGCGCCAGCGCTTGGGCAAGCGCTCCACTCATGATCAGGATCAGCAAGAGCTTGACCATGGCGCCATCATGCGCCGCCAATGGTCAACAAAGACTAAAGCTATTCGGCGGCGTCGAGCGTCGCTTGGGACGTTCCGGATTGTTCGATTTCGGCGGCCTTCTGCTCGACCAGTCTGACGATATGATCGATCATGTCGGAATCTTTTACGTGATGGTCGGTCAACCCGGAAAGATAGACCATATGCGTACCATTGCCGCCGCCGGTGATTCCGATGTCGGTCTCCCGCGCTTCGCCCGGGCCGTTGACCACGCAACCGAGCACCGACAACGACATTGGCGTCTTGATATGCTGCAGCCGCGCTTCGAGCGCCTCTACCGTGCGGATCACGTCGAAGCCTTGCCGCGCGCAGCTCGGGCACGAGACCACGCGCACCCCACGACTGCGGATTCCTAGCCCCTTCAGGATCTCGTAGCCGACGCGGACCTCCTCTTCCGGCTCGGCGGACAGCGATACTCGAATCGTGTCGCCGATTCCGGCCCACAAGAGATTGCCGATGCCGATCGCTGACTTGACCGTGCCGCCGATCAACCCGCCCGCCTCGGTAATTCCGAGGTGCAGCGGGCAATCGACCTCACTGGCAAGCTGCTGATATGCCGCCACGGCGAGAAACACGTCGCTGGCCTTTACCGCGACCTTGTACTTCCGGAAGTCATGGTCCTCGAGAATTCGAATGTGGTCGAGGGCGCTTTCAACCAGCGCCTCAGGGCAGGGCTCACCATATTTCTCCAGCAAATCCCGTTCGAGACTCCCGGCGTTCACACCAATGCGGATCGCGCAACCGTTGGACTTCGCCGCGGAAACCACCTCCTGGACGCGCTGCTCCGACCCGATGTTGCCCGGATTGATGCGCAGGCACGCGGCGCCGGCGTCCGCGGCCTCCAGTGCGCGCTTGTAGTGGAAGTGGATGTCGGCGACGATCGGTACCTGCACCGCTCGGACGATCTCCTTCAACGCCGCCGTGCTCTCCGCGGTTGGGCAGGACACCCGGACGATGTCCGCTCCGGCCTCTTCGCAGCGGCGGATCTGGTCGATCGTCGACGCCGCGTCTTCAGTCGGCGTGTTGGTCATCGTCTGGACGCTAATCGGTGCGTCGCCGCCTACTGGGACGGCGCCGACCATGATCTGCCGCGACTTGCGCCGCTCGATATCACGCCAGGGACGGATGGACATGCGGCCAGCATATAGGCGCTCGAGCTGCAAGGGCCAACACATCCAAACCGGTATTCGCCACTCCTATAGCGTTGTGTTAACAGAGTTAACGGGACTCGTTCGGGGGTAACCGATGGCCAGGCTTGCCCGATTGCCGGTAAGTGAGGGCGCGCTCGGGTCTGCCGTCGCGAGCATTCGTCGCAAGCCGCGCGCCCGTCCGCGCTATTTCGCCTTCTTGAGCTACAGCCACAAAGACGAGGAAATCGCCGACTGGCTGCACCGTGAGCTCGAGGAATTTCGAGTACCCGCGGCTTTGGCTGGAAAGCTCACCGCAAATGGTGTCACGCCCAAGCGCCTGACCCCGATCTTCCGCGACGAGCATGAGCTCGCCGCTGCGGACGACCTGGGCGAGGAGATCGAAGACGCGCTCAGCTGCTCGCAGTTCCTGATCGTCTTGTGCTCGCCAAATGCCGCCAGGTCGCGCTGGACCAATGCGGAAATCGAAGTTTTCAAGCGGACGCGTCCGGATGGTTGCGTCCTTGCCGCAATCACGGCCGGAGAGCCGTTCGCCAGCGATATGCCGGACCGCGCTGATGAGGAGTGCTTCCCGCCAGCGCTCCGACAGAAATACGACCGACGCGGACGGCCGACGGGGAAGCGCGCAGAGCCGCTGGCAGCCGATTTGCGGGACGAGGGCGACGGCCGACGAATGGGCTTCCTCAAACTCGTCGCCGGAATGCTCGGTGTCGGACTCGATGACCTCGTGCAGCGGGAAACGACGCGGCGGCACCGCCGACTCGCTTGGTTGGCGGCGGGCTCCCTGGCCGGCATGGCCGTAACCAGCACGCTCGCCATCACCGCCATTCAGGCACGCGACGCGGCACGCGACCAGCGCCGCGAGGCGGAAGGGCTTGTGGCGTTCATGGTCGGTGACCTGAGAGACAAACTGGACCCGATCGGCCGTCTCGACGCACTGGACGGCGTAGGCGCCCGAGTGTTGTCATATTATCAGAAGCAAGACACTTCGCAGCTTAACGACGCCGCTCTGCTACAACGTTCACGAGCCCTCAACCTCATGGCCGAAGTCGCCTATTTGCGCGGCCACCTCGACGAGGCCGATAAACTCTATAGACAGGCAGCAGCCGGCACGGCTGAAGCCGTCCGACGGTCTCCTGAGGATACGAAGCGGCTCTTCGATCACGCTCAGAACGTCTTTTCGTTGGGCGAAATTGCCCGATTTCAGGGGCGAACCAAACAAGCGGAGTCAAACTATCGCGAGTACAAGCGACTTGCGGACCAGCTGGTCGCCATCGATCCGAACAACATGAAATGGCGGATGGAAAGTCTCTACGGGAATGAGAACATCGGCATCGCGCTGCTCAACGAGCGGCGTTTCGCCGAGGCCGCGATGCAGTTCACGGACGGGGTCCGACCTATTGAGAATCTGGCGTCGATCAATCCTGAAAATGAATCCTACCGAAAGGAGCTTGCCACCCTGCTCGCTTGGCTCGCCGACGCACAGAGCGCTCAAGGCAATCTCGATTCCGCCATAGCGGTGCGCAAGCGCCAGATTTCCTTGCTCGACCGCTCCCTTGCCGGCGGCGCGACAGATGTCGAATTTCATCAATCTCTGATCCCGGCGCACCAGGCCCTCGGCAGGTTGCTGGTTTCTCGGGGTCAAACCGAACGGGGGATTGCGGAGTTGCGGTCAGCCATCTCCGAAGCGGATCGTTTGATTCCAACCGAACCCGCCAACAACAACTGGAGAAGCCTCGCGGCAAGTGCGCGGCTGGAACTCGCCAGGGATATTCTCGCCACGGGCCGTCGTGATGAGGCGGTGCAGCAGACGGAGATCGCCTGCAGCGCTGTCGCCGACCTCCGAGCGAGAAAGTCGACCGACTCCAGGCTTGGCTCGCTTCAGACCAATTGTCTGACGATGCGTTCGCGCTTGGCCCTCCAAGCTGGGGGTACGGCGCAAGCGCTCGCGCTAGCTCGGCAGGCGCTGGCGTCGTCACGCGCGGAACACACCGCTGATCCGATCCGCGATCTTTACTCGGTAGCAGCAGCCTGCCGGCTCGTCGGCGACGTTCGCCGACGAATGAACGATTTCGACGGCGCCAAAGCGATTTGGGCCGAGGGGCTAGCTTCACTTCCGCGAGGCGTCAGCGAGCGCCCGCAGGAAATGCAGGAGCGCGCCGCGCTACTTCGGCGCGCCGGACAAGGGGTTCAAGCCGCAGCGTTGGAGGCAAGTCTCAAGTCGATCGGTTATCATGATACATCGGCATGAAGCACGTCGCGGCGGGACGGGAGCAATGACGAGAGCGTGGGGTAGTTCATGAGAAGGAGACACGAGATGGACGAAGCAATCCTCGAGGGAGAAGAGACGCAGACTGGGTCCGAGCCGACTTGTGGGGAGGATGACCTTCGCTTGAAGAAAGTGCGACCGATGCAAGCCGCAAAAACGTACAAGGTGACGATCACGGCAAAGCCAGGGACGGGGACGGATCCGATCGATTGGGACTATGATTCGATTCTCAAGAAGGGGAGCAGCGGGCACCTCGTCTTCAACAAGAACGACGATGGCATGAAGAAGTGGGACTATTATCTCATTGAATTCGGCCTGGACGACCGGACCACCTTGGGCCTCCAGTTCGAGCCCAACCCGATGAACGCCTTTTGGGTCGTTATGGGTGACAATGTCAGTCCGCCTTCTTGTCCTCAGACGGCCCACTACGAAGCCCAGATTTACGCGATCTGTGACGATCCGAACGGCCGCACCTTGACCGTGCGCAACGAGGACGACACGGTCCAGTTCTTCCGGTTCTCATTGGGTTTCATCGACAGTGACGGGAATCCGCATCGATTTGACCCGATCGGCCAGAATCAGAACGCCGGCCGTACGGGTAGTACGACTGATAACCAATAAGGAGCCCTTCGATTTCGGCTCCTGAATTGCAGATACGGACGGCGGCGGCGACAGGACCGCCGCGCCTGCCGTTTGTCCTTAGCGTCGGCGTGACCGGGCACCGCGCCGACGCCCTTCTGCCCGGCAGCCCGGCGGTGCTGCGGTCGCGCATCCGCGACATTCTTATCCTCCTCGCCGAGGCGGGCGCGGGTTTACTTAGTCGGGAGCAGCGCTGCTTCGCTCCCAATCCGCCACGCTTGCGTTTTGTTTCTCCCATCGCCGACGGCGCGGACCAAATAGCAGCGGAAGTCGCGCTGGAATTGGGGTGGGAGCTGCAATCCATCCTCCCGTTCACCCGCGCCGAATATCGCAACAGCCTCGCCAATTCCGAAGCGCGGGAAAGCTTCGATGCTCTGCTCGACTGCGCCACCTGCAGGCTGGAACTGCCTGGAGAAGAGGATACCGACATCGATGCATATGTGATGACCGGTCGCGCGACGGTCGCGCACTGCGACATTCTCATTGCCGTGTGGGACGGCAAGCCGCCCCGTGGACGGGGAGGAACGGGAGAGGTGGTCCAGTTCGCAATCACGCGTGGAACCGCCATTGTCCACGTCCCCCTCGAACTGGACCGGCCGGATCGTCTGTTATGGAGCGCGTTCGATCCGATCGTTCTTACGGTCGCGGATGACTTGACAGCCGAGCGGCCCGTCGACCGGCCCAACGTCGACGCTCTCCTTTGCGGGTTGCTCATGCCGCCGCCCGACCCGCATGAGCATCGCTTCTACCAAAAATTTGCGAGCGAACGTCACCGCCGGATCCGAACCAGAATCGAATATCCGCTGCTGCTCGCCGCCGCCGGGGTCCGCAAAGTTGGATTCCGCGACATTCGCGAAAAGCATGCGGCACAGATGATCCGTGACGAATGGCAGCGCTATCGCGAAGGCTGCGTCGCGGCACATGAGATCAACGCCCCGATCGACCTTTTGGAGGAAGCCTATAGCTGGGCGGATAGGCTCGCGACCCATTTCGCGCAGACTTACCGCAGCGGACATATCTTCAATTTCGTGCTCGGCGGAATCGCCGTGTGCATGGGCCTCAGCACGTTCCTGGTGCCGAAGCACAAGTTCGCCGAGGCGGGGTTTGAGATGCTGATCACGCTCGCAATCATCCTCAACGCCATAATTGCGACGCGCCATGAATGGCACCGACGCTGGCTCGACTATCGTCAACTCGCCGAGCGGCTTCGTCCGATGCGAAGTCTCAAGCTCCTCGGTATCGCCGCCCCCGATCCGCCGGGAACGGCGACCAACCCGGTGCCGCGGCGCTGGATCGATTGGTATGCGGCTGGAATCTGGCGGGGAATGGGCTGCCCCGCAGGACTCATCGATCGCCAGCGAGCGGATCGGCTGGCCACCGCCGTTGCGGACCATGAGGTCGCTCCCCAGGTCGCTTATCACCAGCGCAATGCTCTGCTGATCGCGAAGCTCGACGAGCGGCTGGGCAAATTGGGTTTCATCATGTTCGCAACGACCCTGGTCGGATCGATAGCTACCCTGATCGGACTCGGCCTCGGCGCAAGTTTCGTGAACACCTACGGCAACTGGTTCACGCTCGTGGCTGCGGGGTTCCCGGCCCTCGCAACCGCGATCTTCGGGATTCGCTTCCAAGCCGACTTCGGCGGCGACGCCGTGCGATCGCTCGCAACTTCGGAAACGCTGCGCCACATCGAAGGAGAGCTGCGCAAGGACGTCACCTTGTCACGTGCTGCGGACCTCACTGAACAAGCCGCGCGGATCATGCTTTCCGACTTGGACGAGTGGCGGCTAGTCAATCAGCAGCGCGACCTGTCGGTCGGTTAATCCTCCTCGCCCCAGCGCCACCGCCAGCCCCCGCGGGTGGTGCGGGAAGCGACGACCGCGAAGGCCACGGTCAGAATGACGACGATGCTGAAGTAGCTGACCCAGGAGCGGCGAAGAACCAATGTCCCTAGGCCCAGAAGTCCAAGGTAGGCGATCGTGATCGCCCAGCCCTGCCAGCTAATCGGCCATCTCGCACCCACCCCGTAGCGCTTGGGCAAGAACCACTCGGGATCTTCACTCATCTCGAACGTTACTCCGTGTTGCTCGTGACCGTGAATGCGGTCGCCCATGCCGTCGCAGCGATCGCCGCGATCAAGATGGCGAAGACCAAATCGGCAAGATGGGCGGATGCGGCTTGAGTCAGCGCGCCAACGCCGATGATCGGGAGCGCATTGCCGCAAAAGCAGCAGACGAAGTAGGCCGATGCGACCTCGGCCCTCCGCTCCGGAGGCGCGAGACTGTTTGCGACCGCCAGTCCGCCGCGATACCCCAAGGCCCCCACGACACCGCAAGCCGCGGTTCCCACCAGCAGAACCGGCAGCGATCAGATTCGCTGGGCGACGATCAGGAGTATCATTCCAACCGGCGTCGCCGCCAAGCCGGTCAGCATCGTCTTCCTTGCCGGCCAGTGGCGCGTCGCGAAGATCAGGACGGCGGCGACGAGGAATAGCTCAGCCACGATCGCGCTCGCGACAAGGTGATTAGCGATGCCGAGATCATTCCGGATGATCGTCGGCCCGAGCGCCGCGTAAAAGCCGACGACCGCCATCGCCGCAAAGCCGCTCGCGGCCGGCGCGACAAAGGCGGCGCGAGATTCCGGCGGAAGACCAAGGCGCGCACCAATGGTGGGCCTAGATCGCGCGCCGAGTGTCTCCGGCTGCGCCACGGCCAAAGCCGCGGTGAACGTCAACAACAGCAAGTAAGCCAGGAAGGGCAATCGTAGAGGGTGCGACGCATATTGAGCGAGCGCCCCCGAGAGCAGCGGTCCGAGGGCCAGCCCGATGAAATTGAATCCAGTCATTACGGCCGCTGCACCCGCGCGATGCTCGGTAGGTGTGAACTCGGTGATCCAGGCGGTTGCTGCGCCTGAGCCGATACCCACCGCAAGGCCGCTGATAATCCGAGCGACGAAAAGCCAGCCCAGATTCGCTGCAATGAGGAACAAGGCGCCGCTGAGAATGGCGAGTCCGAGCGCCGCGAAGATCACCGGCTTGCGTCCGACCTGATCGGACAGCCGTCCGAACACGAAGAGCGCGAGCAGATTGCCGATTACGTAAACCGCGTAGAGCAGGACGAGAACGAAGGAAGAAAAGCCGTAGGTCGAACGATAAAGTTCATAGAGAGGCGTGAGCAGCGTGCTCCCCATGAACAGGATGGCAATTACGACTCCCCCCGCCAAGCGTCCGGCAGCACTTGGTTCCACGGCCGCACGAAGCCTGTCGGATCCTTCAATCCGTTGCTTGCCACTCCATGGGGACATTGGCCGGGGAACCGCCGTCAGCCGATGAAGTTCCGGGCTGGGCCTAAGCAGCGCGGTCACGACGGCGGCCCCTTCGGCGGCCGCCCGCGCTTGCGTGCAACCGGCGCTTTGAGCTTCACTCCGCGCCCAGCGAGCGCTTCGCGCAGAAGGCATTCGACTTGCGCATTGACGCTGCGCAGGTCGGCAGAGGCCGAGCGCTCAACCGCGGCCCACAATGCGGCATCGACCCTCAGCGGGTAGGCCTTGCGCTCGCCGCCGGCCACCGGAGCCTACTGGTAAAGAGTTCCAGTGTTGACGACTGGCTGCGCGTCGCGCTCGCCACAGAGCACGACCATCAGATTGGAGACCATCGCCGCGCGCCGTTCGTCGTCCAGTTCGACCACTCCTTTCTCCGAGAGCGCGGCCAACGCCATCTCGACCATGCCAACCGCACCCTCGACCAAGGTCTTGCGGGCGGCGACGACCGCCTGCGCCTGCTGCCGGCGGAGCATGGCTCCGGCGATCTCGGTCGCGTAGGCAAGATAGGTGAAGCCGCATTCGTCGATGGTGATCCCGGCAACCTCGAGGCGTGCGATCAGCTCCTGCTTGAGTGCGACGTTCACCTCGTCGTGATTGCCCCGCAAGCTGATCTCGAGATGCTCGAAATCGTCGTAGGGGTAGCGCGAGCCAATGGTGCGGATCGCAGCTTCGACCTGGACCCTGACGAACTGCTTGTAATCATCGACGTCGAACGAGGCCTGCGCCGTGTCGACCACGCGCCACATGATTTGCGCTGCCATCTCGATTGGATTGCCCCGCAAGTCGTTGACCTTGATCTTCTCGGAAATGAAGTTGTTGGCGCGGACCGAGACCTTTTTCTTTCCCATCCATGGCCAGGTCCAACGCAGGCCGGTGGCCCGGTCAGTGCCGCGATATGCGCCGAACAAGGTAATCACGACCGCCTGATTCGGCTGGAGCATATAGAAGCCCGGCATAACCAGGATGAATGCCAACGTCGCGACGACTACGACGATCAGGGACGTCGCGTTGCCTCCGTTCGACAGCCTGCCAATGCCGTAAATGTCAGCGAGAATCGCCAGGAACAGGACAATCAGCATCGCATAGCCGCTGAAGGTCGCCGCCGGCCGCTCCTGCGTCGCGCTCAGTGCAATGACTTTGTCGTTGGCCACCTTTGCCTCCCTAAAATATGATATCATAATAATATTACCCACCGTATGCGGTCAACTGGAATCGGCCGGACGGCGCGGCTAAGGCCCGCAAAATGACAGAACGACGATGGCGTCTGGTGATCCACGGTGGCGCGGGCTCGATGCGCCCCCACTCGTTGGATGCGCAAGCCGAGCGCTGCGCGCGTGATGGGCTGGAGACCGCGCTTGCGGCTGGCTCGGCGATCCTGGCGCGGCGCGAGAGCGCGCTTGATGCGGTGGAAGCGGCGGTTCGTGTTCTCGAAGAGGATGTTTGCTTCAACGCGGGTCGGGGAAGTGTGCTGACCGCCGACGGCTTAATTGAGCTCGACGCCGCGATCATGGACGGCCGCACTCGGCGCGCCGGCGCAGTTGCCGGACTCCGCACGACGCGTGCACCGATCTGCCTTGCTCGGCTATTGCTGGAGCACGGCCCGCATGTGTTCTTGTCCGGACGCGGAGCCGACCAGTTCGCGCACGAAGCGGGGCTAGAGCAGGTCGACAACAGGTGGCTCGAAGTTCCCGAACGACGTCGTCAGCTCGTCGAGCTCATGGCACGGGGCGGGTTCGACGACGAGGTGAAATACGGCACGGTCGGAGCCGTCGCCGTTGATATGGACGGGCATGTCGCCGTCGCAACCTCGACCGGTGGCCTCACCGCCAAGCGCTGGGGCCGCGTTGGCGATACACCGCTGATCGGCGCTGGCACCTATGCCGACGACAGGTCGGCGGCTGTCTCGGCCACCGGCTCAGGCGAATATTTCATCCGCGCGGTTGCCGCGCATCAACTGGCCGAGCGCGTGCGCTTGGGTGGAGAGCGGCTGCAACAGGCGCTCGATGCCGTTCTTGCGGATGTCAGCTCGCTCGGCGGCATGGGCGGTCTCATTGCCGTCGCTTCCAACGGCGATGCCGCCTGGGGCTTCACGACGCCGGCCATGTACCGCGGCATGGCCGATGCTAGCGGTAGGACGGTCGCGATCTATGCCGAGGAAGACGAGCGGTAGGGAAGGGCCTCGCGCAGCCAATCCAACTCCTGCGTGATCCCTGCTCGCTCTGTTTCAAGAAAATCTGCTACGGCGTCTCGGAAGCTTCGGTTTCGGATGAAATGCGCCGAGCGCGTGATCACCGGCTCGTAACCCCGCGCAATCTTGTGCTCCCCTTGGGCGCCAGCCTGCACTGATGAGAGACCGTGTTCGATCGCCCATTCCACGGCCTGATAATAGCAAAGCTCGAAATGGAGGAACGGCATGTCTTCGGTGCAGCCCCAATAGCGTCCGTAAAGCGTGTCTAAGCCGACGAGGCTGAGTGCCCCCGCAATTGGGGTTGAGCCGCGATAGGCGAGCATCAGCAGGATTTGCTCCCCCATGCGCTCGCCGATCAGATCGAAGAATTCGCGCGTGAGATAAGGTCGCCCCCATTTGCGGTCGCCGGTGTCTTGATAGAAGGCCCACATCGCGTCCCAGTCGGCGGCCCTGATCTTCGTTCCGCGGAGGGTCCGAAACTCCAGGCCTTCGCGCGCCGCGGCGCGCTCCTTGCGGATCGTCTTGCGCTTGCGGCTGCTGAGTGCGGCGAGGAATTCCTCGAAGCTTCCATAGCCCCGGTTCAGCCAGTGGTACTGGATCCCGTGGCGCATCAACCATCCCCGTCGCTCGCACTCGCTTGCGCCCTTTTCATCGACGAAGGTGATGTGTGCCGACGAAAGGTCGCTTTGCACCGTTACCGCTTCGGCCGCGGCGAGCAGCTGCTGCGGCCGATCCCCAAGCAGCCGTAAACCCGGAACGGGCGTGAAGGGGACGGCGATTTGCAGCTTGGGATAATATTGGCCCCCGGCCCGCTCCCAAGCGTCGGCCCATCCGTGATCGAACACATATTC
>JBKPON010000051.1:0-36016 GCA_046733135.1 Pseudomonadota bacterium | reverse complement strand
CTGCTTGACAGGCGTCTCAGAGTGTCCGGAGCGACTGCTGGCGCAGCAAATCTTTGGGGACGTGCGGTCGATCGATCCTGCGATGCTCGAGGGGTATGACGCGGTCGTGCATCTCGCTGCCGTCTCAAACGATCCGATGGGGAACCGCTTCGCTGGCGTTACCCGGGCGATCAACCAGGATGCTTCGGTGGCGCTAGCGCAGGCAGCGGCTGATGCGGGGGTACGGAACTTCGTCTTCGCGTCCAGCTGTAGCGTCTATGGCGTCGCAGAGGGCCGTCCGCGGCGCGAAGAGGATCCGCTCAATCCGGTAACTGCCTATGCAGCGTCGAAGATCGGTACTGAAGAAGGATTGAGGGGCCTGAATGGCGACCTCACCGTCACATGTCTCCGGTTCGCTACGGCCTGCGGGATGTCCAGCCGGCTGCGGCTAGACTTGGTATTGAATGACTTCGTCGCCTGCGCGCTTAGCAGCGGCGAGATCACCGTCCTGTCGGACGGCACTCCCTGGCGGCCCCTGATCGATGTCGCCGACATGGCCCGCGCGATCGAATGGGCGGTAACACGCGAGGCCACCGAGGGTGGTCGCTTTCTCGTGGTCAACGCCGGCGCGGAGTTCGGGAACTACCAGGTAAGGCAGCTGGCCGAGGCGGTCGCGGCGGCCGTGCCCGGCACGAAGGTCAGCATCAATACTAAGGCGCCGGCAGACAGCCGATCCTATCAAGTAGACTTTTCCCGCTTTGCGCAATTGGCGCCAAACCATCAGCCGCAAATCACTCTCGAACAGTCCATTTCGGGGCTAGTCGATGGTTTGCGCAGCATGGACTTCGCGGACGCCGATTTTCGCAACTCCCGGCTCATTCGTCTGCACGTGCTAGAGGATCACATCGAATCGGGCCGCCTTTCGGAAGACCTCTTCTGGCGGGACGTGGCATGAGGAGCGCGAGATGAAAGTGGCATTGCTCGCCGGCGGGTTCGGGTCTCGCCTAACCGAGGAGACAGCAGTCAAGCCAAAGCCGATGGTGAAGATCGGCGACCGGCCGATCATGTGGCACATCATGAAAATCTTTGGGCACTACGGATTCCGCGATTTCGTCATTCTTGGCGGTTACAAGGTTGAAGTCATCCGGGATTATTTCCTCAACTACCGTGCCAACGAATGCGACTTCACGATCGACCTAAAGTCCGGGACGATTGAATGGGCCGACCCGGTAGTCGAAGATTGGAGGGTGACGGTCCTCGACACAGGTCGCTCGTCCATGACGGGAGGTCGCCTTCTGCGCGCGCGCCATTTGCTCTCCGACGGCACATTCTGCCTTAGCTACGGCGACGGTGTCAGCAACGTCGATATTCCGGCAGTTATTGACACCCACCGGAAGGCAAATGCCTGGTGCACTCTGACTGCCGTTGTTCAGCCAGGACGCTATGGGGCACTGCACATTGCCGACGACGGAGTCCGGGTCGAGGGATTCCGCGAAAAGGGCGTCCACGACGGCGGCCTAATCAACGGTGGTTTCTTCGTCTGTGAGCCCGAGATCTTCGATTTAATCGATGGTGACGACACCGTCCTCGAACAGGAGCCGATGGATCGGCTCATCGAGCGGGGCAAGCTCGCGAGCTACGCTCATCAGGGCTACTGGCAGAGCATGGACTCGCTCCGGGACAAGATGGTGCTCGAGGAGCAATGGGCGACGGACCCGCCATGGAAGATCTGGAAGTAAAGGCGTGATCTTCATTAGCGAGGCTCTGGCGCGTAGCGAGACCTCGGCGAGGGCCGTGTCGTGATCTTCCACCTTACGGAACTCGAAGGCGCATGGATTATCGAATTCGAGCCGCGGGGCGATGCTCGCGGCATGTTCGCGCGGACCTTCTGCCGCGACGAATTCGAAACCCATGGGCTCGTCGGTGACTACGTCCAGCAGAACATGTCGACATCAACGAAGAAGGGCACTGTCCGCGGCCTCCATCTCCAGCGTCCGCCTCACACGGAGGCGAAACTGGTGCGGTGCGTTCGCGGCGCTGTCATGGATGTGATCGTCGATCTGCGACAGGACTCCCCGACCTACCTCCGACACCAACAATTCGAGCTCACGGAGAGCAACCGGCTCCAGCTTTACGTTCCGCCGGGCTTCGCGCACGGATTCCAGACGCTCGTCGATGACACAGAGCTCAGCTATCTGATGTCAGCCAGGTACGCGCCGGCGTCTGAAGCGGGAATCCGATGGAATGATCCGGCCCTTGGGATCGGCTGGCCGCTGCCGGTGGCCGACATCTCCGAAAAGGACGCGAACTGGCGGCTCCTCGACCCGACGGCGGAGCCCTATTTCTGACGTGACGACCGTTTCCCAGCCCGTCGCGGTTTCGACGCGGGTGTGACCCGCAGCTGATTGATATCAACCTGCTCATCCACCCCATCGATCTTCGGATTGAAGAACAGACCTGCCCAACTTCCAGAGAGCATGATCCTGGCCTTCCGGCCTTCGCCGTGACGCAACAGATCCAGGCTCACCTTGGTCGCCTTGATGAATTGACGCACGGCGGCCCTACGCCCGCCGTAAAAGCGCCTTGCGACATACGCCCGGTTTCGTTGCCGGAAGTAATGCCAGCCGATCCGGACGGGGTCGCGCTCCGTCCGGATATCGATCACGCCCGGGGCCGCTCGGATGTGCAAAACTCGGCTGTCACCCACGAGATAGCCCGACTGTTGGCGAGTGATCCGCATCGTATACTCGGTATCCTCGCTCCACATGAACATCTGCGCAATCGGAACACCATGGCGCTTCAGCGTATCCCGCTTGATCAGAATGGAGACAAAGGTCGCGCGGCGGACCGGAACGAGTGAGCGCTCCAAGAAGGCCGGCCAGGTCTGGTATGCAAGGTCGTTGCGCGCTGTGAGGTCGATTTCGGGTACGTTCGTCAGCTTTCCTTCGGGGGTCCGAGCGTCAGAGATCACGAAGGGCGCTTGGATGCCGTGGCTGGTGAGAAACTCGTCGGCCGCGACGAGGCGCTCGAGTGCGTCGGGCTGCGGAACAACATCGTCGTCCATGACCCAGATCTGTTCGTCGCCTTGCTCATAGCCAATGCGCATCGCCATGCTGAAGCCGCCCGACGCGCCCGTGTTCTGCGGCAAACGATAGAGTTCGACGGTCTCGCCGAACCGTTCTGTCACCCACTCGGCCGTCCCATCCGTGCTTCCGTTGTCGACGACGATGATTCTGTTGCACGCGAATGTCTGTGCCCTGATCGCGTCAACGCAACGGGTGAGGAGATCCTTACGGTTGTAGGTTAGGACGATGGCGCTGATACTCGGCATGACGGTCCTTCGCTCGACGGCGCAAACTATGCCGATCTATACGTCGCCCGGCGGGGCTAGGCTAACCGGCCAACGTTTGAGCTTCCAGGAGATTTTGTGCCACCGTTTGATGCCATCGTGGTTGGTGCCGGCGTCATCGGACTGGCGATTGGCCGCAAGCTCGTGCGAAGCGGGTTGCGGACGCTCATCCTCGACGGCGAGCCGACTTTCGGCACCTGGACCAGCTCACGCAACAGCGAGGTGATCCACGCCGGCCTCTATTATCCCAAGGGTTCATTGAAAGAGCAGCTGTGCACGCGCGGCCGCGACATGCTTTATGCTTACTGCCGCGACATGGACGTGCCCCATTCGCGTATCGGCAAGCTGATTTTCGCGGCGACTCCGGAACAATCGCCGGCGCTCGACGAGATTATGTCCCACGCTCGTGCCGCAGGCGTCGATGATGTCGTGAGACTCCAGGCGTCTGAGGTTGCCGAGATCGAACCCGCGCTAGCCTGCCACGAGGCCATCCTGTCGCCGTCCAGCGGCATCATTGACTCGCATGCCTATATGCTCGCGCTGCTCGGCGATCTTGAATCGGGCGAGGGGCTCTTCGTGGGCCGCTCGGCCGTCCAGCGTTTGTCGCGGCAAGGCAATTGCTGGGGAGTCCACCTGCGTGGCGACGATGCGCCGAGTGCCCTGGCGGAGCGCGTCGTGAATGCGGCGGGACTCACGGCGCATCTCCTGGCGCTCGAGACGGAAGAATTGCCGCGGGAAACAGTGCCAGACGTTCGATATGCGCGCGGAGTCTATTTCGGCTACGGCAAGGTGCCGTTCTCTCATCTGATCTACCCCGTTCCCGAACCTGGCGGGCTGGGAACGCATCTCACACTCGACATGGCCGGAATGGGCCGCTTCGGGCCCGACGTCGAATGGATCGATCGAATTGACTATACGGTCGATCCGGGTCGCCGGCGGTCGTTCATCGCGGCGGCGCGAATGATCTGGCCCGATCTCGATCCAACGCGGATGGTCCCTGGTTACGCTGGAATAAGGCCTAAGCTAAATGGATCCGGGGAACCTTCGGCCGACTTTTTGATCGCAGGCCCTGAGAGCCATGGCCTGCCTGGGCTCGTGAACTTATTCGGCATTGAATCGCCCGGACTCACTGCCTCGTTGGCGATCGCCGATCTGGTGGCGGCGAAGCTTGATATCGGAACATAGCGGGCACTCAGCTTCGCGCCATTCCTTCGCGATGGCAGCGCCACAATCAGGATGCGGCGGACGACCTTCCCCTGGAGGCGGCGGCGCCCTCGATCACCTCGGCGAAGCTTCCCTGTTCCACAATTCGGCCGTTCGCCAGGCGGTAGACAATGTCGCAGTTGCGCAACGTTGTCAGGCGATGCGCGATCATGACGACCGTATATTTGTCCCGCAAGTCCTCGAGCGCTTCCACGACGCTTGCCTCCGTCGCGTCGTCAAGAGCGCTGGTCGCCTCGTCGAGAACGAGTACCGAGGCTGACTTGTATAGCGCGCGCGCCAATCCAACCCTTTGGCGCTGGCCGCCCGAAAGCCTTGTCCCCCACTCCCCGATCATGGTGTCGTATCCGTCTGGCAGGGTATCGACGAACTCGTCCAGTTGAGCCAGCCGGCACGCCTCGCGCACTCGTTCCCGGTCGACGTCCCGGCGCGGAATGCCAAAAGCGACGTTCTGCAAAATCGAGCTGTCCATGAGAAAGATGTGCTGGGGCACGTGGGCGATTTGACTTTGCCATTCGAGGATGTTGCCTTCGTCGAGCGGCACGCCATCGAGCAGAATGCTGCCCGTAGTCGGTTGCAGTAAACCCATGAGAAGATCGGTCAGGGTGGTCTTCCCGCTACCCGTCTTCCCGATCAGTCCGACCCGGGCACCTCGTGGAATGACCATTTCCACGTCTTCGAGGACGAATTTGGAGTCCGGCCCGTAGCAGAAGCCCAATCGCCTGGTGCTCAATGTCCGCTCAAACTTGAGTTTTTCATTCGCGCGTTCCGCGTGGAAGCGCGGAGGCATCGGTCGCTTAAGCAGTTCGACCACGCTGACAAGAATTGCCTGGTTTCCGATGACGTTCGTCCATCCGCTGTAAATCGACTGAACGAGCGGCATGAGGCGCTGGGCGCCGAGCGCGAGGACGGCCAGCATCGGGAGGGAACTCTGGATATTGCCTTCGGCAGTCATCACGAGTGCGAGACCGACGATGAAGATCATTCCGAATGCATCGACGACGAAGCGCGGCGTGACCGTGATCAGGGCATTTGCCGCCTGCGCATCGCGAAGCTTCGTGTCAATGCGCGCGAACTTCGCAACATAGATGGGTTGCGCATTGTCGAGGAGTACGTCCCTGATGCCGCCTAGGCCCTCCTGCAGGGTTTTATACCGTTCCTCGTTGCTTTCCTTGAGTAAAAGGGCGTTGCGACGCAGCTTTGGGCGCGACCATAGCGACACCCAAGCGTAAAAGCCGCCCAACCCCGCAACCGAAGCCAATGCGATCCGCGTATCGATCATCATCAGCGCGGCCAAAATGAAAAGGCTGATGACGATTGCTGAAATGGCCTGCATCAACGGGAGCATCATGCTCGTGAGCAGCCGCTGAACGTTGCTGATCTCGGCAATGAGACGACCGCTGTTGGTATTCACGTGGAAGCTGTACGGTTGATGCAGCATGCGGTCGTAAAGCGAGACACCGAGGTCGTAGCCGATCCGGAAAACCAGCTTTTGGCTCGACCAGGCGAGCAGGATCCGGGTTACCGCCGCACCAACCGCAATCGCGGTGAAGATTCCGGCGAGGGTGGCTAGGCCGTAGTGATAGGGGTGGATCCCAGCGAGCGCCAATATGCCCGATAAGCGCGAGTGCTGACCAGGCTCACCGGCTCCCGACAGCATCGCGAGCAGAGGGAATACTGCGCCGATGGTGAACAACTCGGCAGCCCCGCCCGCCAGCATCAGTGCGAGAACAAGCAGGATTTGGTAGCGCCGTCGCGTCGACAGATAGTTTTTGGTCAGCCAGCGAAACGCGCTCCAAGCGCCGGTAGTCATTTCAGCTGACATGAGAGTACCGCATAAACGATAGGTACCTGAACACGGTCAGAGCGCCAACAACTTAGGCCTATCCGTCCCATTCGCAGACAACGATCCTGGACGGATTGGCTTTTTCCCTCTATCCCAAGCTTCAGCCGGCTGCTCTTTGCATGGGTCGAACTCGGTCAATCGGACCGTGCGAGACGTGCCGCTCCGCTGTCCCATTTTGAACCACTTTTAAAACGCACGTTTGCCTTTGGCGTTAACTCGCTAAACTGTTAATATAACTTTAACAGGCGATTCGGGGTCATCTGTGGCAACTGTAGCGTACCAACTTAGCGGGTCCGTCCTGCCGGTCCAGGAGACCGAGAGGGAAGCGCTCCTGAAGCGCGGCCTGGATTTCTTCGGCAGCTTGTCCGCCTTGGTTCTCATGGCACCTTTGCTTATCGCTGTTGGGCTCGCGATCTGGCTCTGCGGCACTGGTCCCATCGTCTTTTCGCAGGAACGGATTGGCCGCAACGGCCGTGCCTTCCGCTGCTATAAGTTCCGGACCATGGTCTCGAACGGCGATCAACTCTTCGCTCTGTTGCTCGCGGACGATCCACTCGCCCGCCTGGAATGGGAAACGATGCACAAGCTTCGGCGAGACCCCCGAGTCACCCGGCTCGGCAAGTTCCTGCGGATGAGCAGCCTCGACGAACTTCCGCAGCTGTTCAACGTCCTCAAGGGCGACATGAGCCTGGTGGGGCCGCGCCCAATCGTATCGGCCGAAGCCGGGAGGTACGGTCGTCGCTTTCACAGCTATTGCATGGTGAAGCCTGGCCTGACGGGCCTATGGCAGGTCAGTGGACGAAACAACACCAGCTATCGTCGCCGGGTCGCACTGGACGTTACCTATGCCCGCCGGGCATCCCTGTCCCTCGATTTGTGGATCATGCTGCGGACCGTTCCCGCAATCGTGAGCGCCTCGGGCTGCTACTAAAGACCTTGGTTTAATTATATTTTGGTGCATAACATAGCTGGTGGCGGACGCTTCGTCGCACCGCGGCCGTGGAGGGATACTTGTCACCGACACAAAATCTCAACCTCTTCCGGCCTATAGTCTAGCTCATGTCGGCCATTCAGCCTCAGTTGCCTGCGCCTCGCGGAGGCCGCCAGCTCGTCGAATCGGGCTATCGGGTACCGACCCTTCCCGCGGGTCCTCCGGGAACCCAGGTCGCGCACTACGAGCCTCTAATCGATGTCCATGGCATTCTGCAGACGCTGTATCGCAACCGTTTCTTGATCCTCATCGTGCTTGTCGGGTCGTTGGCCCTGGGTGCGATCTGGACCGCCCTTTCCCCTCGAAGTTACGAAGCCACCGCGAAGGTCGAGATCGGTCAGGAGACCGAAAGCCCGTTGGGCACCGACCCGAACCGCACGGGGTCGCAGGAAGTTGACCGCATGCTGCAGACGCAGGTCGATCTGCTGGAAACGCGCGACATGGCCAGCGCAACCCTGGAACGAATGGCCAGCCGTGGCGGCAATTATGCGCAGCTGGCGCGCAGCTTCGCCCCGGAGACCTTGCAGAGCAACCTTTCGATCTATCTTCCGAGGAACTCTCGGGTCGTTTCGATCGGCTATTACAATCCGGATCCCGAAGTCGCGGCCCTGATGGCCAATTATTATGCTGAGACCCTGATCGATCGAAATCTGCAGACGCGCTTCAATGCCTCTGCGTACTCACGCGAATTCCTGCAAAGGCAATTGGGGCTGGCCAAGGGTCGACTAGAGCAATCCGAGCGCGCACTCATCGACTATGCCCGCTCAGCCGGCCTGCTGGATGCCAACGGCGGCACTACCGGCAGCCAACCGACATCTCTCACATCCTCTAATCTCATTTCGCTCAACGCGGCCTATGCGACAGCCCAATCGGCACGCATTGCGGCGCAACAGAAGTGGGTGCAGGCAAATTCTACGCCACTCATGGCTCTTCCGGACGTCATTTCCAATCCGACTGTCCAGCAGCTGGCGCAGCAAAGGGCAGCCGTTCAAGTAAAGCTCGAAGAAGCTCGGCAGAAGTACCAGGACCAGCATCCAATCGTGCAGCAGCAGCTGGCCAGCATCGCCGAGCTTGATCGGCAGATCCAGGCGACCGCTGCGGCCGTCCGCGAATCCATCCGGAATCAATACCTTCAGGCCCAACGCCAAGAGCAAGCCCTTGCGCAAGGAGTCGGACAGCTCAAAGGCGCCACCCTGTCGGAGCAAGACCAGTCGGTCCGCTACAACATCCTGAAGCGCGAAACCGATACAAACCGTCAGCTGTATGACGGGCTGTTGCAACGCTACAAGCAGATCAGCGCCGAAGCGGGTGTCACCGCCAACAACATTGTGGTGGTCGATCGCGCGACAACGCCGGAATCTCCGATTTCACCCAATCCCAAGAAGAACCTGTCGCTCGCGGCCTTCGGCGGCCTGCTGCTGGCATTCATCATTGTGTTCGCCCGTGAGCGTTTCGATACGCGGGTACGCTCGCCGGAGTGGGTCGATCATGACGTCTCGGTCCGTTTGCTCGGGGTGATGCCCCTGGTCACGGGGGACGGCGGCGCTAGAGAGGCCATCCTCAACGGTCATTCGTCGTTGTCGGAAGCCTGCCATTCATTGCGCACGTCCATCGAGCTCGGGGCCGAAGGCTCAATGCCCTCGTCGATCCTCTTCACCAGCACGAAGGCGCAGGAAGGCAAATCGACCACGGCCCTGGGACTGGCACATGCTTTTGCTCAAGCCGGAGCCAGGGTGCTGCTCGTCGACGGCGACCTTCGCAAGCCGAGCATTCATCACCTCCTGAATGTCGAGAACAATCATGGGTTCTCCGACGTGCTTGCCGGCACCATGACCCTAGAGCAGGCTGTCATCCGCGCGAACGACTTCAAGATCGACCTGATTACGGCGGGCGCCCGGCCCGACAGTCCGGCAGCATTGCTCGACCCGGAGAAGCTAAAGGCCGTTTTCGGGGACGCGCTCAAGGCCTACGATCAAGTGATCATCGACGGACCGCCGACGATGGGAATTGCCGACGCAACGCGCCTGGCCGCGGCAGTCACGGCGACCATCTTCGTCTTGAAAAGCCAAGGCGTCACTAGGGACGAAGCGCGCTTCGCCTTGCGTCATTTGCAATCGGAGCAAATTCACGTCATCGGCGCGGTGCTAACGATGTTCGACGCGCGCCGTTCACTTGCATCCAACTACTATACGTACGGCTACCCCGAGCCGGCGAGCTAACATGACCGCCCGACCCCCCCGTTGCGGAAGCAACGGATGAAGGCATATCGTCACTGGTGGGTTGACCCGGGCAATTTCGTGATCTTCCTCACGTTGCCCGTCTTCGTCATTAGCTCCGCTCTCGGCGGCCCGTTGATGACCAAGCAGTTTGAATCGTTCAACTTCCTTACTCGTTCGATGATCATTCTCGGGATCGTTTCGATCTGCGTCTTCGCGATCGGGGCGAAGCTGGGATCAGCGATCGCGAGCCGGGCACCGGACCGGGGCACCTTCTTTCACTTCCATCGGTTCGACCAATTCCTCGTCCTCCTGCTCGCCGTGTCGCTCGCAACGCACGTCATTTACCTCGGAGCGCTGCTTCTCGACCCGGACTTGGTCATGAGCATGCTTCGCGGCGAAGGAACCATGTTCCGAGCAAGGTCCAACGTCACACAGCTCGTCGGTCTCACCTCGCTGACCAATGTCTCCCCACTGCTGTGCGGCATGTGCGCGATCCGTTATTGTGAGAAAGGCGCGTTCTTTCCCTCTCGCGAGACGACCCTACTCGCCCTGCTGATGCCGCCGCTGATCTTCATTCACGGCTTCATCGGATCCGAGCGGCTTGTGCTGATCGAGAATGGCCTCGCCTTCATGCTGCCGCTCTTTACCTTTTCACCGCGGTTCAAGAGATTGGGCATCATTGCGCCATTCGCAGGGATTGTCGCCGTCCTGATCATTTTCACGTGGGGCGAGTACATCCGGTCCTGGCCGTTCTATCAATATGAATACGATTCATTCGCGCAGTTCGCTGGACTGCGCCTACTTGCCTATCTGGCAGTTGCGGCAAACACGGGGGCCGGCATGATTTCCACGATGCCCGCTGTCGGCTATCCGCTCATCACGGGCCGCTGGCTTACCAGGGCGCCGGTCATCGGTTGGGGAGATTCCGACTACGCGCGTCAATACTTTGCCAATTACGGCAATGAGGAATTCAATAACCCCAGCGGCATTTTTGCACCGATCATCGACTACGGATCGACGTTCGGCCTGGCCTATATCTTGGTATTCGGCCTCATTCTGGGCGTCCTTTACGCCTTTTACCGCCGCGCGCACCCAGTAGGATTGCTGGCTTTTCCCCTGTTTTACATCGGTTTGGCGGACCTGACGCAGATTTGGTACTGGGGCGAGCCGCGTTTCGTTCCGCAGCTCATCTTTTTGGCCGCTGCGGTGTTCCTCGTCGTCCGACGCCCCGTCCTGGCTGCGGCACAGCCGAGGTAGTGAGCCGAGTGCTCGACCGTCCCCTGCCACGTGTTGCGGCGGAGCTGGACGTCGCCGACGAATGGGGTGCAATTCGTGCACTGCGCGGCGCAACTTGGCCTCGACGTGTGGCGATCGTCCATTATTGGCTGGTTAAAATGCGCGGCGGGGAACGGGTGCTCGAACGCCTGCTCACTTTGTTCCCCGAAGCCGATATCTACACCCACGTCTACGATCCTGCTGCCGTTTCAAACACCATCCGCAGCCGGACGGTCAGAACGAGCTTCGTGAACAAGATTCCAGGCGCTCGCCGGCATTATCAGAAGCTCCTCCCGCTCATGCCCATGGCGTTGGAGCAGCTGGATCTTTCGGGTTACGATCTTGTGATCAGCTCGGAGTCCGGCCCCGCTAAGGGGGTCATCACGAACCCGAATACGGTGCATCTCTGCTACGTCCACTCGCCGATGCGATATCTGTGGGACGGATATCATCAGTATCGTGCGACAGCGGGGCCGGTCACTCGCGCCGCAATGGCATGCCTGTTCCCTGGGCTGAGGACGTGGGATTGCGCATCCGCAGCGCGCCCCGATCGACTGCTCGCAAACAGTAAGTTCGTGCAGCGGCGCATTGCCAAAGCATGGAACCGTGATTCGAAGGTCGTCTATCCCCCAGTTTCTGTCGACGAGTTCGTGCCCAGCGCGGAGATCGACGACCACTATCTGTGGGTCGGCCAGTTGGCCCCTTACAAACGACCTGAACTCGCCGTCGAGGCGTTCAATGAGCTTGGTCTACCCCTGCTGATGGTTGGTGACGGACCGCTGGCGGCCAAGATTCGAGCGAGCAAGCGCGACAATATCAAGTTGGTTAGCAAACTGAGCTTCGCCGATCTCAAACGGGCTTACAATCGCTGCAAGGCGTTGATTTTCACTGCCGAGGAGGACTTCGGAATCATTCCGGTGGAGGTCGCCGCCTCCGGTCGGCCCGTCCTCGCTTTTGGTGGCGGCGGCGCCCTGGAAACGATCGTCGAGGGCGTATCAGGACTCTTCTTCGATGAACAAACGCCTGACTCGCTTATTGATGGTGTGCAGCGCTTGGAGCGATGGCTATCCGACTTCGAGCCCAAGCTCGCCGTCCAATCGGTTCAGCGTTTCGCGCCGGGGGCTTTCGATGTTGGAATCTTGGAAGCCCTTTCCAGCGAAGAGCGCTAGATTGGCTCATCTGCGCGCTGATGGAGCGTGAAGCAATTCGCTTCGGCAGAACTCCGCCAGCTCACGAGCCGAACGGTCCCAAGTGAAGGTGGCGGCGCGCTCGCAACCGCGCTGAACCCGTCTGCGCCGACCGGCATCACTCTCGGCCAGGATGCTGCGCATCCCAGCTGCAAGCTCGCCCGCTCGGTGTGGATCGAAGTATAAAGCCGCATCGCCACAGACTTCCCGTACCGGCGGGATGTCGGAGGCGATCACCGGGCATCCGTTGGCCATGGCCTCGAGCGGGGGGATGCCGAATCCCTCATAAAGGCTGGGGAAGAGCAACGCTGCAGCATCGCGAAGCAATGCGCGGACACTAGCATCGCCAAGACGGCCGGCGAAGATTAGGCGATCGCTAAGTCGCGGGCCCAGTCCGTCCGCAAACACCCGCTGATTGAAACTGCCGACCACCACGAGAACGGCATCCGGCACTTGCTCCAGCGCTTCCACTGCCACGGCGAGATTCTTGTTTGGAGTGAGGTTGCCGAGAGCCACGAAATAGTTTCGCGCTTCGAGTCGAAGGTGCGTCAGGATCTCGGGGTTGGGTGGAACTCGCAGAAGATGTTCCGACCCGTTGTGGAAGACCGGGATTTCCTCAGCCTCAAGATGCAAAACATCGGCGAGCTCATCCTTTGAGAAATCCGAGACCGTCCCAATGCGCGCACGCCGACTGAGCAGGCGGCCAATCATTTGGTGCCAAAGCCTGTAACGGAGGGAATAGAACTCTGGGTGTCTGAACACCGACGCGTCGTGGATGATCGTCAGCTGGCGCGGGTGAAACAGTGGCCCGCTTCCGCCGAAGCCCAACAGAGCTCCGTCGCGCGCTGCGGGCCCGAGCACGAATTGTTCCCAGGCGTGCCCGTGCAACTTACTCTGAAGAGTGCGCTTCTCGATCTGCTGAAGCGGCGGGCAGTCGCGTTCGTTCCCAGTCGTGAGCAGACACCAGCATTCACCCCGCTCCTCCACTCCAACGAGCGTTCGGTCGAGCGCTTCAAGCATCTCGCGCGAGTAACGTTGGACGCCGCTGACTGGCTGCTCGAGGAAACGGCCGTTGATAAAGATGGTCGCCTTGGCGTCCTTCGTAGGTTCAGTGACCATCGAAGCACTTGCCTAGAATGCCTTCCAGTCGACCTACTGCCGTTGCAGCGTGGAATCGCGCCAAAGGCAGCTCCCACGAAATCGCCGCGATGATCGAGCCACCAAGCGATCGGCTCAGATAATAGAGCGAGGTCGCATAACCGATGCGATGTTTCCGCATCACATGCCCCAGGCCTCTACCGTAAGCACGCGCCTTGGCCACGAATGCGGCGTCGGCCTCGCGTCGATCGAACCCTTTGTCATGCGCGTTCAGATCTGGATCGTATCGGCAGCGGGCACCCGCGGCCAAAGCTCTCAACATCAGATCCTGGCCTTCCGCCGACTGCCAAGGAGATGACGCACCGAGCCCGATCAACTCGTCGAACCCACCCAATCGCTCGAGCAAATCTCGCCGCCAGAAGGCGATCCATTCTATTTGTGTGGTCCACACGTTCGATCGATTGATCTGTTGCGCCCGTGGCTCAAACCGGCCGTGTATCGGCTCGCCATCCTCGCTCGTCGGCCGACCGGTGAGTGCATCCCAAGGACCATCCCGGAGCTGGCGTAGTCCCGATTCAATAAAATTCGCCGGGTACCAACAGTCGTCGTCTGGGAAGAGTACAAACTCCCCGCTCGCGACAGCCAGTCCGCGGTTTCGCCCACGTGATAAGCCCTTCTCGTTCGGCGTATGTAAATATCTGATCGGAAAGGAAGAAAGTTGCTCGTCATGCACCATTGGAGCAACGATGGGTTGGGGATTCTGATCCACCACAATCAGCTCGAAATTTCGGTTGCTTTGGCTCCGCAGCGAGCGCAGCAGGCCAGCAAACTCGTCATGTCGACCGAGCGTTGAAACAATCACCGAAAGTGCCGGCGAGTTATTCATCGATGAGGATCCCCTGGCACTTCCCTCAACACGCCCGTCGTAGTCTATGCTTTGGGAAAAGGAGCATAAGCAGATCGAGTCCTCAATCCAGCTAGAGCACAGCGTGCCGCTTCGAAACGATATTAATTTATAGGACACTAGCCGTTAATTAATGAGTGGTTTATCGGTGGCGTGAGCTGAGGAATCCGTTTCGGGAGTGCAGAATAGTGTTGCGGGGGCTGGCAGAATGGGCAAGCGTGCCATGAGCCCGGTTCAAGGTCCCATCCAATCGTGAATAGCGTCTTGCGCTTATGGTCGGTGAGCCGCCCAGCCCAAACTCAGGAAATCCCTTCGCTCGCCTTCGCGAAGGCAGTCCATCCGAGCGGCGTCACGCAGCGGATTCGTGTGATCACCGGCGCGGTGGAACCGACCGGGCACGGTCGGTCTTCGGATGTGGTGATCCTTGCCCCCGCTGGCCCGTTCCGGCCCGGGGCGCGTTCTCTCGAGCAAGGCGTGGCCGATGCAGCGGCCGCGGTGGCGCCGAATGGCTTGGTTTACGTGGTTGCATCGAGGCGTTTGCGTCGAAAAACCTTGCGGCTGCTGCGCGAACAGGGGTTCGAAATCGGCGCTCCGAGACTACATCTGCGGAGCGGGGCTGCGCGATATTATATCCCGCTAACGGCAAGGAGCCTGCGTTTCGCTGTTGATAGCTGGACCCTGCCCCGTCGTTGGCGCTTCCTCATGCAACTGTTGAGGACCGTCCCTGGCTCTTACAAAATTTTGAGCCTGCTGCTGCCGACGATTGGATTCACCGCTTCCCGGCCAGGAAGCAGGCCATTTTCTTGGCTATTGTCTCGCCTCGCCGGCACCCCCACTGAGGCACTCGTCGCGACGAGCTGGCGGCAAACGGAAGCTTCCGCACTCGTCTTTGGGTTCTCCGGAAAGGGCTCTACCCCCCTCGTAGTCGCGAAGCAGGCGCCTCCATCGCACCGACCGACAGCGTTCCATGAGGCGGACATGCTCAAGCAAGTTGCCCCGTTCGCACAACAAGCCGGGGTGGGCGTGCCCCGACTCATCGAATTTATAGATGAATGGGGACAAACCTACGTCTTTGAAACGGGGGTGTCAGGCCGCCCGTTGTCACAGCTTCTGGCGAGCCGACCCGGTGATCTTTCGGAAGTTGTCTATAAGTTGTCGACATGGCTTGAAGCCTGGCACCAAAACAGTGTGCAGCGCTCGCCGCTGACCTCGGCGGAATGCGAGGAGATGATTTTGGGACCGGCGCGCGCTCTGGCTGAGGGGCTGCACTTCGGACCCGAATATTTGGCGTGGCTTGAGGATGCGTGCTCGCGATTGGTTGGAAGTGAAGTTCCCTGGGTCAACACACACAATGACCTGACCATGGCCAACGTCCTGCGCGACCAGGAAGGACGGTTTTACGTCGTCGACTGGGAGGTCGCACGCCCGCGCGGTCTGCCCATGGCGGACTTCTGGTATTCAGTGTGCGACGCGGCAACGGCGTTCGGACCGCACGATCGAGCAACGATGTTTAACCACTGCTTCCTCAAAGGAGGGACGTTCAGTGCGCTGGTGGCGCCCCATGATCACCGGTTGCGCGAGATTGTCGGCGGGCCGCCGGAATGGCTCGAGCTCTGTTTCCACGCCTGTTGGCTCCAGCACGCCGTAAACGAACAAATGCAGATGCTGGCCGATGAAGATTCCCCCTTCCTGGCCATCGTAAACGCCCTCGCCTCGTCTGCGCTCGATTATGAGATGTCCGAATTTCCTGCCGCGAAGCGCAACGCGACCGCAAAGCGACAAGGATCGGACGCCAAGCGGCGGCGACGTTAGACTCGCAGGCGTGCGTAGAGAGCGTCGTATCGCGCCAACCACTCGCTCGGATCCTGCGTTCGAAGTGCCCATTGCTGCGCCGCCTCTCCGAGCCGATCGCGCCGCTGCGGACTCGCCAGCAGATCGATTGCGTTCTCGACGAATTCGGCGTCGGAGTTAGCCAACACGAACTCCACGCCCGGGCGAAGTTCCAGTCCTTCAACGGCCGTGGCCGACGCGATCAGCGCCTTGCCGGCGGCGCATGCCTCTATCACTTTCACGCGCATTCCGCCGCCCTGCCGCAGCGCCACCAGCACCAGTTTTGCGCCTTCGAGATAAGGGCGCGGGCTCTCAACCCATCCCGTCACCGTGACGCCCGGCTTCTTGGCTTCGACGAGCCACTCGGGAGGGTCGGCGCCGACGATGTAAAGCGTTGCCGCGGGCAACACCTCCCTAATCGCCGGAAAGATCCCGCCGACCAGTCTCATCGCCGCATCGACGTTTGGCGGATGTTTGAAATTCCCGACGAAGAGTAGGTCGGAAGGGATCGGCCCTTGCTCGACGCATTCGCTGGAGGGTGCCCGAAGTTGGAATGGGATGGCGATGCACTTTGGGCCGGATGGCCCGACAAGATCCCGAATGACCGCGCAATCCTTCTCCGTGAAAGTGACGACCGCATTGGCACGGGACAAAGCGCGACGTTCGAACCTGGCCCACGAGCGCTTCCTGGAGGCGCTGCCAAGCCATCGCCGAAAACCCCTCCTTTCGTTGCCGTGATCGGCGGCCGCGACCAAACCGATCTCGTGTTCGGTTACGACACAGGGCGTATCGCGCGCGACTTCCCTTACGATCGGAATGTATTGAGCCATAACGTGGAATTCGCAGTGCACGACGTCGGGGCGGAAGTCGGCGACATGCGTTGCAACCGCTGCGGCCATCGCTTCAGACCAGCTTTCCCTGACCCAGTCGGGAACATCCCACAGAAGCCAGCGAAGGGCATCGACGGTGCGGCGCAAGCGCCCTCGGACTTGTTTCGGAGTGGACGCAGTGCGCACCCCAATCAACTGGCCCGGGTTACCCGGCGGCTCCCGAATGGCGACCGCGCCTTCCGGTTCCAGGTAAAGCACTGACACCTCATGTCTGCGAGAGAGCAAATCGACGATCTCGGCCGTTGCGCGCGCGCCGCCATGCATGCCCGCGAGATCGGGAGGGAATGGCAGTAGGAACAACAGCCTGAGCCGTCTCGAGGGGTCTTCAACGCTCAGCGCGATCTCCATCTGGCGATGTAGATGAGCCGACTCCGGTCAGTCCGATAAGGCAGTCCATCGCGAGTCCCAGCGGCCCGATACGCCATCCGCCTCTGCCATAGCCACGTGCCGCGACCAGTCGCCCAAACGCGCGTCCGCGTTCGCGGTAGTTGCGCCCCGCGTACACGGCTGCCCGGAGGCGATAACGTTCCGCGAATTCTCCGTACGCCTCGCTCCCTTGGCGAAGCTGGCCTCTAAGCGGCTCCGCCGCTTGCTCCGCTGCCTCTTGCAGGATCTTCACGCGGGCCTCCGCCGCGGCGAGGCGACGAAAGATCGCTCGACGCGCATCTTTCGCTTCCTCCGCGCTGCGGGACAGCAGCGTCGCGAAAAGCCCTCGCCAACCGTACGTGTTCGCTTCATGCTGCCGATAGTCGGCGAGTGCGTCGGGCACGTAGACAATTCTTCCGATCACCGATGCCAGAAAAAAATACCATTGATCATGGGCGAGCGGCTCTCCGTCGCAATTTTGATCCGCCGACTTCGGCCATAAACCATCGAATTGAAGGAGCGAACGGCGAAAGACTTGCGTAAAGCCGAGCGCGAACAGCCATGGCGGTGCCGCGAGGGACTCCCAACGCTTGATCTGGTCACCGCCCTGCAGCTTTGCAGCCGCGGCGCCGTCGGGACCCGCGACGCGCGCGTTGTGAAAGGCGAGCATGGTTTCGGAATCCGCGAACTGGGCAGCCATCATCTGCAATTTTTGCGGGGACCAGCGGTCGTCCTGGTCACAAAATGCGATGAGCTCGCCGCTGCACCTTCCAGCGCACTGGATGAAGTTCTGTCGATAGCCGACACGAGCGGGATTACGATGAAGTCGAACAGGAAAAGCCGCCGAATCGGCAAAATCCTGGATGATATCGAGCGTCTGATCGCTTGAACCGTCGTCGCACACAACGAGCTCGCAGGGCAGCAGAGACTGCCGTGCGAGATCGCCAAGTTGCTCCTCCAGATGGGCTGCTCCATTGTAGGTCGCCAGAGCGACCGAAACCGTCGGCACCTTCGGTGGATCCTCGTTGCTCCAAAGCTCGCTCATTGGCAGCCTTGTGCCTTCGAACGCCGATCAGCGTGCGCGCGCGAGCTCAGCCGCGGGTTGCGCAGCAGCCGAGCTGCAGACGCTTTGAGCGCGGAAGAGTAGATCGAAGTCGCCCCGCGAAGCGAGGATTTCGTCGGCAGGCGCCGGGCCCGGCGCCTCCGTTTCCGGAGCATCGAGTGTGAGATAGCCGAACTCCTGCAACGCATCCCGGACGAGGGCATAGCTTCCTTGGGACCGGACCGTGTTGTTCCCCCGCACTTCGCACCAGATGTCGGGTCGGTAGCCGGCAGACAAGAATTCGACCATTCCACGCACAGTGTCTGCTTCCGCACCCTCCACGTCGATCTTCACAAGGGCGATTTTCGCCGGATCGCCCAGTTTGCCGCCCAACGCGAGTTGCGAAAAACTCGTCACTGGAACGGTTGCCGACGCACGCCTGGTCCACTTTGTCGGGATGAGAGAGGTGGCGCCTGCGTTCCGCGGGAAATAATATAGCGGAAGCTCCCCTACACGATCGGAAAGGGCGACCGGAAAGACCTGCCCGAAGACCAGCCGGTTCCGCTCCAGATATTCGGCCAATTGGGGTTCGGGTTCGAAGCAAATCGCCTTCAGCCCAGCTTCTTGAGCGAGGAGCGAATAGAAGCCGAGATTTGCGCCCACGTCGACGAAGGTGCTTCCGGGATGAATCTTCCGAATGTGTCTGCCCAGCGAACTCCTCGCGTAATGTCTTTTCAAGTTGTAGTAACAATAGGCCATGAAGCGTTGCGGCTGGTGACGCATGTCCAGGTCTAACGTTCCCAGCTTTGTTCTTATCTGAACTGTTCCCTTATGCGAGAATATCGGGTCGAGGAACTTGATCGCGAGCGCTTCAAATCGTCCGGCTATCCCGAACGATATGGGAACACAGCCGGTAAGCATCCGCACCGCTACGAGCATTTCATACCTTTCCCCGACCTAACTGTCCCCAGAACCTCCATTATTCCCACGAAACTCTTCCCAGGCACAATGCCTGTGTGATCGCGCGGCGCGCTCGGGCCAACGCCTTGCTCGGCGGAGCGCCGTCATGCATGCTGTCCGACGGACGATATCCCTTGGCTGGCCAAGCTTGCGCTCCAAGGCTCTATTGTGCAGGAGTGAACAGGGCCAGTGCCTGAATATCCCGATCGTAGCTTTCCTTCGGTGTCGGTTGTACTGCCCACCTACAATTCGGCGCCCTTTGTCTCCCGCGCGATCGACAGCGTACTGGGCCAGGAGGGAGACCACACACTCGAACTGATCATCGTGGACGATTGCTCGCCTGACGGAACAGCCCAGTTCATTCAGCAGCACTACGGGGCGGATCAGCGAGTCCATTTGACCGTTTCCGACCGAAATGCCGGTCCCGGCGCCGCCAGAAACCGAGCGATAGCCCAGGCAAAGGGTAGCTGGATCGCGCTAATCGATGCGGACGACGAATGGACTACCGATCGCCTATCCAGGGTGCTCCCGTTATGCACTGACGAGATCGACGTCCTTTTCGACAATCTCATCGGCTACGACCAAACGGCCCAAATGAGGACAGGGGTGCTCTTTCCCTCCATGCCTCAGGAAATGACAGTTGCGGCCATGGCTGCAGCCCAGGTGCCTCGGAGCAAATTCAACTTCGGATACTTGAAGCCGCTCATCCGGCGAGATTTCCTTCGCCGAACGCAAGTCCAGTACCCCGAAATTCGGATCAGTGAGGACCTGCTTTTCTACCTCGAAATATTGATCAATGGGGCGCGAACAAGAACGATGGACGAGGGCTGCTACATTTATACGACGAACGTAGGGCAAATCTCGGGACGATGTTCAACGACTTCCGCCACAATTCCCGATGACGAGCTGGTCAGTAACCTGCTCGACGGTTTGGCGGCAAAGTACCGGGATCAACTCAATGCCGAAGGATTCCAGGCAATCTCAAACCGGGCCGGCCGCTACCGTCGATTGGCACCCGTCAATCGGCTCTATCATCACTGGGTCAACGGCCAGTACCTCGCCGCCGCACGGCAATGCCTTGCCGATCGATCGGTAAGACAACACCTAGTTCGCGCTGTTTCCAGGCGATTGTTTCCGGGATGAGAGGCGCCCATGCCCAATTGGCAATTGGGCGGGCCGAATGGGCCGGGCCGCCTTTGGCAACCCGGCCAACGTTAGATCATGAACAAGCGGCCGAATTGAGGGTGTTGTTCGTCAGCTGAAGATTGGTGACACCGCTGGTGCTCTTGTCAAAGCACGTCTTGATCCGACCGTCGCTGCTTGTGATTGCGGTATTCCCAAACGTCACGCCGGAAATGGTGGCTTTCCCCGGAACGTAGTTCAGCATCCGTCCTCCGCCCCAGGTGAGCGGATTCTGCATGGCCGTATTCGAGAATGAGACATTCTGAATGCTGCCGTAGGTGGTGAAGATCATGACCGCTGTGTGGTCGATATTTTTGTTCGTGCGGACATTCACGAGCACATTGTCTCTGAGGTCAACGTTTGAGACGGGGCCAGTTTGCCAGTTGCTTTGGCTCGACAAGCGTATGCCCGCAACTCCGGTCCGTTCACCGCGGTTGCGGTAGCCCTGGTAACCGTCCGTCCCCTCGATTCCGAGTAGCGATCCACCGGGCCCCCAGCCAAGGTGATAGCCGTTATCATAACACTGGTTGTCGAACACCCGGATGTTCCGGTTCAAGCCGTCAGTCACGTAGCCAATGGAAGCGAAACAATCGTCGCCGGCATTTCTGGCTACGTTGAACTGCATCAATACGTCCTGCGATCCGCCCGTCAGGTGGAATGCATCCGCATGGCTGGTGTTCACCTCGCTGTTGAGAATGCTCGCATGGAGAACGCGCCACATCAGGACGCCGGCTCCGGCGACGTTCCGAGCCTTCACATTATCGAGCGTTATGTAGCTCGATTTTTGAACGAAGAATCCCTTAGAGTTCGGGTCGCTGGTTCGCTGGGTCGCACCGCTATTGGGCGAATAGACCTGGAACCCTCTCAGCGTGACGTTCGACGACGCGCTCACGATGACCGCGCTCTGGAGCGGATCAGTCGCCTGAAGTATCGTGCTGTCCTTTCCGGCTCCGACCACGGCGACGTAGTTCTTGCTGGCCATCAACAAATGATAGTCGATGCGACAGGTTCCAGCCGGGAGCTGAAGGGCCTGGTAGGGCTGAAGCGCGTAAATCGCCCTCTGAAGGGCCGGGGCGTCGTTCTTCACCCCGTCGCACATGATTCCGAAGTCCCGAGCTGCCCGAACGGTATAGCCAGCGGGGATCGACGTGCTGGGCGTCGGTGTCGGCGTCGGTGTCGGTGTCGGTGTCGGTGTCGGTGTGGGCGTCGGCGTTGACAACTTCTTCGATGACTCGGTCGTCACCGTGGAAGTAGTCGTTGTCGTCGCATAGCCAACGCTAACGACTGCGGCGCCCACAACCAGCGCACTCTTAATTCCTGACATTGAAAGCCCCCCCGAGCTTTGCAACAATTACAATCACTCAACTACTCCAAAAGCTATTACGAATTCGTCAACGACGCGTCGTGATTTGTGGAAACTTGTTCGATCGCAACGATTTGGCGTTGGTGTCCAGAGCGACCTAACTGGACAACCATGTCGATTACGGACTTTGCATAAGCGATAGTATCTAACCTCGAGAGCCCAATCCCAGCCTGCATGACCATGAGCGCGAGTTGCTCCAGGGCGCCGGCTGGCGAATTGGCATGGATGGTACTGAAGGACCCCGGATGACCGGTATTAACGGCTCGGAGGAAACTGACGGCCTCCTTCCCCCGCAATTCGCCCAATAGGATTCGGTCGGGCCTCAAACGCAGGGCGGCCTGGAGGAGATCGTCTGTGTCGATCATCGCCTCTCCAAGCTCACCTTTCACGGCGATCAAACCCAGGTCATTGGGACCATGTAACTTCACCTCCGCTGTGTCTTCGACGACGATCACGCGCTCGTTCACTGGAACTTCGCGCAGGAGCGCGTTCAGAAAAGTCGTCTTGCCGGTTGAGGTGCCGCCGCTGATCAGGATCGTCTGCCTGTCGCGCACGGCCGCGCGCAGAAAGTCGATTGGATCGTCGCCAGCGATCCAGCTGGGTCGAACCAGCTTCTGATGCATAGCGCCGAAAGAATAGGCATCGAGCGGAACCTCGACCAATCGGTGGCGCCGGATTGCGAGCGCCCAATGGGCGCGCGTGGCTGACGGCGCCACAAACTGGACTCTGGCGCCATTCGGTAGCGTGGCCGCCAAGAGCGGCCGTTCGCGATTGATGCCCTGATTGGTAACTCTCGCGACTTGTTCGGCAAGTCGCTGGAGAAGCCTGTCGTCGATCGGCGGAGCGTCGTGACGCTCCATGCCCGACGGCCGTTCGATCCAAATCTCCCCGGGACGGTTGACTAAAAGCTCCGTCACTTCGGCGTCATCGAGCCACTCGCGGAAGTGTTCGAGATACGCCTCGAGGAAAGGATCGCCTCCTTCCTCGGCGACGAGTTGTAGACTCATAGCCTAACCTCTACCCGCGCCGGCAGGCGTGAAGACGAGATCGCGCGCCGTGAATACCCGGACGGGCTCACCCGGACGGACGCGAATGGTCGGCGGACGCTGCAAGTCGGCCTGGGCGGCCACCGAGGCCGCGTTCTGACCGCCAGCCACCACGACGGTCGACCCGCCGCCTATAAGCGAACCCGCTCCACCAAGGACCGAGAGAAGAAGGGCCGAGCCGAACCGCTGGAAGAAATGTGTATCGACCTTACCGGTGACGCCTGCCTGACCGGAGAAGTCGACGGCCGGTGAGGCGAGCGCAATCGACACGCCATCAGGCCGCACCAGTCGAGTCCACAGCAGGTAAGCGCGCTTCTGACCCTGCGCGAGCCCGGTCTTGTACTCACCAATTAGTCGGGAGGAACGCGGAATGAGTATCCGACGTCCATCGAACGACCGAACGTCCTGGCTTACGACGGCACGCACATAGCCCGGCAGATCACTGTTGATCGCAGTTTCGAGCACCGCGGGAATGAGGGTGCCCTGGACGACGGTATTCGCCGGATCCGCCATGCGCGTCGATTTCGCCGCCGCCGAGTCGGTCCCCTCGTTCGTTGCGAAATTCGCTCCGCCGCCGAGCATGGCTGGCGTCTCGCCGCTGGCACCGCCCACAACCGGACCGGCTCCAACGGGGGGTGAGCCACCGTCGAACACGAGGACTGGTGCTGGCCCATGCGGGGTCGACACGGTCAATTGTTCAGGCGAAGGCATCGGCCCCACATTTGGCATCGGCCCTGGCATCGGCGCGGGCATCGCCTGCTCCGCACCGGTGGGAGCGGACGACACCGGCATTTGGGCGATTGGCGGGGCCATTGGCTGCCCGGCTGGCTGAGCGGCGGCCGGTGCACTGCTCGGAGCGCGGCTCGAGCTCAGTGAAATAAACGTCGCGCAGCCGAGGACCAGCGCAATGGAAGCCCCCGCCGCGACCCCAAGATTGTCGCGGCGACGCTTTTGCTGTGCAACCACCGGAAAGACGTTCCGGCTGGCGAGGACCAGCGCCTGCTCGTTGAGCTCCGCCCGGGGATCGGTATCGACGACCGACGGCACGTTCGACACTGGCGTGAGCGCGCCCCAGACAGTCTCCGAACCGTCGAGGCGGGTTGCTGTTGGATCATTTGCCATTGGCGGTTTCCGATAGTTGATCTGTGAGAAGTGACCGGACGTCGAGCGCGTGCAATGAGGCTGCGGCATTCGTCACGGTGGCGGATGATTGAGGCGAGGCCACCACCCTTGCGGCGGGCTGGACAACTGCTGGATGAGGCCGGGGAGCCGGTGCGCTGGCTACGATGCGTGGCAGCTGCGGAGCCGCCGGGATCCGCGCGATCGCTGGCGGGGCCGAGCGGGCCCGAGCCGGCGCGGCCAGCGGTGCCGAGCGCCACACTTGCGCTTCCATTTTTCCCTGACGCAAGAGGATTGCGCCCGGCACGGGGTCGATGACGATGTAATCGCCCGCGGTGCGATAGTTGATCGGCCCCTCCCTGCCGTCGCTGGACATGGTCAGGATCGCCGGCAGCGGAGTGTCGTCGTCCCATGAAAGGTACAGCGAGGTTCCGTCGTCGAACACGCGCGCGGGCAGTAGGCGCTTATGTCCCTTCTTCTGCCAGCCGAAGAACAGCTGTGCGGGTGTAAGCGACGGCGTCGTATCGGCGGAGGCCTCCGCCTCTTTCGGCATTTGCGCGGCTCTCGGCTTTGAGTCCGGGTACTGGAACCTGAGTGCATAAACCGGGGCACCCGCACTGGTGCGCGCTGTGAGGTCGAACATATAAACGCGCTGATCGGTAATGACCGTCATGTTGGTCGCGGTCGCGCGCGCCAGAGGCTTCAAGAACAGCGCGCTCGCACGGCGGTTCGGAGTAATTTGCCATGCATCCGAGTTGCCGACCGCGACATTCTCGATCCGCTCGTCCTGCCCGAATTCGATCGTTGACTGGACCCCGGGACGGCCGACCACCTTCACTACCTGGTCCGGGTCGTACTTGACCGTCTGGATGCGATTGTCGGCCGCGAAAGCGTTCACCGATCCCAACAACAGCGTGGCCGCGAAGGCAAATTTGTAACTCATCGAATGATCTCTCGAGAAAAATTGGAGCTCTTCATCTGGGTACGGTGGCTGAAATAGAGACTGTGACGATCCGCACTCATCGCCACCGGAATTGCGCGCGAAGGCGAGGCCAAGTCGGTCGCGCTCGATCCCGCCACAGACATCGCAGGCATACGACCCGCATGGGACGCGGCACTAAGGCTCGCGATCGTCGAGCGCACGCGGTCGGCACCGAAAGTGTCAACGGCTGACGCGGCCGCGAGCGTCTTTTCAGTCGCAAGGGCTTCGGCACGCGAATGGGTCGCCGTCTCGACGCGCCCTGCTCTCTCACCCGACTTACCCAATTTCCAGCCGCTGGTCAGCGTTCGAGCCAATTCGATCACCAGAAACATCAGGGCGAAATAAACCATCGACGCGACCAGGATCCCGACCGACGTGCGGAGGGATATCTCGCCTCCGCCGGCGGTGAGCCCCTGCACCATCGGCATAATCGTGACTACGGCGCCGCTCCCCATGACAACAGTCAGGAGCGGAACCAGGGCGAAGGCGACGACAGCCTTGAGCCAACCTTCGAACAGGCCGCGCGTGCCTTGGAACAAGGCGAGCACAATGAACACCGGCCCGAGCATCAACAGCGCGGCAAGCGCTATCCGGCAGATCACCAGGACTCCGACGGTGCCCAGCAACAGCATCAGCGCCGACATCCACAGCATGTTCGACGGCGAGGCTAGCTTCGCGCTAACCTCCGGCTCGCCCGCCAGTGAGTTCGCGGCGTTCGTGACCGCGGTGAAGAGGGCATCCAGCCGGCCCGCGAATATTTGTGTCGCCGACCCGTTACTGCCGAGCAACACGCTCGCCACCTGGTCGGGTGCGCCGACGGCGAGGTTCCACACCACCGATTGATAGGCGATCCACGAGGTCACGAAGGTCAGGACAAGACCCATGGTCATCATGCGCGGAGTCATCAGCGAAAGGCGCAGGGTCGACCGGCCTGTCAGAAGGTTCACGGCGAAGAAGGCAACGTAAAGTGTCAGGAGGATCGTCAACGCGGGCGTCAAGCTACCGCCGGGACCGAACAGACGGTTGAACGACATTTGCGTGGCTTCGGCCGTCAGGCAGTCCACTTTCGACAAAGCGTCGGCGATACTCGCGGGACCCGCCGCACCGAAGGCTGGGCAAGCGCTCATTCCGCTGCCGCCTGGAGCCAGACCTGGCCAGGCTCCGCATCACCCGGCCAAGGTGTGTGCGTGAGGAGGGGATACCAATGCGCAGGATCGTCCCCTACGGAGGAGCGGATTGAATCCAGCCGACGGACCGTAGATTCCCGTCCCGAGAGCACAGTGAGCAGCTCGGGTGCGCTACCAAGGTCCAGCTTCACCACGACGGACCGATTGGACTGCCGTACCAGGAAGCAGCGGCTGTGCGCTGGAAGGCTGCGGATGAACTCCAACTCTTGGCTGCTGAGGCCGAAGCCTTTGCAATAATCTTCTTCGCGCGCCTTGTTATTGGGCATGAAGATCGCCGTCGCGGTCTGCTCGACGATGGCCGTGGCGATGGAGCTATCGAGCGCGTCCGCCGCGGACTGCGTGGCAAATCCGACAATTGCGTTCCGCTTGCGCAGCGTCTTCATCCAGTTGCGGATCCGGTTCGAGAACATCGGATCATCGAGGGCCTTCCACGCCTCATCGATGAGGATCATCGTCGGGCGGCCGTCGAGCCGGTCCTCGATGCGGTGGAAGAGGTACATCAGCACTGCCGTCCGCACCCGTCGATCCTCGAGCAGCTCGGTGATGTCGAAGCCGAGCGCGTGCGTGTCGAAATCGAGCCGGTCCTCGCTGTTGTCGAACAGCCAGGAATGCTCGCCTCCCAGGATCCAGGGATTGAGCCGCGATGGCAGATCACCGGCGCGCGGACGGCGACCGCCGGCCAAAAGGTCGCGGAGGAACCTCAGCCGCCGCAGCTCCGGATTATGGGAGAAGATCTCGTCTACCGCGTTGGCAACAGTCATCTCCTCGTCCGGTCCCTCCGGTTCGAGCAGGCAGCCAAGCCAGTCGCGCAGGAAGGCCCGGTTGACGGGCGTGTCGGGCAAAAGCAGCGGATTGAAGCCGGTCGGTGTTCCGCGGCTCAGCTTTTCGTAGCGACCGCCAAGCCCCCTCAGGAAGATTTCCGACCCACGGTCCTTGTCGAACAGGATGGTCCTCGGCTCGAATTTCTGGGCTTGGGCGGCGAGGAAATTGAGCACGACCGTTTTGCCGGAACCCGACGGGCCGATGATCGTGAAGTTCCCGAGATCGCCCTCGTGGAAGTTGAAGAAATAGGGCGTGCCGCCGGTCGTCTCGAGGACCGAGATGGCGTCGCCCCAATGATTGTTTTTCGCGCGCCCCATGTGGAAGCCGTGGAGGGAAATGAGGCCCGCTGCATTGGCGCTTGAGATCAATGCGCGGCGGACGACATAGTTTTCGTTACCCGGAAACTGGCCCCAGAAGGCGGGCTCCAGGTTGACGTCCTCGCGAACAGCGATGGCGCCCATGTCGGCGAGTGCCGCGGCCACGGAGGCTGTCGCGTCCTCGACGGCTTCGAGCGAGCTTTCGCGCACCAGAACGCTCAAATGATGGTCGCCGAAGCTCAGCTGGCCGGCGCCGACGGCATCGCGCGCGGCGAGCATTTCGGCCCGCTCGGTCGCCGCCCCCTCGTCAGCGCTTTTGAGCCGGCGCAGCGATAGGTCGATTCGCTCGCGCGCTGTCTGCCTCTCGATCGGCGCGAAGCTTTCGGTGATGACGAGCTCGTGCGGGACGCGCAGCAGTCCATCGAGAAGCCCGGGCCGGGTAGAGTCCGGATATTCCTTGATGCTGAGAACGGTTTCGAACGCATGATGCCCAGGGCCGCGCACCTCGATCGCGTCGAGGCCGAAGCTCACGCGGCTGTAGGGAATATGCTGGCCGAGATCCTGGTCTTCGCGCGGGAGCAACACGGGACGATGCTCCCCATTGTAGATTGCGGAGAGGAGCTCGAGCGGCGCGGAGCGATTTCCATACGGGGACTCGCAAATCTCGAGCAACTGCACGCCGTACGGCTGCAGCGCGGCGGTCAGGGCGGCCGTCGCAGAATCCAGGGCAAGCCACTCGGCGCTACTGACGGCGCGGGAGCCGGCCGACCGCCATTTGCCGAGACGCTCCGGAAGACCCGCCTTGCCGCGCGGCGGTCTGACGACGATCGTCAGATACTGCTCGTTGAGGAAAAGCCGCTGCTGCGCCAGTTTAGCGTTCCAGGATTGATCGATATGGCCGGCGAGCGGTCCCCACTCGTATGTCCCCAGATGAACCTGCACGCGACGCCGAATGATGTGATGGTAGAGAACGATCTTGGAGTTGATCGCGCTGCGAAGCACCACCTCGCGCACCGCGGCGAGATGATTGAGGACATCATCCTCTTCGGTCTCGAAAGGAAAGCCGGCGATTAGGATCGATCGCATGAGCGACCCGTCGCGTAGCTGGATCGTCGCCGAGTCCAGGTGACGGACATAGGGAAGACGGTCTCCGGCATGCGCTTCGCGCTTGCTCCAGGCAGCTGGTCCGAGCCATTTGGTCATTCGTCTTGGTCCCCCCGTCATGGCGCGTAACTATTGCAGCCCCAGCGACTCCAATTCTTGACCCTCGGGCAGCGGCTGACGCGCGTGATCCACAGGTCGAAAATCCGAGGCTCGCGAAGGCAGGCGAAATAGCCAACGACGTGAACGGCTACGGCGACAGGCAGCGCGAGGAAGCTGTGCGTGATCAGGAAGGCTTCCGTCGTGACTGCGGCGTTGATGATGAAATAAGAATAGGTCACGCCCGCGAACATCTGCGGGCGCGTGAGTGCGCGAAACACGGGTGCTCTCGTCAGAGCCATCGATTAACCCGCCACGGCGGCACTCTGAATGCCGCTAACGATTGCACCAGCGCCGAACAGGATGAAGCAACCGATGATGACCGTCGCTCCGAAGCGCCAGTTCATCCGGCCGGTCAGCATCATGAAACCGACCATGGCAACGGCGATCACCGCAACCGCAGTCGCGACATTGCCGAGCAGCGTTCCCTGGAGCCACATGAGGGCGTTGACGATCGGACCCGATCCTTGCGGATCCGCGGCGGCTGCCGCCGGAGCGGCTGAAATTAGCGCAGCGCTAGCGCCCAAGAAGTTCGTCGCTTTCATTGTTCACCTCGAGATTGGATGGTTGAGGCCCGGTTGATCACGGACGTGACATAGAGCTGCGTTTCAGCGATCCGGGGCACGCCGTTTGCCTTTCGGACGCGGTCCGGCCCTGCATTGTACGCAGCGAGCGCCTTCTCGACATCGTAGTCGAACGATTCCAGAACCTGGCGAAAGTAGCGCGCGCCGCCGACCAGGTTCTGGAACGAGTCACTGGGGTTGACGCCAAGCTCACGGGCGGTGCCGGGCATCAACTGCGTCAGGCCCATCGCACCTTTGGGAGAAACAGCCGAGGGGTTCCAACGGCTCTCCTTCCACACCAGCGCCGATAGCAAAGCCGGGCTGATGCCGGCGAGGCCAGCCGCATGTTCCACCATTGCAGCATAGCGCGCCGGCACGTCAGCGCGTCCAATGGTGGTGAGCGCTTCGCCGGGCAGATCGGGGACGTTAACTTCTTCGACCGGCGCCGCTGAAGATGGATCCGCCACCTCCCAGGTCGCAGCGCCAGCGCCATCCCGGCGGAACACTGTTCCGTCAGGCGCGATTTCGAGAACTTGCGAATAGGCTGGTGAGGAGATCGTGAAGAGCGCGAGAAGGGCGCACCCAAGAGGCGCGCGGAGACGGTGCAGCTGCCGCGTTGGGCCCCCAAATACGGATCCGACACGCGACAAGCTAGCTGATTGACAAAATTGGCGGTTCTCTCGCTGGAGAATCACCTTTCCCCTCCCCGACTTAAGTCACTTTGTCTCCGGGGCGAGAGCATTGCGCCATAGGGTTAATAAGTATTTACGTTGAAACGCAGCGACGCTCCGATGACTATCGAAAATTTAAAATGGATTAGTATCGTGAGGCAGAAAGCGTCCGCATCTGTTAATTTTCAGATGGTTGCGCTTAACCGAGCTGCCCAGTCGCGGTCAGGATCATCATCCACATCACGACGCTCAGGATGCTGCCGATCAACATTCCCTTCGCCGCCGAAAGCGGGTCCTCATGAGTGCAAGTGGCAGCATAATGCGTCATGACCCTGTCATCCGCCCGCAACTCTTAACAATTAGTTATGCGAACAACTCCATACGTTGTCACCGGCATCCGCGGTAAAGTTGTGGATAAGTCAACTGACCGAATCCCCCTGTGGATAACTCACAATCTTTCAAATGAACGATGTCCCGCGTTGCAACAGACCAAACGTGATCCCCTGTGCGCATTGCGCCCTCCAAACGACTGAAATATCATGAAGACATTCCGATAAAGCACTTCCCAGCACACCCGGGCCGACAGGAGAAGACACATCGTTCGTCCAGTCATTTTGTCCGGCGGTGCTGGCACTCGATTGTGGCCCGTCTCGCGGCAAAGCTTCCCGAAGCAGCTTCTGCCGATCGTGGATCATCACTCCCTGTTGCAGCTGACAGGAAAACGCATCTCCAATGGAGCCTTCGCGGATCCGATCGTCGTAGCGGGGGAGGATCACCGCTTTTTCGTCAAGCGGCAGCTCGAGGAGGCCGGCGTTTCCCCCGCCGCCATCCTCTTGGAACCTGCGGGCCGGAATACTGCGGCGGCAACGGCGCTCGCTGCCCAGTGGGTTCGTGCGCAGGGGCGCGACGATATTCTGCTGGTTGTGCCGTCGGATCACATGATCGGCGACGATCAGGCTTTCCTGTCCGCGGTCGAGAAAGCGGTCCCGTTCGCCGAAGACGGTGGCATCGTGACCTTCGGGATCAAGCCGACCGGTCCCAATACGCAATATGGCTACATCGAGATGGGTGACGAAGGGAGCAACGCCGCCGTTGTGCCAGTCGTCCGCTTCGTCGAGAAGCCGACCGCCGAGGTGGCCGAAGCCTTACTCAGCAGTGGACGCTGCGTCTGGAACGCTGGAATTTTCCTGATGAAAGCGTCCACGCTCCTCGAGGAAATGGAGAGATATCTTCCGTCCAGTCTCGTCGCCATCTCCAAGTCCCTTGCGCAAGCGCAGGCCGACGAGATCTTCGTCCGCCCTCACCATGACCTGTTCGTCCAGGCCGAAAATATCTCCATCGACCACGGCATTATGCAAAAGACGGACCGTGCATTCGTCACTCCGGTCGATATGGACTGGTCCGACGTGGGTTCCTGGGAGGCTGTTTGGCGGATCAACCCGAAGGATATTGCCGACAATGTGACGTCAGGAGAGGTGGTCACGGTCGATACGCACGGCTCTGTCCTCCGCTCTGAAAGCGGCGCTCTCGTGGCTGCCATTGGCCTAGAAGACATGGTTGTGGTCGCGGCCCGCGACGCCGTCTTCGTCGCACCATTGAACCGAGCGAACGAAGTGCGGCAGATCGTCGAGAAATTGCAGCAGGACAAGCCCGGATACGTCGTCGATCCTGCGAAGGTCGAGCGGCCCTGGGGTTCGTTCGAGACTTTGGGTACCGGTCCGCGGTTTCAGATCAAGCATATCAATGTTGCGCCCGGAGAAACTCTGTCGCTCCAAATGCATTTCCACCGCTCGGAACATTGGATCGTAGTTGGCGGCACGGCCCAGGTGACCGTGGGAGAACGGCAGTTCCTGCTCAACGAGAATGAATCGACCTACATCCCAGCTGGGGAGAAGCACCGGCTTGCCAACCCCGGGAAGGTCCCGCTCCAGCTAATCGAGGTGCAATGCGGCACCTATCTCGGCGAGGACGACATCGTCCGTTTCGAGGATAGCTACGGCCGCGCGTAGCGGCCGCCAAAGCATCTAAGAGTAGGCTATTTGCCCCGCTCTCCCCTCGGCTGCGGAGGCGGCGCGTTGGTCGCCTGTGCGAGCCAAGTGGACGACTGATTGCAAGAGCTCGTGAGCGTTAGCGGCTGCCCTGACTGGAAAGGTGCCGCGTAGGGCCAGCATTCCTGAGAACCAGACGCGCTGAGGCAGAGCTGGCCGTTGGCGATGCTCCAGTTGCCAGGCACGGTGTTCCCAGCCGGGGTCAGGATGCGCGCCGTTCCACCTGGATCCAGATAAACGGTATTGGTGACGCCGTTGGTGGTCACCTGAAGCGGCTGACCGATGATTTCTGAACCGTCCTGCGCGAGGGCGAGTCCGGGCAGCGCCACCACGCTCGCCAAGCTGAGCGCGAGACCCGCGGCAAACCTACCGTTCATTACGCCTATTCCCTTCTACTCAAGAACAAGAACGCTTGATGCCGATCAGGCAGGACTCTCGTCATTGTGATGATTCTTCTTGATGACGAGGAAATAAACCAGCGCCCCGGCTGCCAAGGCACCGAGACCAAGAATCAACGGATCGAGACCAAAGCCCCCGCCGGCGACTTCAACCGGAGGGACTGGAACCGGAGTGGGCGGAGGCGGACCAGATGCTGCCGGTGCGGCGGGCAGATCGACCCGCGGGAGCACACATCCCCCTGCCGGCGCCTGTGCTGCTGCTGCCACCGCGGCGGCACTTCCACAGAGCACGGCCGTCGGTGCGCCCCCACTCATGGCCGTGAGCGCTGCCCACGGATTGATCCCAGGAATGGCGTTGGCGGAGGTCGCCGCGACCGCGCCGGTTGAGCTCATCAAGAGGCATGAAGCCGCCAAAACGCCAACAAACGGCCTTACCCGCAAACCCAACATCAAGCACCTCCAGATCAACTCGCGCGAAACCCATAATCCAGAAAGATGTTTCTTTGCACCATACCCGTGCAAAAATTTAATAACGGATGTTGCATTGCAACAACGACCCATCAGGACGCCGCCGCGCCTGCGGTACCTTGATGCGCCGAGCATTCTAGCTCACGAGCTGCGCCAAGCGCATCGGCTAGTCCGGTTTCGATGGGGGGCGCCCGTTGCTCGTCAAGCCAACTTTGGAACATCAGGATTGCCCAGATCGCCGCGGTTGAGTCGCGTCGACCGCTGAGATGCTCGCGCCAGCGTCCTCGAACGACGGTCGGCTCAAACCATCCTTCCTGCGCAAGGCGACGCTCATCGAGAAGGTCTTCGCACCATTCTCGCAGCGGCCCGCGAAGCCAGTGGCCAATCGGGACGCCAAACCCGGACTTGGGCCGGTCGAAGAGCTCCCTTGGCGCCTCACGATACAATAGCTTGCGGACGATCTGCTTACCCTCACCGTTGGCGATCTTGAATCCGATCGGAATTCTGGCAGCTGTCTCGGCGACACGATGGTCGAGGAATGGCACCCGTGTCTCCAGGCTCACTGCCATCGCTGCGCGGTCGACTTTGCACAATATATCCCCGGGCAGATACGACACCGCATCGCAATACATCATGCGGATCTCGTCGCCTGCACCCTCTGCGACGTCGAGGTCCCAAGTCGAGCCAGGCCCCGACGCGCCGATCACTGGGGAGGCCTCCAGACTCCATTCATCGAGGAAGCTTGCATAAACATCGTCGAACCGGCGCGCCGCGGCCGACACGCGCAAGCTCTTCTGGATCTTGGCGCCAACGTTTGATCGGCCATGACCTGGAAGGAGACCGGCCGCCCTGCCCCACAAGCCGGTCGGCAGCCGGCTTAGCGGTGTGCCGATCGCTCGGATGCCGGTCGGGACACGGTTGATTTGCTGCCAAAGCCGGGGAGCGTAGAAATGGCGATAGTAGCCGCCGAACAGCTCATCGCCGCCGTCGCCGGTCAAAGCGACCGTGACGTCAGATCGAGCCATGCGGCTCACGAGGTAGGTCGGGATTTGCGAACTGTCGGCGAAAGGTTCGTCATACATCGACGGGAGCAACGGAATCGTCTCAAGCGCATCCCGCTCCGTGAGAATTTGCTCGTGGTGGACCGTTCCAAGTTGTTCGGCGACCCGTTTGGCGAAGGGCGCTTCATTATATGTCTCGTTCTCAAATCCGATCGAGAAGGTTCTGACCGGTCGGGTCGAATTACGCTGGTAAAGCGCCGCGATCGTCGAGCTGTCGATCCCGCCCGAAAGAAATACACCCACCGGCACATCTGCGATCGACTGATCTGCGACGGCGTGACCGAGCACACGATTGAGCTCCTCAAGCGCATCGGCCTCGTCACGGATTGGCTCGGCGAGACCGCGTTGGACGACGTCACGGTACGACCAGTAGCGACTAAGGCGCGGCGCGCCCGAAGTTCCTTCCATCGGGGGATCGTCGAGAGGTACGGCTGCGGCATCGGTGGTGAGGGTGAGAATGCATCCCGGCGGGAGCTTGAATATGCGACGGTAGATGGACAGCGGTGCGTGGATGTAGGTCTGAGCAGTGAACAATCGCAGCGCCTTGCGATCGATTTCGTTGTCGAACCGTGGATGCGCTCGGAGGGCTTTCAGTTCCGATCCGAAGACGAAATCTCGCTGCACCCAACCATAATATAACGGCTTCTCACCGAACCGGTCGCGCACCAGATGAAGCGTACGCTCCTGTCGGTCCCAAAGGGCGAAAGCGAACATCCCAACAGCTTCGCTAAGTGCGTTTTCGAGACCCCAGGTATCAATGCCTTGGAGCAGCGTTTCGATGTCCGAATGGCCTCGCCAGCCGCCAAGCGGAGCCGCTCGCTCGCTCTCTAGCCGCGAGCGAAGCTCTCGGTGATTGTAAATCTCGCCATTGAACGTGACGACGAAGCGGCCTGAGGCCGAGTGCATGGGCTCATGGCCGGCCGGTGAAAGGTCGATGATCGATAGGCGGCGATGCCCGAGTCCAATGCCTGAATCCGGATCGAGCCATAGTCCGTGATCGTCGGGCCCGCGATGGGTCAGCCGATCGGTCATCCGCCGCAGCAGATCCTTTTCGATTTTGCCCGCCGCGATTAGACCCGCAATTCCACACATAACATTTTCTTAACGCGATCGGCGGGCACAAGTCCAAAGTTTGGCAGCGGTTAGCAGCCGTGCGGTGAAATGCTGCTTTGGACGTTCCGCTCCGATCTAGGATCCATTTGACGGTTTCGAAAAATATTTAACGGTGCGCGCCAATCCGTCCTCCAATGGCACTTTCGGTTCCCACCCCAGCTGCGAACGTGCCTTCGCGATGTCCGGCTGCCGCTGCTTGGGATCATCGGGCGGCAGCGTCATCTGCACGATGGATGAACAGGAACCGGTGAGCGTTATAACCCGCTCGGCAAGATCCCTGATCGTGAATTCGCGCGGATTGCCGAGATTGATCGGTCCGGTAACTTCCGCCGGGCTCTCCATCATCGCGATGAGACCGTCGATCAAATCGTCGACGTAGCAAAAGCTGCGGGTCTGGGAGCCATCCCCGAAGATCGTGATCGGCTCACCCTTCAGCGCCTGGACGATGAAGTTGGACACGACGCGTCCGTCCGCGGCATGCATTCGCGGCCCGTAAGTATTGAAGATGCGGCAAACCTTGATCTCGAGTCCGTTCTGCCGGTGATAGTCGAAGAACAGGGTCTCTGCGCAGCGCTTGCCTTCGTCGTAACAGCTGCGCATGCCGATCGGATTGACGTTGCCCCAATATTCTTCCGTTTGAGGATGGATGGTGGGGTCGCCGTAAACCTCGCTGGTGGAAGCCTGGAGAATTCGTGCGCCCACGCGCTTCGCGAGGCCGAGCATGTTGATCGCCCCGTGAACCGAGGTCTTCGTCGTTTGAACGGGGTCGTGCTGATAATGAATCGGCGAGGCCGGGCAGGCGAGATTGTAGATTTCGTCGACTTCGACGTAGAGCGGCCAAGTGATATCGTGCCGCATGAATTCGAAGTGTGGGTGAGACGCGACCCCCGCCAGATTGTCCTTCGTACCAGTGAAGAGATTGTCGACGCACAGCACTTCGTGCCCCGCATTGATCAATGATTCGACCAGATGGGATCCGAGGAACCCCGCTCCTCCGGTGACCATGATCCGTTTGCGGGAGGAATAGACGCGGGCCATGGCGGCCTAGGACCAGACTTGCGGTCGTTTCGCAAGGCTTCGCAACAGCGGCAATCAAGCCTCTGCCGCAAGGCGGGCGACGACGAGAGATAGCGACTCCGCCCAGCAAGGCATCGTCCATCCAAAATCGCGCTCGAACTTCGCCGAGGACATGACCGAATTTGCGGGCCGCAGGGCCTTGGTCGGCCAGTCCGCCGTCGCGATGGGCCGTACCTCGGCTG
>JBKPON010000050.1:0-6991 GCA_046733135.1 Pseudomonadota bacterium | reverse complement strand
GCAGTTGCCGGCGCGGTCCTTCCAGGCCTCAAGCCAGGTACCGGCGCGATTGCTGGCGCCATTCTCGGTGGTGTGCTCGGGGCCACGGTCAACGGGCGGCAATATTATCGCGATACTCGCGGCTATTGCTATTACGTCGACCAGAATGGTCAGCCGCATTACAGCTATGACGTTCGTTGCTAAGTAGCTGAAATTCAAACATTTTGGACCTGCTAGACGGGGCGGAAATCACCTTCCGCCTCGTCGAGCAGGTACAAGCGCCCCTCGGCAATTGAGAAATGGGCGCCATGCAGCTTCAGATCGCCTGCCTGCTCGCGGTCCAGAATCCATGGAAATGTCCGAAGGTTCGCGAGGCTTACCTTCACCGCCTCTCGTTCCATCTCCAGGAAGGCATCGCGATCGAGGTCGGAATGGTGCGCCCGGACCTGATCGCGCGCGCTGCTGAGCATCCGCACCCAATCGGCGATAAAGTGACCTTCGCCCGGCTCGGTATCATCGAACCGGCCGGTCAGGGCTGCCGCGCAACCCCCGCAGAGGCCGTGGCCCATCACCAGAATCTCGCCGACGTCCAATTGCGTGACTGCAAACTCAAGGGCGGCCGAGACACCGTGGAAGCCGCGGCTGGTCTCATAAGGCGGAGCGAGGGCGGCAATGTTGCGCACGACGAACATCTCGCCTGGCCTTGCATCAAAGATGTGGGCGGGATCGACCCGGCTGTCCGCGCAGGCGAGCACCATGACTCTAGGGCTTTGCCCCTCGGCGAGTTCGGACCAGCGGGCGCGCTCACGAGCCCAGTCCTTTCTGCGGAAGCGAAGGTAGCCGTCGATCAGCTCTGACAGGTAAGGCACGAAGGTTGCGCTAGCCGCACGAGGGCAGGGGTGGCAAGCGGAGGGCTCAATCGCTATTTCGCTGCCCATGAACGCTCCCGTTCCAATTCCTGAGCATGCCGGACCAAGGCAGCGCAAGCCCGATTGGATCCGAGTCAAGGCGCCGGTCAGCGAAGGCTATCACGCCACGCGCAAGCTGATGCGCGAGCTCAACCTTGCAACGGTGTGTGAAGAAGCAGCCTGCCCGAACATCGGCGAATGCTGGACCAAGAAGCACGCGACAGTGATGATCCTGGGCGATACCTGCACTCGGGCCTGCGCGTTCTGCAACGTGAAGACCGGCATGCCGCGGCCGGTCGACCCGCTGGAACCGGAACATGTGGCAACGGCAGCAGCCGAGCTAGGGCTCGAGCATATCGTCGTAACGTCGGTCGACCGCGACGATCTCCCGGATGGAGGCGCGCGCCAATTCGTTAAGGTTATCGAGGCGCTCCGCGAACGGACTCCCAGTACGACGATCGAAATCTTGACGCCGGATTTCCGCAATAAGAGCGAGGCGGCGATAGAGGCGATCGTTGACGCCGGGCCGGACGTCTACAACCATAATCTGGAGACGGTGCCTCGGCTCTATCCCACGATCCGGCCCGGCGCCCGTTACTACGCCTCGCTCCGGCTGCTTGAGAGCGTGAAGCGGCGAGCGCCGCACATGTTCACCAAGTCCGGTCTGATGGTCGGACTGGGCGAGCAGCGGCTCGAAGTTCATCAAGTGATGGACGACATGAGATCCGCCGGGGTCGATTTCCTGACCATGGGCCAATATCTCCAACCGACGCCGCGGCATGCCAAGGTGGAGGAATTCGTCACTCCTCAGGCTTTCGACGCATATGCGGCGATCGCGCGCGCAAAGGGCTTCCTGCTGGTCGCGGCCTCTCCACTGACCCGCTCGAGCTATCACGCCGGCGACGATTTCAAGAAGATGCAGGCGGCTCGCGCCGAACAGCTTGCCAAGGCCTAATGCCCAGGCATAGCGAAACACGCTATCTGCCCTACACCCCCGACCAATTGTTCGAGTTGGTCGCCGACGTGGCGAGCTATGACAAATTCTTGCCTTGGGTCGTTGCCGTCCGAGTCCGATCGTCGAGCGAAACGGAGACAGTCGCCGACCTTGTGGTCGGCTTCAACGCCTTCAAGGAGCGCTTCACCAGCCGAGTGGTGAAGGAGCGGCCGAGCCGGATTTGCGTCGATTATGTCGAAGGGCCACTCAAATATCTCCACAACGAGTGGAGTTTCGAGCGAGCCGAGGACGGCGGGACGGATGTTCGTTTCTCGGTCGATTTCGCGTTCAAGTCACGATTGTTCGAGAGCCTTGCGGGCGCGATGTTCGACCGAGCGCTCCGCCGGATGACGAACGCTTTCGAGCAGCGCGCGGCGGCGCTTTACGGCATCAACAGCTCGAGCGCGCAGAGCGCCGCCTGAATGCGCACCCCGGCGCGCGTCTTCTCGTCGAAGAATTTCTGATCGGCGACGATCTTGGCCGGATCGGCGTCCTTCTCGGCAAGAGCGAAGACGACGGTACCTACGGGCTTCGACGCCGTGCCGCCGCCCGGGCCGGCAATCCCGGTGATTGCGACGGCAACGTCCGCCTCGGAGGAGGCGAGGGCGCCGCGCGCCATGGCCCAGGCCGTGGCGACGCTGACCGCGCCGAACGTCTCGACGACTTCTTCCGAGACCTTGAGCTGGGCGATCTTGGCCGCGTTCGAGTAAGTCACATAGCCGACCTCGAAGACTTCGGACGAGCCCGGAATTTCCGTCAGCGCGGCGCTGACCAGCCCACCGGTACAGCTTTCCGCGACGGCGATGCGCCGATCGAGCTTACGGTTTGCCTCCACGACCTCGCGGGCTTTGTCGACAAGTTCTTTGGGAAGAAGGGCGTCCATCGGCTCAGTCGCAAATCTGGAAGTCGAGCGTGAGGCAGCTTTCCTCGGCGTCCGCCTGCGCCGCCGACGGCAACGCCACGAGCGCCAGAATCGCCGCTACATTCGAAATCACCCGCATCTCACGTTTCCCCCGGAGGAAAGTTCCCAAGCGAACATAGCGGCAACGGCCTTTATGGTGCCATGCGAATGCTGGCGATCGCCTGCGCGGCAATTCCCTCGCGACGACCGGTAAAGCCCAGTCCCTCGGTCGTCGTCGCTTTGACGCTGACCTGCATCGGATCGAGACCGGTAATTTCAGCAATGCGGGTGCGCATCGCCGCGCGATGCGGGCCAACCTTCGGCTCCTCCGCGATGACGATGCAATCGATGTGATCGATGATCGCACATCGGGATCGGAGCAGCTCGACGGCGTGGCGGAGGAAGCCGTCGGACGACGCGCCTTTCCATCGTGGATCCGAAGGCGGGAAGTGCTCGCCAATGTCGCCGAGCCCAGCAGCGCCAAGCAGGGCATCCGTAATCGCGTGGAGCACGACGTCCGCGTCGCTATGGCCCGCCAGCCCGCGAGGATGGGGCACGGTAATGCCGCCGATCGTGACCGGCCCTTCACCCGCGAAGGCGTGCACGTCGAAGCCCATGCCGGTCCGACTGACGAAGCGTCCCGCAAGCCATTGTTCGGCACGCTGGAAGTCGGCGAGCGTCGTCAGCTTCTCGAGCGCGGGATCGCCGTCGACTGCCGCGACGCGCATGCCGGCGGCGCGAAGCACCGTCGTTTCGTCGGTCGGCGACGTCCCTGACCAACTCGCATAGGCCTGGCGAAGGGCATCGAGGCGAAAGGCCTGGGGTGTTTGCACACGTACGATGCCGTTGCGATCCACGGGGTCGTCGAGTTGGTCGCTGACGCGCGCCAGCGTGTCGCCGACGCCCAGGACTGGCGCCGCGCCCTCGGAGAATTCGAGCTGAGCAACGAGGCGGTCGACGACCGCGGACGGGCAAAAGGGACGCGCTGCATCGTGGACCAGCACGGCGTCACCGCCAATCGCCGTGAGGCCGTTCCGAACCGAATCGGCGCGTTGGGCGCCGCCTTCGATGAAAGGGCCGACGTTGAGGCCCTGGAGCGCCGCGGCGGCACTTTCCTCCTGGCCCTCGCCGATCACGACGCGCGTCGCGCTAACCGCGGGATGCCCCAGGAGCGCCTCCACGGCCCAACGGAGCACCATCCTTCCGCCAAGAACGCGATATTGCTTTGGGATACCGCCCCCGAGGCGCTCGCCCTTGCCGGCCGCGACGATCAGCGCAGTTACTGCCACAAAACCCCGTTCGCCCTCAGCTCGTTGAACGGCTGCATTGAACCTTTGGATGGGCAAAGGGAAGGACAGTCCCGCGACCCGCTCTGGACAGACGGTTGTCCGAAAGCGCGCGATTCATTATCTCCCGCCGATCCATGCATGAGCTGAAGCCCATCAAGATCGGCCCGGTCGAGGTCGCGTCGCCAGTGATCCTGGCGCCGATGACGGCCGTCACCGACCTGCCGTTCCGGCGCATCGTCAAGCGCTACGGCGCCGGGCTGACGGTGAGCGAGATGATCGCCAGCCAGGCGATGGTTCGTGAAACGCGCCAGTCGTTGCAGAAGGCCATGTGGGATCCGGCCGAAGAACCGGTGGCGATGCAGCTGGCGGGTTGTGAGCCGGCGGTGATGGCCGAGGCGGCGAAGCTCAACGAGCAACGCGGCGCGGCGATCATCGACATCAACATGGGTTGCCCGGTGAAGAAGGTCGTGAACGGCGAGGCCGGCTCGGCGCTGATGCGCGACCTCAAGCTGGCCGGAAAAATCATTGCCGCCACGGTGAAAGCGGTAAAGGTGCCGGTTACGCTGAAGATGCGCATGGGCTGGAACCACGACAGCCTCAACGCTCCGGAGCTTGCACGGCTTGCCGAGGATCTCGGCGTGCAGATGATCACCGTTCACGGCCGCACCCGCTGCCAAATGTACAAGGGCGAGGCGGACTGGGCATTCGTCCGGCGGGTGAAGGATGCCGTACGGGTGCCGGTGGTCGTCAACGGCGACATCTGCTCGATCGCGGACGCTCGCGCAGCGCTCAGCCAGTCGGGGGCGGACGGAGTGATGATTGGGCGCGGCGCCTATGGCCGGCCTTGGCTGCTCGGCCAGGTCATAGCGGACCTTGGGGGGAGTGGGGCGAAGGTGAATCCAAGCCTCGACGAACAACTGGGCGCCATGCTCGAGCAATATGAAGCGATGCTCGAGCTCTACGGCACGCACACTGGCGTAAACCTCGCCCGCAAGCATATCGGTTGGTACACCAAAGGCCTGCCGGGTTCCGCCGAGCTCCGCAATTCGGTCAATCAGCAAGACGATCCGGCGGTGGTGAAGCGGATGCTGCGCGACTTTTACGCGCCATGGCTCGAACGAGTGGCCGCGTAAGAAATTACATCTGCACAACAACTGTGTTCTTGCTGCAACGGTCGTGCTAGCGCGGTCGCAAATGGATGCACGCACGGCCGACTCGCCGGTGATTTCTAGAGCAGAGAGCTGGCTCCAACGGGAGCGTGCCAGCGGTCGATTCTACGACCGCGCAGCCATTGCGATCGGCGCTTTTCTCATCGGCATGGTGGGGCTCAGCGTCAGGTTGCTGCGGCGCGGCGCCGAACCGGGCACCTTGCTGTCTCCGCCGCTGATCGCACTGCTCCTGGTTGCGCTGCTCCTTCCCTCGATCGCCCTGATGGCGCTCTACGCGCGCAGGGTAGCGTTACGCCGTGCGGAACAAGGTGGCGCTGGCAGCGGCAGGCTGCATGTTCGCTTGGTCGGCTTGTTCTCTGTAATCGCGGCCGTTCCGACCGTGCTCGTAGCGATCTTCGCGTCGCTTCTATTCCAGAGCGGAATTGAATTCTGGTTCTCGAACCGCGCCCGCGGGATGCTGGAGAATACGGTTTCCGTCGCGAGCGCGAGTTACCAGCGGGAAGTGGACCGAGTGGCCGCTGAAACGGTCACGGCAAGCGATAATCTTGCCGGGTATTTGCGGGCAGTTCCGATTGAAGATCCTCGCTTTGCCGAAGCCTTCGCCCGACTTCAGGTTCTGAACCGCAACCTCTCCGAAGCAATCATCTTCACCTACGGCCACGACAAGCAGATTCGAACGCTTGCGTTGGTCAATCCGTACGACCGTCCGCTGGAGCGAGTGATTCCGCCCGCCGCCATTGCAAAGCTCGATCGCCGGGAAGTCGTGTCGATCAATTCTGCGGACAGGGTGGGAGCGGTTACGAAGATCGACTTTGGGCCCGATACATATCTCTATGCAGCTCGAGTTTTCGATCCGCAATTCCGAGACCAAATTCAGCGCTCGAATGACGTGCTTCGCGACTACCGAGCGCTTTTAGCCAAATCACGAGCCAACCAACTTCGGTTCAATGCGGCGCTCCTCTTCGGCGCTCTGGTGATCGTCGGGCTATCCATTCTTTCCGCTCTCAAAATCGCCGATCGCCTGGTTCGGCCTGTCGGCGAACTCGTCACCGCCGCCGGTCGTATCGAGGAGGGCGATTTCACCGCCCGAGTGCCGGTGGCCGAGACCGAGGACGAGGTGCAGACCCTATCGGCGGCATTTAACCGCATGGCCGGACGGCTCGATGAACAGACGGCGGAGCTGAGATCGGCAAACGTCCAGCTGGATACGAGACGGGCCTTCATGGAGGCGGTGTTGTCCAGCGTCACGGCGGGGGTGATCGCCCTGAACAAGCAGCGCGAGGTCCTGCTCGTGAACCGCTCGGCGGAGGCGTTGCTGCGCCAGACCCAGGCGGAGGTAGAGGGTCGGTCCCTCGCTTCGGTGTCCCCGGACCTCGATGAATTCATGCGCGGCGAGCAGGGCGAGGCCAATGTGATCGTCGTCGCGGACTCAGGACAGCGGACATTGGCAGTAAAACGCGCACGTTATCAGGACGGGTCGGTGTTGACCTTCGACGACATCACCGACCAGCTGACCGACCAGCGCCGCGCGGCTTGGTCTGACATCGCCCGCCGAATCGCGCACGAAATCAAAAACCCACTGACCCCGATCCAGCTGGCCGCGGAGCGCTTGGAACGTCGCTTCGGCAACGAGATCAGCTCCGACAAGGAAACCTTCCACCGGCTGACCGGCACAATCGTTCGCCAGGTCGGCGACCTGCGCCGAATGGTCGACGAATTCTCCAATTTCGCGCGCATGCCCAAGCCCGTGT
>JBKPON010000049.1:0-9799 GCA_046733135.1 Pseudomonadota bacterium | reverse complement strand
GCTCGGTCGAGGCTTCGGGAACCCTGCTGACGATCGCTTCGGCGTCCTTTGCCCGGCTCGTCTGGCTATGCGCCGCTTCGTGTGCCGGAGAAGCGGGACGGCTCGTCGCGGCGGCCTCCTGGGCCCTTGCATCCATCAATCGCCTGAGGTCGTCGACGAAAGTCCGCCAGTGAATGTCGGTGACGTCTCCCGTCCAGTGGCAGAGATCCGCCGCGTGAGTGAGCTCGAAGATGATCGGACGGTCGCAAGGCTCGATGATCGCGGGCGCGAGCTTCTTTCGTCGATCCGCTTGCGTGGCTTCGGCCCGAACCCAACGCGACGCCACCGAACGCGGCGACCATAGGACCACGACCGCGCCCGCGTCCCTCAATCTTTGCTCGATAACCTCGTCGAACGTCTCGCCCGAATGAAGCACCGCGTCCCACCAGACGCTGAAGCCCTCATCCCTGAAGGCCTCGGCGAACATGCGCGCAGCAGCGCGGTCCGTACGAGCGTAGGACAGGAAGATGTCAGTTCCGGACATGCATTCCCCTTTTGCAATAACCGCCGAGGTCACCGTTCCCGTTGCGAATCTGCGCCATCCTTTCTCGCGCGAAACCAGGACGCACTCCTGCCTTGCGCGACTCACACCGATCGCAAGCGTTAAAATCGGTTAACTAGAAGCAGATGTCGAGGTTGAATTGTAACGGGGCCGACTCGCAGCGTCCCAAGCAGGGGCAGTCTTGCGATTATTCGGTTCCAGTGGGACAACCGAATCTGCAAGGTCACAAGGCTTCTTTGGGGGTGAGATGACCAATTTCTTCTATGCCTTGCCGATCTGGCTCTCGACTATTCTGATCCTCGGAGTGGCGCTCATCATCGGGATGAGCAGCAGCCTCGGGCTGCGCAAGCTCTTCAAGCTGCGACCCAGCGACGAGGAGAAAGAAGTGGCGATCAACCTGATGCAGGTGGTTGCCGCCTATATCGGGATCATGATCGCCTTCGCCGGGGTCATGGTGTGGCAGGACTTCAACGACGCCGAGACGGCGGTGCATGAGGAAGCGGCTGCCGCGGCGGAGCTTTATCGAGACCTCAGCGCCTATGGGGACGAAACGCTCGCCGCACGCAGCGACCTGCGCTCATACGTCACCAGTATCGTCAATGACGAATGGCCACTCCTCGCGAAGGAACAAGTGAGCGAGGCCACGGAAGTGCGGCTGGCGAAGCTTTTCGCGAGCATGGGGAACATCCGCCCTAAGGATGACCGCGACAGCACCATCTACGCCGAGTCATTTTCCAACCTCAACGATCTCGTGGGCTTCCGGCGCGACAGGCTCACGCATAGCCAATCGGGGATTCCGATCATGCTTTGGATCACCGGACTCGTCGGATCGCTCTTCGTCGTCGCCTATGCGTCGGTGTTCACTCCAACCCGACTGAACATCATCATGATCGCGGGCATTTCGATCACGATCGGGCTTTTGTTCCTATTCGTCTTGACCGTGGACCGCCCGTTCAAGGGCGAATTCAGCGTCGACAATCGCCAATTGGCCGAATTGCCTGCCAAGTTCGACATGCTTGATCGCTTGGCTCATCACGAACCCTGATTCGGCCGTTCATTTCCCCGGCGTGCAGAATGTCCGTTCGATATCGGCGTAGATCGTGCCCGCGCCGATCGGAGTAATCCCCGCCTCTCCCTTCCAGCTGTCGGTGTGTCCTTCCGTGTTGGTGGTCTTCGACGCGAGCAGCTGCAGCGTTCCGTCGCAGCGGAAGCGAACCCACTGGGACGAGGTCTTATAATGGACCTGCTGGTTGTAGCCGTGCTCGCCGTGGATCCAGACCTCGAATGCGCGTGGAGCTTCGCGTGTGACCTCTTCCGACTTGATCCAGAAACGATCGTTGTCGACGGTCGCGGAGGCCCAGCCAATGTTGGACGGCAGATATTTCTGCCAGGGCGCCGGCGCCTGATCCGCCAAGGCCAAGAGCAGGAACCCGAACATAATTTCACCTCCGCAGCACCGTTTCGCGCGGCAACTAAGCGGTTGAGTTTACTCGGGTCAGCAGCGACGTGCCAAGCCGGGCTCGATCACTGGCCCCGAATGGGACAGGATCAGGCCGCTTCGCTTTGTCTTGCCGTCCTATCCGAGGCGATCGGCAAGGCGCCGGAGAGCCAGGCCGCGATGTTGAGAGCATAACGATGCGTGTCCGCCATGGCCTCCGTAACGCGGCTCAAGCCGTCGCCGGGTGTCTCCGTGACGAAGGTCGGGCAGCCGGAATGCGGGTCCCAATTGTAATCCGCGAAGTGATGGAAGGTGCTCTCGGCGATCGCGGGTCCGCCGTGCTCGCCCGGCTCGAATGCGACTGAAATGTTGAATTCGTGACCGGTAACCTTGCTCTTTCCCTTCAGGATCACCCGCGCATTCTCACCGTCCGGCGCGCAGACGTCGCCCTCATGGGGATGGGACGGCAAGTAGCGAATGAAGCCCGTCGGCGAGCGCGGATTTGCGAGCACCGGATGCGGGTCGCCGACGATTCCGATCTCTTGATAATCGCCGTTCGCTCCGGAGTGGAAGTTTGGCCAGGAAATCTCGGTCGTATAGGGATCGTCGCGTTGGCGGTTTTCGGGATTGGGGTCCTGTTGTCTGGAGTGGAAATAGTGCGCCTTGCCGACCCCGCCCAAGGTACAGACGGACGAGCCGAGGTCCATATGATCGCGAGTCACGAGCAGGCCCCCACCGCCCTGGCGAAAGCGTGAAATGGCTGCGCAATCGGCTTCGGTCAGCCCGTCGCCCGTATCGACCGCGAACAGCCAGAGCGCATCGAAGTCGCTTTGGTCGATCGTCGACAGGACGGAGTCCGGTTGGCCCAAAGGATCACGGTCACGCGTGGTGATGTCGTAAAGAGGGAGACCGCTTGCATCGCGCTGCTCGCGCAGCAGCGCACCGAGCTTGCTGAAGCGCGCGATCGACCAATCATCTTCCGCGGTCGGGATCGTGGTTTGCAACAGGATCTGCTTCATAGCGCTATTCAATAGCTTCGGCGACAAAGGCTCGACAAGGGCCTGAGTCATGACGGAATAACTGCCGTAAGGGGGATGTCGTGGCTCGATCGTTCACTGGGTGGAAGCTCTGGATTCTCGGTCTGGCCGGCGCCGGAGCGGCGATGATCGCCTGGGCCTGCTCGGGCGAGTTCGACGTGCCGACCTGGTCGCTGGACAAGCCGGACTACGATCCGGAGGGAAGCGCGGCGATGCTGCTTCCCAGCAACGATACAAGGGTGAATCTCTACCTGCTGCTCGCCGACCGTCGCGGCGCCTCAGTGCGCGATCCGAACGCCAAGCAGGATGGCCCGCCGCTCGTTCTGTTCCCCTGGACGGAGATGTCGACGGCCGCGCTGCCGCCAGCGAACGATAGCGACGAGGGTTACGAGGGATCGAGGTGCCAGACGAACAAGAGCGGAGCGGCCGAATTCGTTGCCGCCGTGCTGGCAAGCAGCGCGGTTCCCGAGCCAGAGAAACGGATCCTGATCGCCGCACGGCAGCACCTGAATGCAGAGCCGAAGCCGGCCGAGGATTACGTGCCGGAAATGAATTGCAAAGCAGCGGCGCCGATTGATTCGCAGCTGCCCGGACTACGATCGCCCGCCGGTCAAGATTTTGCGTCTTACCTGAAAGGCGCGCAGCTGTTCTACGCGGGCGATTTCCAATCTGCCGCGGCGCGCTTCCGGTCACTTTCCGGCGCGAGCGATCCGTGGCTTCGCGACACCGCGCTGTACATGGTCGCACGCACGTTGCTTAACCGCGCGGTAGACAAGTCGATCGAAGAATATGGTTCGCTCGCCGAGCGCGACAAACGCGATCTGGCGGGCATCGCGGCGGCTGGGACTGCGCTCCAGGCATATATCGATGCCAACCCACAGGGCCGCTATGCCAATTCCGCAGGCGGATTGATGCGGCGGGTGCATTGGCTCGCCGGCGACGATGCCGCGCTTGCCTCCGATTATGATCGGCTACTCGCCGCGCCAACGCGCTTTGCTCAAGCTTCGAGCGCGGTCGCATTGGTCGACGAGATCGAGAACAAGCTGCCGCTCCCTGTCAAGCAGCCGCAAATCATCCGTGATCCCATCCTGCTCGCGGTTGCGGACCTTCAGCGCATGCGGAGCCCGCAGGACAAGAAGGACAAGCCCTCCATCACCCAGGCCGAGATTGAGCGGCAGGCCCCGATCTTCGCAAATGACACGGCGCTGTACGATTATGTCCGCGCTGCCGAGGCCTATTTCGTCCGCCACCAGCCCGCCGAGGTGGTGAAGCTGATCCCGGACGCCGCTCGTCAGTCGCGTTTCAACTATCTGCAATTCAGCCGTCAGATGCTTCGCGGAATGGCGCTGCAGGAGTTGAAGGATCCCAATGCGCGCGGTTTCTGGCTCAGCCTCTTTCCTGGCGCCGTCCAGCCCTATCAACGCGAGGCGGTCGAATTGGCGCTGGCGATCGATGAGGAGAAGGCAGGCCGCCTCGATCTCATCTTCGCCGCAAACTCGCCCGTGCGACATCCGATCATCCGCGAGTTGCTGCTCGAGCATACCGCCGGACCAGACATCCTTCGCCAGCAGGCCGGCGCCGCGAACGCGAGCCGGACTGAACGGGAGATCGCGCTCTACATGCTGCTGTCAAAGGAGCTTCGGCGCGGCCTCTATCGCGATTTCCTGACTGACCTTCGACTCCTTCCCCCAAACGCGCCGACGGACACCTATTTCACCGGAGCCGCCAGTTACGACGCGTGGAACAACGCGACCCAGGAACGGCCTCCGCTGGGCGTGTTCGGCCCCAAGGGGAAGCTCGGCGATTTTGGTTGTCCGGCGTTGTCGGCGACCGCCAGCGCGCTGGCGCAGGACCGACAGGCGATCCGGCCGCGGCTGTGCCTCGCCGAATTCTTCCGCGACAACGGTTTCGACGATTTCGATAGCGGGCACGGATTCGACGCCCCCGTGGCGGGGAACGGGCTGGCCAGCACCCGCCCCTTGTTCCCGGCCGGAACGCCCTATTCGCGGCTGGAAGTCTACAAGGCGATCATCAATGACCGCACCGCGTCCGCGGACGACAAAGCGCTCGCCCTCAATCGCGCGCTACGCTGTTACGGTCCGGCAGGGGTCAACAGTTGCGGCGGGACCGAAGTCGCCAAGGCGCAGCGCCGCGCCTGGTTCGAACGACTCAAGACCGATTATCCGCAATCGCGCTGGGCCCGGGATCTCAAAGTCTTCTGGTGAGGCTTTTGCCGACAGTCGCGGCGCTTGCGCTGTTGCTTGCCGGCTGCAGGGAGCCCGGACGGGTCGATGCTCGGGATTATGACGCTTTCTGGCTGTGGGGCGGAGTTGCACCGCAGCCCGTGCTGGAGCAGGCGCGCACTCTCTATCTGCTGGAAGGCGAGGTGCGCGACGGCCGGCCGGTGCGCTACATTTCCCTGCGCGCCACTCCGCGGGTCAAGGACAAGACGATCTGGATGGTCGTGCGCACCGACACGCTGGGCTGGCCGGACGGGGTGGACCGGGTCTTGCTTGCCCGTTTGGACCAATGGCGAGCCATGGGAAATCAGGTGGCGGGCCTGCAGATCGATTTCGATGCGCGGACGAGGCACGTCGGTGAATATGCGGACTTCCTCGCGGCCCTACGCAGGCGACTGCCGCGGAAGTATGGGCTTTCGATCACGGGCCTCCTCGACTGGAGCGCGCACGGCGACCCTCAAGCGTTGCGGAGCCTTCGCGGCACTGTCGACGAGGTCGTAGTGCAGACATACCAGGGTCGCGACACGATCCCCGGCTATGACGCTTATTTCGACCGGATGAAGGATTTCGACGTGCCGTTCCGCGTCGGCCTCATCCAGGGCGGGCGTTGGACCGAACCGCAAGGACTAAGGGGAAATTCCAACTTTAAGGGCTACGTGGTCTTCCTGACCAACCCGCCGCGCCGCGCTTGATCAGCGATTGCTGCGGCGAGCGCGCGATGGGAGGCCGAAAGACGTGCCTTCCTCTGGTCGCGTCTCGGAGCCCTCCTGGTTGGTCATGTTGAGAAAGCTGCGCACGGATTCAGCTGAAATGGCTCGGCCGAACAACCAGCCCTGCGCTTCGGAGCACCCGAATTTTTCCAGCGCGTGCCGGATCTGTTCGGATTCGACGCCCTCGGCGCTGATCGGGACATTGAGCGTGTGGCCAAGCCCGGCGATCGTGTTCACGATTGCCGCGGTCTGCTCGCTCTTCACGATCGTGGTGATGAAGCTCTTGTCGATCTTGATCCGATCGAGGGGCAGACGGTTGACCTGCGCCAGCGAAGCGTAGCCCGTTCCGAAATCGTCCAGCGAAATGCTGACGCCGACATTTTTCAGGCTTTCGATGATGCTCAAGACCTGCTCGCGGTCCTCAAGCAGCGAGCCCTCCGTGATCTCGATTTCGAGCCGGCGGGCCGGGAAGCCGGTCGAGGCAAGCAGCTTCAGGATCTGCTCGGCGAGCGTCGGATCGCGGAACTGCACGGGTGAGACGTTGACCGCGAGCTTGATGTTCGCCGGCCATGAGCGCGCCTCCTTCAGCGCCTGGTCCATCACGCTGAGGGTGAGCGGGCCGATCAAACCGGTGCGCTCGGCCGCTTCGATGAAGACTTCGGCTTCAATGAGGCCACGTGTTGGCGATTTCCAACGGGCCAGCGCCTCGAAGCCGACAATCTGTCGTGATTCCAGGTCGATCAGCGGCTGGAAGAAAGGAACGAACTCCCCCGCGCGGATTCCGCGACGGATGTCCTCTTCGAGCGACAGGCGCTCGGTCAGTTCTCGCTCCAGTTCTTGGTCGAACCAGGCGATTCCGTTGCGGCCGGCGCGCTTGGCCGCATAGAGGGCGACGTCCGCGCGGCGGAGGACCGTCTCCTCGCTCGAACCTCTCCCTAGCTCAGCGAGGCCGATAGAAGCGGAAATCTGGATCTCGGAGCCGTCTGCCGGAATGGGATTGGCCATGCAGGCGAGGATCGAATTCGAGACCTCCTCCGCGTCGGCACTAGAGGTACCGGGGAGTAGCATTGCGAATTCATCGCCGCCGGTACGCGCGCAGCAGGCAGACGGCGGAGCCGAGCGCGTCAGTGCATCTGCCACGAACCTCAACAGTTGGTCGCCGGCGAGGTGGCCGTGGAGGTCGTTGACCCGTTTGAAATGATCGAGGTCGAGAAACAGTAGCGCGCCGCCAGCTTTCGCGTCGAGCGTGTCGGCGAGCGAGCGCATCAGCTCGCGCCGGTTGGCGATTCCCGTCGTCGGATCGGTGTTGGCATTGCGCACTGCAAGTCGTTCGGCCGCCTCATGGGCGTTCAGGGCTTCGCGCAGGTCTTTCGAACGACGCCAGCCGAACAGAATGAGCGCGATGTTGAGGAGGAAGGCGATCTTCAGTGTGATTGCTGAACTTGGCAGACGCACGCCGCCGACGGCCGCGGGAATGATCTGGCTTCCCAGCCCCACGAACAATAGGATCGCCGCGAAAGTCACGGCGGTCGTTATGAGATGGCTGCTCGCGATGCTCACAGCCTTGCTTCTCGTTCTCTGCACTACCGGGCCCACTCCGGTTCCATTTCCACGGTGCCGGTTTTCGCAGGGATATGTGAATATTGTCCTACATTAGCGCCATATTGGCAGGCCGGGGTGCCGTTCACCCTTGAGCGAGCCGGTCCTTCACCAACCGAATCGCCGCCGCAATCGCTTCGTCGACATCGAGATCGCTGGTATCGAGGCGCAGGGCATCACTTGCCTGCTGCAATGGAGCGATCGAGCGCGTGGAATCGCGCGCGTCGCGAGCGCGAATATCCGTCAGGACGTCCTCGTAGGGCGCATCCATGCCGCGCTCACGCAGTTCCTTGAGCCGTCGCTCCGCCCGGACTTCTGGCGAAGCCGTCACATAGAGCTTCACGTCGGCTTCCGGTGCGATCACAGTGCCGATGTCGCGCCCGTCGAGCACGGCACCTCCCGCTTGCCGAGCGAAGTCCTGCTGTCGCCCCAACAACGCTTCCCTGACCGCCGGATAAGCGGAAACGGCCGAGGCGATCTTCGACACCGGCTCGCTGCGCAATTCGGGATCGTCAGCGTCGAGGTTAAGCTCATCGCAGGCGCGGGTGGCTTCGAATTCACTGCCGGGATCGCCGCCCCAGCGCCACAAATTGAGTGCTACCGCGCGGTACAGCAGCCCAGTGTCCAGGTGCGGCAGCCCGTAATGTCGTGCGAGAGCGCGGGCGATGGTTCCCTTACCGCTCGCCGCGGGTCCATCGACGGCGATCACGAGATTGCCGGTGGGCGGCCTTTTCCCGTCGGATATCGATACCATATCTTCAGCCAAGAGCCGCGCTTTGACAGGCGCAAATCGCTATGGCAAGGCGCCGCGCCGAACGCCGCCCGCAAGTGGGTTGGCTCGCCTTATTCTAACTGGAGAGTATCACAAATGGTGAAGCCCGAATGGGGCACCAAGCGCACTTGCCCCAAGTGCTCGACCCGCTTTTATGACCTCGGCAGTGAGGAGCCGATCCACTGCATCAATTGCGGGACCGAATGGCTCCCCGAGCCGGTGCTGAAATCCAAGCAGCCGCTCGCCTTCGAAGCCGCCGCCGCTCCGGTACAGAAGGAGGAGACCGAGGAGGAGGATCTCGCCGCCGAAGAGCTGACGATCGACGAGGACGAGGAGGTCAGTGCCGATGAAGAGGTCGACCTCAACACTGGCGACGAGGACCTTGGCGTCGAAACCGCTGGCGAGGACGACGAAGCCTAAAGCTATTTGGAAATCACGCCTGGGCGGACGATTTTCCCTTCTCCAGCGCGGGGAAGTTCGTCTAAGGCGCGTTGCAGGACGTGGGGCCGTAGCTCAGCTGGGAGAGCGTCGCAATGGCATTGCGAAGGTCAGGGGTTCGATCCCCCTCGGCTCCACCAATCTTTTCAAGTATTTATGAGTTCTCGGCCAAGCTGACTCGCGGTGCCTTTGGATGGTAGCAAGCACCAGGAAAGCACCGGCCTAAGCTGCAAGTGAAACGCAGATGATTGCTGATGTCCCTTATGATTGCGTCGCCCCCGTCGTAGTCGACGGAGACAGCTTGCGCTGCGGTCACACCCGCCTTCGCCTGCTTGGAATAGATGCGCCAGAGCTTCACGGCTGCCCGAAGTGGCGAACCTGTGTTTCAGGCGACGGCCAAGCTGCTCGGCTCAGTCTCGCCGGGGCCCTTCGATTCGGGCGCGTCCGCTATCGGGTTGTCGCGACCGATCGATTTGGTCGAAGTGTCGTTTTGGCTTGGGCGGGTAAGATCAACTTGTCGTGCTGGCAGCTTCAGCGCGGGCACGCCGTCTACAAGCCGCACTGGGACAACGGGGGCCAAATTGCGGCGGCTTGCAGATGAGGTCACATTAGGGTCGAGTATTCTTGAGCCCAGTTTAGCGTGATCCTGAACTTCCGCGGCATTGCAGTCGCGTGTAAGCAGACCGGATGCTCTACTCTGTGGCGGAAAAACTCGATGCGCTCGGGTTGCGTTCGCTCGTCGCGAAGGCGGCCAACATCGCTTATTCCGGGCAAACGTTCTCGGTTGATGCAGATGGTCATTGGGTGAACGAGCAGAGGGAATGTACGATCGTCAGTCCATCTCTGCACACCTCAGCTTACTTGGCGATCAGGGCCCGTGTGATGGATCACTGGTGCTACGCTTATTCTCCCGGGGCGGACGATATTGTCATCGATTGCGGCGCCGGAGTCGGTGAGGAAGCAGTTGTTCTAGCCCCGCTCGTCGGCAAGATGCTGTCGATCGAGGCGAACCCCGAGACATTCC
>JBKPON010000048.1:0-7299 GCA_046733135.1 Pseudomonadota bacterium | reverse complement strand
ACCCCCCCCCCCCCCCCCCCCACCCCCCCACGGCTTAATTGTCGTCGGCAGCGTCAGATGTGTATAAGAGACAGCACAACACCTGTGGAGGAACCCAAAATGACTGAAGGCGTCCGCGACTAAAGCTTGGATTGCTCGTTTACTGCTAGTGTGGCCGATACGGCCCGGACTGTAATCTGCGTTGAGCCGCCGCCAGACGGCTGGCACGTTTATCTCACTCCATTCCTCGCGCTTGTTTCGATCATCGTTGCCTATCGGGCGATTGCGAATGCGCGCCGCATGGCGCGCCAGCGCGCCACTCTGGATTTCATTGAGAAGGTGGAATCTGGCGATCACTACCGCCGCATCGTCGAAACGTTCTCTGACCTGCGCCGCGGGCCGGGGTTCGGCGATATAATGAGCCCGCAGACCGAGCAGGCCAAAGACCTCCGTCGCTGCGTCAATGATTACCTGAACCATTATGAGATGGTTTCAATAGGCATACGCAAGGGCATTCTGGATGAGAAAATCTATCGAAGCTGGATGCGCGGCCCCTTCGTAAGGGACTGGAACGCCGCCGCCGAATGGATTCAGCGAGAACGGTGGAAGCGCCAAGGCAACGGCCTTTGGGAATATTATGAAAAGACGTTTGAAAACTACGGCTGGCTCGCCAAGAGGTGGTCGAGGGAGGCCACGATCATCAATAAAGATTTCAGACCTCCGCCGACGGATGAAAACGCCAAATCTCCGAGCGCCGATCCGCTGCCGTCTGATAGTGCTGACAAAACCGAGGAGGATGACTCCGGCTCGAACGCCTGATTACAAAGCGGCATGGGACTGCCCTTTGAGCCATTTGTTCCAGAGGAGCCCGTCGGGCTGCACCTTGCGGACCAAGAGCGAGCAGATATGGATCTTCGACTCTAACCCATCTTTCGTCTTCTTGTGTTTGCGAAAGGGCATAATGCCACTTCGGATAATAAAATTGACGGAGCTAATCCGCTCGTACGTGCGTATATTCTGGGCCGCTCGGTTTGATTGGAGGAGCCCATGCCGGGCAAAAGACCGGAGAAGAAAGGCAGCTTCGGCGGCCCATTTCGACGAGCTGGTGAAGGTGCTCGAACCCGAGCCGCCGAATAAGTCGAGCCGATCGGAGAAGCTAAAGCCCGCCAAGGTCGATCACGACGTACACGATCGCTTGTTCGAACGCGCCGGGCGTGAGGCGCGAGAACGTCGGGAAACCCGTTTCACGAACCAGTGATGGCCTAATGTTCGTCGTCGTTGGCGGTCAGGCCTTCGCTTTTTCCCTCAGCTTGGTGATCGTCGTCGCGTTGGTGATCTGCTCGACATCCGTTTTGCAGTGGATGAGGCGGATGCCCTTGCGCTTTCGCGCGGCCTCGAGGGCCGAGGCGAAATCTTCTGTTCTTTCGACTGTTTCCGCCCAGCCGCCAAAAGCGCGAGCAAGGGCCGCGAAATCGGGATTCCTAAGCTCCGTTCCGCTGATCCGCTTCGGATAGTCGCGCTCCTGGTGCATGCGGATCGTACCGTAGCTGCCATTGTCGGCGACGATCACGAGGATGTCGGCCTCATATTGTGCGGCGGTCGCCAGCTCCTGGCCGTTCATCAGAAAGTCGCCGTCGCCAGCGACGCAAACGACCGGCCGGTCTTTGAAGCGGAGCGCTGCCGCGACTGCCGCGGGCAGGCCGTAGCCCATCGTCCCGCTGGTCGGCGCGAGCTGGCTCGGCATGCAGCTGTACCGCCAGTAACGGTGCCACCAGCCGGAAAAATTGCCGGCGCCGTTGCAGATGATGGTGTTGGCGGGGAGCGTGTCGCGCATCGCCCTGACACAGGGGCCGAGGTCGAGCTTTACGCCTTTGCGCGGGCTTGGATCGGACCAATTGACCCATTCTTCGTGCGCCTCCTCACCGGCCGAGAAGCGAACGAGATCCGGGTCGATCCACTCATCGAGCATCTCTGCGAACTCGCCCATGTCCGCGCAGATGGGCAGGTCGGCGTGATACACGCTGCCCAATTCGTTCGGATCCGGATGGACGTGAACCAAGGTCTGATCCGGGTGGTCGGGCGTAATGAGGGTGTAGCCGTCCGTCGTGGCCTCACCGAGGCGGGGGCCAATCGCCAGGATCAAATCCGCGTCGCGGATGCGCTGCTGCAATTTGGGATTAGGGCCGTAGCCGAGATTTCCGGCGTAAACGCCACAATCATTATCGATGGCGTCTTGACGCCGGAAGGCAGCCGCAACCGGAATGCCGTAACGGAAAGCGAAATTGGCAAAATGATGCGCGGCGCGCGGGCTCCAGTCGGCACCCCCGACAATGGCGATCGGCGAGGCGGCTTCCTTTAGCAGTTCGAACATTGCCTGGATCGCGCCGGGATCGGGTTCCTCACAGAGCGGTGGTACGCGCGGGCGATCGCGTACCTCGACCTCATCACGAAGCATGTCCTCGGGGAGGGCGAGTATCACCGGGCCGGGCCGACCCACGGTCGCGACGCGGTAGGCCCGCGCAACATATTCCGGTATTCGCCGGGCATCCTCGATCCGCGCTGCCCATTTGGCGATCGGGCCAAAGAAGGCGGGAAAATCGATCTCCTGGAAGCCCTCGCGGCCACGGTCGCCGCGCGCGACGTCGCCGATGAACAGGATCATGGGCGTCGAATCCTGGAGTGCGACGTGGACGCCGCCGCTGGCGTTGGTCGCTCCCGGCCCGCGAGTGACGAAGGCGACGCCCGGGCGACCGGTCATCTTGCCGTCGGCGTCGGCCATGTAGGCGACGCCTCCTTCCTGGCGGCATACGATGAGTTCGATTTCGGGCGTGTCGTGCAGCGCATCGAGCACCGCTAGGAAGCTCTCGCCGGGAACGGTGAATATGCGATCGCAGCCCTGGATCTTGAGCTGGTCGACAAGGACTTGGCCGCCGGTCCGCTTAATCATGGGCGGCCTGTAGCGGTGGCGCTGTACCCCGTCACCCCCACGCCGGAATCGGCGCTTTCGCGGGATTCCAGGGTGTGAGAACCATTTGTTCACTCTCCAGGCGCAAAAATACTGGGGGGTAGGTTTAGCATGAGTGATTCTAGCGAACGACCCGATGGTCAGCCCGAGCGCCGCCGAGCGGCGCGCGCCGCCTTGCGCATCACCGCGTCGATCCGCGAGCCAGGCCGAAGCCGCGTCGGCGCCAAATTGATCGACATCTCAACGCACGGCTGCCGCATCGAAGCGACGTCCGGTGCCTCCGCCGACACATGGATCATGCTCAGTATCGCGGGGCTAGAGACGCAATATTGCCGGGTCGTTTGGCGCTGTCACGAATTCGCCGGCATCGAGTTCGCGTCTCCTCTCGCGGAAGCCGTACTCGACAGACTCTTGGCAGATCAGTCGCAGCTGTCCGAAACGACGATCAGCGAGTTACGCAGTATCGCCAACCGCGCGCATCGCTTGTCCACGCAGGAGACGGGTGATCGCCAAACTCTGACGGAGCTCTCGCGCAAATGTGCGGTTGACGCAGTCGTCGAGGGCCTGAAGCTGGGTGAAGCTAAGCAGGCAAAGGGCGGCTCGCGCTAGGCGGCGCGAGCGTGGCCGTTCAAGATCGGTCCGATTCCACCCGCCGCTTCGATTTGCTCGGCGAGCGAGCCGCGCGGCAGGTCCGCCTTGAGGGCCCAGGCGAGGACCGCTTCGAGTTGAGCAATCGTCGCTTCGTCGCACATTCCGTTGAAGGCGAGCTTCACCACCGGTTTCATCGGCGAACGCAGCTGGATTTTCAGCCCCTCCGCCTCGACCAGCTTCAGATATTCCTCGGCATGATCCTCGGCGTCTAGCGCGAAATCATAGGCCGCGCTCAATCCATCATAGAGCGCGGCGTTGGCGCGCAATTTCGCCTGCCGCGCCTCGTCGGCCTTCGCACGGACTTCGTCTAGTTTGATCTGCATTGATCCCTCCGGCGTGGAAACGAATTCTCTGGATGCGACAGGTTCCATTGATGCGGCCGGTTCGATCGATTGATCGGAATCGGCCGGTTCGATCGATTCATCGGGATCGGCCGGTTCGATCGATTCAACGGAATCGGCCGGTGCCATGGATTCGAGGGATTCGACCGGTTCGTCGAATTCTTCCCCGACGATGCTTTCCTTCGACGCTTCGGGCTCGGCCGGTTGTTCGATCGGCGCGGGCTCGCACTGTTCTTCTGCCACGGGGATGGCGGGAAGATCCGGCTCGACCTGGATATTCTTTCCGTAGAAGCCGACGCTGGCGAGGCTCTCGAGGAGCTTGGCCGAAAAACCCGCCTTCTGCCCTCTGCCTGGGGCGGGTTCTGATGGCGCAGCTTCGGGCTCGAATTCATCGGGATCTATCAGGTCATGCTCAGGCGGCTGCGGCTCGGGCTTCATCGCTTCTTCAACGGGCTCTGGGGCCTCGTCGGTTGCGTGCGGCACCGCTTCACCATGTTCGGCCGCCGCGTTGACGAGTTCCGTTGCCACTTCGAGGAGCTCGGCGACGGTTCCTGCGGGTTCCGGCGCGGAATCCGCCGCCTGTTCGACCGCTTCCACAACGTCTTCGACGGAATCTTCCTGGACGGCGCTCGGCGCCGGGTCGAGACTCACGAAGGCGTAGACATAGTCGATCCACGTGCCGGTCGCGCTGAACGGCAGAAGAGTGACCCAACAGCGCACCTTCCCGTCCGCCGTCTTGAACTCGTCCTCGAACGCGAAGGCCTGCCGGCAAGCGGCGACGACGGGAATTCGCTTAGCGATGCAGGAAAGCACCGAGGGGTTCGGCGCCTCGCTCAGCCTCGCGACCTCGACGTCGTCGCCCTTGATGGCTTGCCCAAGGTGACGAATGTCGGCGTCTTCAGCACCGATCATCTCGAGGAGAATACTAAAGGCCCCCGCGTCGGAGATTTCGAGCGGATCGAGATCGCGGATGGGCGGAAATTCGCGGTTCTGCCGAATCGCCAGCCAGTAATTGAAGACGCTCGCATGTTTGCGTCGCTCGCCTGCGGCGATGGTCCGCAAGGAGCTTAGCAGCGCTTCTGCCGAAGCGTCGTCAGCCGCATTCATCTTCGGAACGGGCGCGCCCATTCTCTACCCCCGGTTGAACCTACCCGGGCGAGAGTGTGGGCGCGGGGGCCCTTAGAAAAGGTTAATGAGGCGCGATGATTTGGCTGTGGTGAAGGTTAACGGGCTTCCCCGTTCCGGGGACGACGAGCATTGGGTTACACCCAATCTTCAGGCCTGATGTATCGCCTTCACCACCTGATAGCTCTCCAGCCCCTCTTTTCCGCCTTCGGACCCGAACCCCGAATCCTTCACTCCGCCGAACGGCGCGTCGGCACCTGAAATGGCGAAAGTGTTGATCCCGACCATGCCGCTTTCGACGAGATCGCCGATCAGATTGGCCCGGCGGCCGTTTTCGGTGAAGGCGAAGGCAGCGAGTCCGTAGGGCAAACGATTGGCCTGCGCGATCGCGTCCTCGAACGTGTCGAACGCGCGCGACACCGCGACGGGGCCGAACGGCTCGTCGTTCATGATCGCGGCCTCGTTAGGGACGTCGGCGAGCAGCGTCGGCTGGAAGAAGAAGCCCCCGTCGCCCCGTTCGCCGCCAGCCATGATGCGGGCGCCCTTAGCCTTGGCGTCCTGCACCAAAGCATCGATCGCGTCGGGGCGCCGCTTGTTGGCGAGTGGGCCCATCTTGGTGTCTGCTTCCAGGCCGTTGCCGACTGTCACCTTGGCCGTGCGCTCGGCGAAACCCTTGATGAAGGCGTCGTAGATCCCGCTCTGGACATAGAAGCGGGTCGGTGAGACGCAGACCTGGCCGGCGTTCCGGAACTTCTGCGGGACGACCATGTCGAGCGTCTTTTCGAGATCGCAATCGTCGAAAATCAGCACGGGCGCATGACCGCCGAGCTCCATCGTCACACGGGTCATACTGTCGGCGCAAAGGCGCATCAGATGCTTGCCGACATTGGTCGAGCCGGTGAAGCTCACCTTGCGGATCACGCGGCTGGCAATGAGCGTCTCGCTGACGAGGCCGCTATCGCCGTGGACGAGCTGGGCGACGCCATTGGGAATGCCGGCGTCTGCGAGCGCTCGGAACAGCTCGGTGCAGCAGCCCGGCGTCTCGTGCGGCGGCCGTGAGATGACCGTGCAGCCTGCCGCAAGAGCGGCACTGACCTTCTTCGCCAGCAGATAGATCGGGAAATTCCACGGAGTGAAGGTCGCGGTCGGCCCGACCGGCTGGCGGATCACTCGGCTGAGCTGCCCCGCCGGGCGGACAAGCGTTCGGCCGTAATCACGCTTGGCGTCCTCCGCATACCAGTCGAACAGCTGCGCGGAGGCGAGCACTTCGGCCTTCGCTTCGGGGAGGATCTTTCCCTGTTCCTGCGTCAGAGTCGCGGCGATGTGATCCGCCCGCTCGCGCACCAGCGCCCCGGCCTTGTGCAGAATGGCGCCGCGCTTCTCGACGTCCGTCGCGCGCCATTCCGGCCAGGCGCGTTCCGATGCGGCTAGCGCCTCGTCGAGGTCGGCCTTTGTGGCATAGGGGAGGGCGGCGATCGGCTGCGCGTCGGCCGGGTTGATGACGTCGTGGCAATCGCGGCCTTCGCCCGATTTCCACGCGCCGTCGATGAAGAGTTTGAGGTCAGTTTCGTATCCCATGCCGGCCATTTAGGCTTGGAGAGCCATTGCGGCAACTCATCCCCTTCTCCCTGCCCACTGGAGGATGTTGATGCGAATGCGGCGCCCGGCTACGCCTACTGACAAAGGAGAAAACAAGCGATGACGAAGCAGGACCTCATTCAACGCATGCAGGAAGGGCAGGCTTGGGTGGCTGGCAAGCGGGTGAAGATCGACTTCGGCGGCGAGCAGGGTGCGGTCATGCTCGACGGCGCGGCGCAGCAGGTCAGCGAGGACGACGGCGTCGCGGACACGACGATCCTCGTCGGCTGGGACGACTGGCAGCAGCTCGCCGCCGGCCAGATGGACGGAATGACCGCGTTCATGATGGGCAAGCTGAAGGTCGAGGGCGACATGTCCAACGCGATGCAGCTCCAGGGAGTGCTGGCGAAACTTCGTAGCTGACCCGCCATGTCTTCCGGCGAACGCGATCTCGGCAGGCTTCTTGCCGACCTAAGGCCGACGCTTGCTGCCGAGCGCTATGCGTTCGCGGCGACCGACACGCCCGAATGGGATGACTCGCTCTTTGCGCTGGTGCGGGAGGACGAGGGCTTCACCGCGATCCGAGTCAGCCCGGACGGCGATTGGGCGCGGATCAGCCTTGGCGTGCATTCCAGCCTCGATGCCGTTGGCCTCACCGCG
>JBKPON010000047.1:0-3326 GCA_046733135.1 Pseudomonadota bacterium | reverse complement strand
GAATATGAGACGCTCTCGGGCGACGAGATCAAAAAGGTGCTCGCCGGCGAACCGATCGACCGCGGCGGTGTGAAAGGTCCCTCGATCCCGGCGGCCGGCTCATCGATTCCGAAGGCGAAGCGGCCGAAAGCGGGAACGATCGGCGGTCCCGCCACCGCCGGCGCCTAGTCAAACAGGCCGAGGCCGACCAGAAGGCTGACGAAAAGGCTGATAGCCATGAAAGCGAAGATGGTGAGCGCAGCCGTTCGCCACAACGCGCTCCCTCGGCTCAGCGAATAGGTCCCTTTGAGCTGCCGGTACATGTGAAACGGCGGGACGAAAAAGGCGAGGCTGGCGATGCTTGCCGAGATCAGCCCGATCAGCGTGCTGCCGGTGAACAGCAACATCATGAAACTTAGCGAATAAGTGACGAACACGATGTGATCGTACATCCGGAACTTGCGACTGAACGGGAACAACATCCAGACGAACAGCGCGGAGATCGGAATGAGCGCCCAGCTGAACTTATAGGCATTGGTTTTGATCTTGTAGATCAGCAGCTCGGGATTGTCGGTCGCCTTCTTGAGCGGCTGCCGGATCCACGGCAACACTCCCTCGGGAAGCTCGGCAGCGCTCTTATTCCCATGGCTTTCAAGGCTGGTGAGCGTCGCAAGCTGCGAACGAGCATCCTTGAGTTCCTCGTCCAAACTGGTCGTCGGGGCACCAGCCTTGGCCGCGATCGATCGCTTCAGCTCGAGCTTTGCGACGTCCGCTGTGGCATCCTTCATTTGTTCGGCGAGCTGCGCCTTGATCGCTGCGCTGTTCGGTCCGGCGAGCATGCCGCCGAGGCTGATCGCCGCGAAAGTGAGGAAGACGAAGAACAGAAACAAGGCGACAGGGGAAACAAAGCGCGCCCGCTGGCCATCGATGTAGCCGCGGGTGAGGTCGCCCGGCCGCCACACCAAGAGCGGCAGCGTGCGCCAAATCTTCCCTTCGAAATGCAGCACGCCGTGGAGAAAATCGTGGAAGAAGGCGGATAGGGTCCGATGAACGTGCGCGTGTTGCCCGCATTCGTGGCAATAGGGACCGGCCAGCGGCGCGCCGCAGTTGAGGCAGTTCGTTTCGTGCGTGTGCCCGTCGCTCGCCTCTCCCGCCTTCGGCTCCACGGCTCGGCCCAGCATGCCTCCTGTAACCGCATCACCGACCGCTTCGAAATTGCCCATGCAATCCTCTCTTCGGCGGACAATATGCGTGCTTCACCACTCATGCTAGCTCAGCGGACATGGCGCGCATCGGACTTCTCGGCGGTTCGTTCAATCCGGCGCATCGCGCGCATCGACGGATCAGCCTTGAGGCTATTCGCACGTTGGATCTGGACGAGGTTTGGTGGCTGGTTTCGCCCGGCAATCCGCTCAAGGAGGGCGCCAAGGACATGGCGCCGTTCGGGGCACGCCTAAATTCGGCCAAACCGCTGGCACGGCGAGCACGCATCAGAGTGAGCGATTTCGAACAACGGGAAGGGATCCGATACACTATCGACACGATCCGCCGCCTGAAGTGCCGGTACCCCAAGGACCATTTCATCTGGTTGCTCGGAAGCGACACCCTGCCAAATTTTCACAAATGGCGCGATTGGAGGAAGTTAGCGCGCGAAGTGCCGATTGCGGTGATTCCCCGGCCCGGTTATGATCATGGCGCCCACGCGGCACGCGCGATGGGCTGGCTGAGAAGGTTCGTCCACCCTTCGGGCCAGGCGAGAAACTGGACGGAGTGGAGTGCACCGGCGATCTTTTTCCTTCGCCTGCCGCCCGATTCCACGTCCGCAACCGCCATGCGCGCGCATAACCCCAACTGGCACGTTCGACCGCCCGCGCATCATGCGCCTGTACTGCGGATCGGCATGCCTCTTTCCGTCAGGAGACCCCTTGACCGAGCGTCCCGCTGAGACCGCCGCCGACACCGGCCGCACTCCATTCGACGTCGAAGACCTTCACAAGCTCGTCCTCCAATCGCTCGACGACGACCAAGCACAGGAGGTCGTTTCCATTCCGCTCGCCGGCAAATCGAACATCGCCGATCATATGGTGATCGCGTCCGGCCGCTCGACGCGACAGGTCGCGTCCATGGCCGTTAAGCTTGCCGACAAGATTAAAGAGCGATTTGGGAAAAGCGCCCGCATCGAGGGGCTTCCGGCCGCGGACTGGGTGCTAATCGACGCGGACGACGTTATCGTTCATATTTTTCGTCCCGAAGTGAGAAATTTTTACAATTTGGAACGAATGTGGGCGTTTGGCGATGATTCGGACTTAAGTGCTGCGGCACGCGGGTGAGGGCTGATGCGTCGATTTGCTCTTCTTTTGTCATTGCTGGCGTTTGCAGCGCAACCGGCGGCTGCGGCATCGTCGCCGAGCCTTTCCGGCCTCGAGCAGCAGCTGAGCTATCTGGTCGCAAACAAGTCAGCCGATGTCGGCATCGCGGCGCTCGACCTCACATCGGGAGAGAGCATTAGCATCAAGGGCAGCACGCCATACCCGATGGCGAGCACCGTCAAGGTGGCGATTGCAGCACTTTATCTGGCCCAGGTTGATCACGGGCGCCGCTCGCTCGACGACACAATCAACGGACAATCAGCGCGCAGCCTGATGCAACGCATGCTGGTTCATAGCGACAATCGCGCCACCGACATCTTGCTCGCGGATCTGGGCGGACCTGTCGCGCTCCATAGCTGGCTGCAGCAGAACGGGATGAATGGACTACGTGTTGATCGCACGATCGCGCAACTGCTTAGCGACAAGCGCGACCTCTGGGATTCGCGCGATTCCAGCACGCCGACGGCGATGGTGGACCTGCTACGCCGGATTTACCGGGCAGAGCTGATCAGGCCCACTAGCCGCGACTACCTCATGGACCTTATGGCCCAGTGCGCAACCGGCAAGAACAGGATCAAAGCGCTGCTCCCATTCGGCACCCCCGTCGAGCACAAGACCGGCACTCTCAATGGTCTCACGGATGACGTCGGCTTCATCACCCTGCCCGACGGTCATCGCATCGCCATCGCCATCTTCGCACGCGGCGGCTCGGACCGGCCGGGCACGATCGCCTCGGCTGCTCGCGCCATTTACGACGGATTCAAGTCGGCCTTCCGCTGGCCCTACGGTTTCGGCGGCTCCAGCTTCCGCTAGTGCTCCTCCACATCGTCGCGCGTGGGAAGATCGGCCGCTCTCCCGAGTCCGAGCTGGTTGGGCGTTATATGAAGCGCATGGCCTGGCCGACGAGAATCACCGAGCTGTCGGACCGCGGCGGTCATGTTCCGGCCCTTCCTTCGAACGCCGTGCTCGTCGTGCTCG
>JBKPON010000046.1:0-12089 GCA_046733135.1 Pseudomonadota bacterium | reverse complement strand
CGCCGGAACGCTCTTTGCCTTCGCGGCGGTGTCGCTAGGAGTTATGATCCTGCGCAAGAAGGACCCAAATCGAGTGCGCCCGTTCCGCACGCCCGCACTTTATGTCGTGGCGCCGCTATCGATCGCCGGTTGCGCGCTCTTGTTCGTTAACCTCAACATGGAATCGAAGCTTCTGTTCGTCTCGTGGACGGCGATCGGCCTTCTCTTCTACTTCCTCTATGGCTACCGCCACAGCCACGTGGCGCGCGGTGTGATTGAAGTGCCGGAGGTCGACGGCATCCCCGGGTCGATCGGGGTCGCTCCGATGCCTGGCGCTCCCGCCCCGGGCACACCGGAAGAGCGGAGTTAACGCAGCCGGCTAGGCGAGGATTTCCCGCGCAAGCGCTTGGAGATCCTTTTCTGGCCGAGCCCCGTAATGCTGGATGACCTCGGCGGCGCAGATCGCGCCGAGTTTGAGCGAGCGCTCAAGGCCGAGATCGCGGGCGTAACCGACCAGGAAGCCGGAAGCGAACAGGTCGCCGGCGCCGGTCGTGTCGACCAACGCCTGGATCGGCTCTGCGGGAATCTCGACGCGCTCACCGCCGCCCGTGGCGAGAGCGCCGTGCTCGCTTCGGGTCACGATCAGCGTCTCAACCTTGTCCTTTGCCGCCGCGACGGCGGTCTCCAGATGCGGTTCCCCGGCAAGCGCTTCAATCTCCGCTTGGTTCGAGAACAGAATGTCGATCCGCCCCTCATCGAGCAACGCGTTGAAGCCCTCGCGGTGGCGGTCGACGCAGAAGGTGTCGGAAAGCGTGAACGCGACCTTCCGGCCGGCCTCGCGCGCTACCGCGATCGCCCGCAGCATCGCCTGGCGCGGCACCTCCGGATCCCACAGATAACCTTCGAGGTAGAGGATCGCCGAGCTTCGGATTTGCTCCTCGTCCAGCGCGCTGGCGGGAAGGTTCTGTGCAGCGCCAAGGAACGTATTCATCGTTCGATGACCGTCGGGCGTCACCAGGATCATCGACCGGGCCGTGGGAACGCCGACGCCCGTGGCGGGCGTGCTGAACTCTACGCCCGCTGAGGTCAGATCATGCCGATAGAAAGCGCCGAGCTCGTCGGCGGCAACCTGGCCGATGAATCCCGCCCGGCCGCCAAGCGCGGCAATTCCCGCCGCCGTGTTTCCCGCCGATCCCCCACTCACCTGATGCGCCGGACCCATATGCGCGTAGAGCCGCTCCGCCTCTTCTGAATCGATCAGCCGCATCGAGCCTTTGACGAGGCCCTCGGCGTCCAAGAACTCGTCGGTCGCGTTGGCGAGGACGTCGACAATCGCGTTGCCGATGCAGAGGACGTCGAGGCGCGTGTCGGGCATGGAGTCTCCGGCTAAGTCGGAAGAAAGCAGCCGCGTAGCGGCGCGTTCATCGCGCGGCAACCTTGCCCTGGGAAGTTGGGGCATGCATCAATATGCCATGCGCCGCTATCTAACCGTTGCCGCCACCCTGTTCCTGGCCTCCTGCGCTGCTCCCCGACAGACGGCGCCCGAAGTGCCCGAGATCATCCAAACTCCACGGACCGCCCGCAGCGGCCTTGCCGGGCTCAGCGCGGGCGAGCTCGTCGGTCATTTCGGCAACCCGGCGTTGCAGGTTCGCGAAGGCACGAGCCTAAAGCTCCAGTTCCGCGGGCGCACCTGCGTTCTGGACGCCTATTTGTATCCGTCGCAGGGCGACAACACGCCGCGCGTGACCCATGTCGACGCGCGGACGTCGAACGGTGCCGACACCGATCAGGCGGCCTGCATCTCCGCGCTTGAAAACCCGAGCTGAGCCAGCGCCCATTCCGCCGCTTCGGAGATCACCGGATCGGAGTCGTTGAGATGGGGCCGGACCGAGGCAGCGAGCTTGCGATCGCCGCTGTTTCCCGCGGCAATCAGGCAATTGCGGATCATTCGCTTGACCCCGATCCGTTTGATCGGCGATCCGCTGAACATTTCGCGGAACGCCTCATCGTCGAGCGCAAGGAGGTCGGACAGGCGCGGCGCCGCGAGTTCGGCGCGGGGCAGAAAGGTGCGGTTGGCCGCGGCCGCATCGGCGAACCGGTTCCACGGGCATACCGCCAGGCAATCGTCGCAGCCGTAAATCCGGTTGCCGATCGCAGCTCGAAATTCATGCGCAATCGGACCGTCGTGCTCGATCGTCAGGTAGGAAATGCAGCGGCGGGCGTCGATCCGGTGCGGACCCAGGAACGCTTGTGTCGGGCAGGCATCGAGGCAACGACTACATGACCCGCAATGTTGACCGTGGCCAGCCGGCCGGTCGGGCTCCAGCTCAAGGCTCGTCAGAATCACGCCGAGGAACAACCAGCTGCCGTGCTCCCGGCTGACGAGATTGGTGTGCTTGCCCTGCCAGCCGATGCCGGCGGCCTGGGCGAGCGGCTTTTCCATCACTGGCGCGGTGTCGACGAATACCTTGAGCTCCCCGCCGGCGCGGTCGACCAGCCATCGGGCCAGCCCCTTTAGCGCCTTCTTCACCGTCTTGTGATAGTCCCCGCCCTGCGCATAGACCGAGATGCGCCCGAGGTCCGGAAGTTCCGCGAGGGCCAACGGGTCGACGGCGGGCGCGTAGCTCATTCCAAGCGCGATCGCTGACTTCGCTTGGGGCCAGAGCGCAAGCGGGCTGACACGTTGGTGAGCGCGCGCTTCCAGCCAATCCATCGTTCCGTGATGGCCCGCCTCGAGCCACCGCTTAAGGTCGAGCCCCGCTTCGTCGGCCGCGTCAGCGCGTGCAAATCCGCAAGCGACGAAGCCGAGCCGCTGCGCTTCGGCCCTTATTGCTTCTTCAAGGCTTTGGCTCCTATGCACTTCCCCGTCTGTACACGGCCGTGGACGATTTTCGTAGGAATTTCAGTGCTTCGAGAGGCTCCACAACAAGAAATGGCCAACGGCGTTGCCGTCGAAGCGATCGATCTCGTCAAGGATTTTGGGGAGACCCGCGCGGTCGACGGCATCAGCCTTACGGTCCCGAGCGGGTCCATCTACGGCCTGCTCGGCCCAAACGGTGCCGGCAAGACGACGTTCCTCCGCATGCTCCTCGGGATCATCGATCCGTCGAGCGGCGCCCGCCGCGTGCTTGGCGACGAGCGCCCGCTCGATGCGGCACCGGAGATCGGTTATCTCCCGGAGGAGCGTGGGCTTTATCCTTCAATGCAGGCGCGCGACGCCATAGCCTTCATGGGTGCCCTGCGCGGACTCTCGCTGCACGAAGGTCGTCGCCGAGCAGACGAGCTCCTTGGGCGGCACGGTCTTGGCGAGTGGGCGCGAAAACCCATCCGCAACTTGTCCAAGGGCATGGCGCAGACCGTTCAGCTACTCGGCACCATCGTCCACAAGCCGCGCCTCATGGTGCTGGACGAGCCCTTTTCGGGGCTCGATGCAATCAATCAGGCTCGTCTCGAGGAAATGATTCGGCGTGAGGCACGCGCCGGAGCGACCATCATCTTTTCGACCCATGTGATTGCTCATGCCGAACGCCTCTGCGAGCGGATCGCGATCATCGCCTCTGGCCGGATCGTGTTTGACGGCCGCGTCGATGAGGCCCGCGCGAAGTTGCGCCCGATCGTTCGCCTGCGGACACGCGCTCAAAACGGCGAGTGGCGTTCGGCCATTCCTTCGGACGCTCGGCGCGAGGGTGACGAATGGGTGTTCGAGCTTCCCGAAGGCCGTCCCGAGCCGCTGCTCAAGGCGTTGATCGACGGCGGGGCCGGGATTGAGACCTTGGCGATCGAACGACCGGGGCTGCACGACGCCTTCGTTGTGATCGCGGGCAATGCGGCAGCTGCGGCGATGGGCCGGGAAATCTCGGAATGAAGCGCCTGTTCCGTTCGGCCTGGGTGATCGCCCGCCGCGATTTCACCGCGACGGTCCTGTCCAAAGCGTTCATTTTCTTCTTGCTCGGCCCGGTCTTCCCGCTGCTGCTTGGCGGCGTGTTCGGGGGAATCGGTGCGCGCGTTGCTTCGCAGACCGAAAAGCCGGTTGTCGCCGTCATTGCCACGGTGAAGGATTTCGAAAGGCTCGACACCGCGCGGAACCGTCTTGCTGCCGCGATCGACGAAGACAGGATCGTGGAGCTTGTGCGCGAAGTTCCGCAAAAGGATATCGCCGCTCAGCAACGGCAGCTCTTTGCGCAAAGACGTCCGTCGATCGCCGCGGTCCTGACGGGCGGATTGCAAAGTCCTCGCGTCGCCAGCTCTATTGGCGGGGACGGCAGGGTCACAAGACAGTTGAGGCTGATCCTGGCTGACGCCCGCTCGCACGAACCCACCCCACCGCCGCTCGCAATGACCAAGGTCCAGGGATCGTCCGACGCCCTGTCGAAGGGTCGGGCGCTGACGGGTCAGATCGGGCAGATGATTCTCTTCTTTCTCACGATCCTGCTGTCGGGCATGGTGATGTCGCAGCTGATCGAAGAAAAATCGAATAAGATCATCGAAGTGATCGCCGCGGCCGTGCCGATCGACGCCTTGTTCATTGGCAAATTGTTCGCGATGCTCGCGGCATCGGTGCTGGGGATCATTGTCTGGGTCAGTGCGGGCGCATTTCTCATTCAAATGGTGAAGCACGGCGGCGTCGCGGCCCTGCCGCCGCCGGCAGTCGGCTGGCCTGCGTTCCTGACTTTCGCGGTCGTCTATTTCGCGATGAACTATCTGCTGCTCGGCGCCCTTTTCCTGACCATCGGCGCGCAGGCGTCGACGGTGCGTGAAGTGCAGACGATGTCGATGCCGCTCACCTTCGCCCAGGTCATCATCTTCGGCTTCGCGGCAACGGCGATCGGCGCGCCCGATTCGACTGGAGCGATCGTCGCCGCCGTCTTCCCCTTCTCCTCGCCCATGGTGATGCTGGCGCGAGCCGCCGAGGAGCCGGAAATCTGGCCGCACTTGCTTGCCATCGTCTGGCAATCATTCTGGGTGGCCTTGATCATACGGATTGGCGCCAAACTGTTTCGTCGGACGGTTTTGAAGTCCGGTCCGCGCACCAAATGGTGGCGACTGAGAAACGCCTAGGCCAGGGCCGCGCGGGCCTGTGACTCCAGCCACTTTTGCATGTCCATGAAGGGGAAGGGCCCGTGACTAACCCGGGCAATACCCGCGCTTGCCCACTGCCCGCGGCTCGGCCCGTTTGGAAGGTGCATGGCGTTGATCGGCCGACTAAGGGCTCCGCAGATCTTCTCGACCAATGAGAGGTTCGCCAGGCCCGGAATGAAAAAGCCGTTGGCGCCGGCCGCGGAATAGGCTTCGCCGCGTTCGATCGCCTGGTCGGCAAGCCGGTCGTCGTGAGCTTCGCTCGGCGCCTTTAGGAAAAGATCGGTCCGCGCGTTGATGAAGAAATTGCTTCCGACGCCCGCGCGCAGGGCGCCAAGGCGCGCGACTTGATCGGCGATGTCGTAGAGACGATCGGTGCCGACCACTTGGTCCTCGAAGTTGCAGCCGACGGCTCCGGTCTCAGCCAGGCGGCGACCATTCGCAGTTAGCCCCTCTGCGTCCGACGCATAACCGCCTTCGAAATCGACGGTCACCGGCAAGTCGACGGCCGCTTTCACGATCCGCTGGGCATTGGCGAGTGCAAGATCGATCGGCACCTCCTGGCCGTCGCCGAAGCCATTGGCCATGGCTACTGAAGCACTGCCAGTGGCGATGGCTTTCGCCCCCGACTTTGCGACCGCCTCGGCGCTGCCCGCATCCCAAGCGTTGAACAGCACCAGCGGATCGCCGGCAATATGGAGTTTCGCAAAATCCTCGAACTTGCTCATGACGATTTGTGTCTCCTTCAGAGCGAGTCCTTTGGCCGAGCGCGCCGCTTGGGGCTTCTAAAATCTTGCGCTCAAGACCCAAGCTCAGCTTATGGCCTCGTGCGCCATTTCTTCGAGCGTTTTCATCAGGGCGCGGTGCGGGAAGGGCCCGTGACTGATCCGCGCGACCCCCGCATTCGCCCACACCGATTTATCGGGCGCTCCTGGAAAAGCGATGACGTTGAGAGGCAGCGGTACCTCGCGCACCACTCGCTCGATCTGCTTGGGGTCGGAAAGGCGCGGGGCGAAAAACCCGCTGGCGCCGGCATCGGCAAACGCCTTGCCGCGATCGACGACCTGATCGATCAGCGCATCGTCGTGCGTCTGTGTCTTGAGCAAAAGGTCGGTTCGGGCATTGATGAAGAATTGGTCCCCAACCGCTCGGCGGATTGCCGCGATCCTGGCGACTTGCAGGTCGATCGGATGCAACCCTTCGCCGCCGACCAGTTGATCCTCGAAATTGCAGCCGACAGCGCCGGTCGTGGCGAGTCGGGCGACATTGATCCCGCCTTCGTCGGGATCTGTTGAGTAGGCCCCTTCGAAGTCGACCGACAAGGGCAGGTCGACCGCGTTCACGATTCGAGTTGCATTGGCGAGCGCGAAGTCGATGGGCACCTGCTGCCCGTCCGGCCAGCCATTCGCATCGGCGACCGGATGGCTGCCGGTCGCCAGCGCCTTGGCGCCCGCGGCCACGACGGCGAGGGCGCTTGCGACGTCCCAGATATTGTAGAGGATGATCGGGTCGCCCGGCACATGCAGCGCGGCGAAGGTTTCGAACTTGCTCGCCATGCGCCGCGCCTAGGCCCTCGCGCGGGCCGGCGCAATCACGTGGCCATTGTCACAAAAGCGCAACAAAACTGCCACAGAGGGGTCGCTGAAGCGCGGCTACGGCGATTTGAAGGCATCCGAGAAGATAGGGAGCGAAGCCTGTGAACAGGATGATGATTGTATTGCCGTTTGCGGCCCTGCTCGTCGCATGCGGCTCGAAGTCGGGGGGCGGTGGCGGAGGATCGACCAACGACATTCACATCGTGGGTTCTTCGACGGTCTATCCGTTCACCAAGGCGGTCGCCGAGGATTTCATGCGCGCCAATCCTGGACTCAACGTGACGGTCGAATCGACCGGGACGGGCGGAGGCATGAAATTGTTTTGCGCGGGTGTCGGCGGCCAGACACCTGACGTTGAGGATGCATCTCGCCAGATCAAGAAGAGCGAGTACGACACATGCGTCCAGAACGGCGCCAAGACGATCGTCGAAGTACCGGTGGGGATCGACGGCCTAACCATCATCGAAGCCAAGGATGGGCCGGCGATGAATTTGACGCAGGCCGACATTTACAAGGCGCTCGCCGCCAACCCGTTCGGCAAGGGTCCAAACAAGGCGCAGACCTGGAAGGACGTGAACCCGTCGCTTCCGGCGGTGAAGATTCGCGTCCTCGGCCCGCCACCGACGTCGGGTACGCGTGACAGCCTTGCTGACCTCTATCTGGAGAAGGGTTGCGACACCGATCCGGCGATGAAGGAGCTGAAGAAGAGCAACGAGGATCAGCACAAGGACGTCTGCACAAAGATCCGCGAGGATGGTGCCTACGTCGAAGCCGGCGAGAACGACAATCTCATGGTTCAGAAGGTGTCGGTCGATCCGGGAACGCTCGGTATCCTCGGCTTTTCCTATCTTGACGAGAATGCGGACAAGGTCCGACCGGTACAGATCGCGGGAGTGACGCCGACCGAAGAGACGATCGCCAATCTCTCTTATCCTGGCGCACGCAAGCTCTACATCTACCTCAAGGGCGAGCATATGCAGGCCAAGCCGAAGATGCGCGACTTCGTGGCCGCCTATGCCAAGATGTGGGGCACGGGCGGCAAGCTCGAGCGCATCGGGCTTGTTCCGTTCGGCGGCGCTGACGCGACCGCCGTCGCGCAGCAGGCGAGCGAGCTGAAGCCACTCGATCCGAGCACTTTGAAGTAAGTGGGACCGCCGGTCTCATGAGCCTTGGCCTTGCCCTCCTTGCGATCCTGATCGTGGCACTTGCGGCCGGCTGGGCGGGTTTCGCCCGCGCCGGCCGCTTGCGTACGACCAGTCGGCTGCATTCGCTCCCGGTCTATCATGGCGCCTATGTTGCGCTGTGGGCGGCGATCCCGGCCTTGCTGCTGATCGCGGCGTGGGCGCCGATGCAATCGCGCCTGGTCGACCAAGCCGTACTCTCGAGCCCCGAAGGGCGTGCGCTGCCGAGTTTTGAAATGCAGCGCGACTCGATCCTGTCTGAAGCGCGGGAGATTGCGAGCGGCGAACGGGAGCAGGGCTTCAATCCGGAATCCTCGCAATTGGCTCCCCGTATCCGAGCGGAACAGTCGCGCTACGCGCTAATCGGCGGCGCGGTGGCAATCGTGGTCGCGCTGATCGCGGCCGGGATGGCGCTTCGCCAAGGTTCGGCGCTGTTCCGCGCACGGACCGGGGTTGAGCGGTGGGTCATGATCGTCCTCTTCGCGGCTTCGCTGATCGCGATCCTGACGACCCTCGGAATTCTCCTCTCGCTGATGTTCGAGAGCTTGCGCTTTTTCCGGCTCTACCCAGTCGACAAGTTCATCTTCGGGATCGAATGGAGCCCGCAGACCGCGATCCGCGCCGACCAAGCGGGCTCGTCCGGTGCATTCGGCTCCATTCCCCTCCTCTGGGGCACCTTCTTCATCGGGGCGATCATCGCCATGGTCGTGGCGGTTCCCCTCGGCCTGATGAGCGCAATCTATCTCACGCAATATGCGCATCACCGTGTGCGCACCTGGTTGAAGCCGATCCTCGAAATTCTCGCCGGCGTGCCGACTGTCGTTTACGGTTACTTTGCGGCACTCACGGTCGCGCCGATCGTACGCGACTTCGGTATTTCGATCGGCGTCTCTTCCGCGAGCAGCGAGAGCGCGCTGGCCGCAGGCTCCGTCATGGGGATCATGATTATCCCCTTCATCAGCTCGATGGCCGATGATTCCATCGCCGCAGTGCCGCAGGCGATGCGCGACGGTAGCCTCGCCATGGGCGCCACTACGTCCGAGACGATCCGCAAGGTTTTGCTCCCCGCAGCGATCCCGGGGGTCATGGGCGGAATCCTACTCGCCGTCAGCAGGGCGATCGGCGAGACGATGATCGTGGTCATGGCTGCAGGCCTGGCCGCGAACTTGACCGTGAACCCGTTTGCGAGCGTGACCACCGTCACGACCCAGATCGTTCAGCTACTGACCGGTGACCAGGAGTTCGACAGCGCCAAGACGCTCGCGGCCTTCGCGCTCGGACTTGCGCTGTTCCTGATCACGCTGCTTCTCAACCTCATCGCGCTGCACATCGTGCGCCGCTTCCAGGAGCAATACGAGTGAATGCCGCCGCTCCCACGCGTTGGAATGACAAGGCGATGCATGCACGCGTTCGGCGACGCTACATAGCTGAACGCTGGTTCCGCTCCTTTGGCTTTGCCGCGGTCGCCATTTCAGTCCTGTTTCTTGCCTTCTTGCTCCTCTCGATGGGCGCAAAAGGCATAGGCGGTTTCACGCGCTACGAAGCGGCGGTTCCGATCGACTTTTCCAAGAGCGACTTGTTCCTGGATCCGGCGACCCTTCACGGACCAGATGCCGAGCAGACGGTCCAGGGCGCCGACCTGGACAGTGCAATCTCGAAGGCTGCTATTGCGGCCTACGGCAATGGTGCCGCAGAGATGTTCGGCGATGCAGCGAGCAGTACCCTCGCCAGGGACATTGTCGCCAATCCAGATATTCTCACCACCCGTGCCACCCTGTGGCTGCCGGTCGGAAGCAAGGTCGACATCGCCGCCAAACATGAGGGGGATGCAGCGAGCGAAGGCCTAGTGAAGGTGCTCGAGGCGAAGCATGGGCTCCGACGGACCTTCAATTCCACCTTCCTTACCGCATCGGATTCCACCGATCCGTCGTCGGTCGGAGTCTGGGGTGCGCTCAAAGGCACCTTCCTCACGATCCTGGTGACAATGGCGCTCGCCTTCCCGGTTGGGGTGCTCGCCGCAGTCTATCTCGAGGAATATGCACCGCGGAACCGCTGGACGGACGTGATCGAAGTATCGATCAACAATCTAGCGGCGGTGCCGTCAATCATCTTCGGCCTGCTCGGCCTCGCCGTGTTCCTCAACGTCATGAATTTGCCGCGTTCGGCGCCCCTCGTGGGTGGAATGACATTAGCGTTGATGACGATGCCGGTGATCGTCATCGCCGGGCGCAATGCGATCAAGACGGTGCCGCCTTCGATCCGCGATGCCGCACTCGGCGTCGGCGCCTCGAAGATGCAGGTGACCTTCCATCATGTCCTCCCCCTGGCCCTGCCGGGAATCCTCACCGGCACCATCATCGGCATGGCCCGCGCGCTTGGCGAAACCGCTCCACTACTGATGATTGGCATGCGCGCCTTCATTGCCGCTCCGCCGACTGGGATCACCGCGCCGGCCACTGTCCTTCCGGTTCAGATCTTCCTCTGGTCAGACGAAGTCGACCGAGCATTCGTCGAGAAGACGAGCGCGGCGATCATCGTCCTGTTGCTGTTCATGCTGTTGATGAACGGCCTCGCCATTTATCTTCGTAACCGCTTCGAGCGCCGCTGGTGATGGATATGAAAGAGAAACAGCCGATCACTCCCACGACGCCGGTGCCGACGACATCGGCGGCGATCGCGGCCGAGGCCAAAAACAAGGGCCCCTCGACTACCGACGGTCAGGCGGACGACACAAAGGATTGGGACATGCCTCGCGATGCGACCGAACCGCTTCCCAATCTTTCGCTGTCGCAGCTTCCCAATATCCAGGACAGGTCCGACGAGACGATCGATCCCGGCCGCAAAGCGAAGATGGGCGCCAACGACGTCAGCGTCTTCTATGGCGACAAGCAGGCGATCAAGAACGTATCGATCAACATCTATGACGATTTGGTCACCGCTTTCATCGGTCCGTCGGGTTGCGGCAAATCGACCTTCCTGCGCTGCCTCAACCGAATGAATGATACCATTCCCTCGGCGCGGGTGACTGGACGGATCGACCTTGACGGCGAAGACATCAACAGTTCCGGAATGGACGTCGTGCAGCTGCGTGCGCGCGTCGGAATGGTTTTCCAAAAGCCCAATCCGTTCCCCAAATCCATTTTCGAAAATGTTGCTTACGGTCCGCGGATCCATGGGCTTGCGAGCTCCAAGGCCGACCTTGCCGATATCGTCGAGAAGTCGTTGAAACGGGCCGGCCTTTGGGATGAAGTGAAGGATCGGCTCGAAGAGAGCGGCACGGCGTTGTCCGGCGGTCAGCAGCAGCGTCTTTGCATCGCCCGGGCAATTGCCGTCGATCCCGAGGTGATCCTCATGGACGAGCCCTGCTCGGCGCTCGATCCCATTGCGACGGCGAAGATCGAGGAGCTGATCCACGAACTGCGCGGCCGCTACGCGATCGCCATTGTAACCCACAACATGCAGCAGGCGGCACGTGTGTCGCAGCGCACGGCATTCTTCCACCTCGGAGAGATGGTGGAATATGGCAAAACGTCGGAGATTTTCACCAATCCGCACGAACGGCGGACCCAAGACTATATCACTGGCCGGTATGGCTGATCGGAGCAGAACTCATGCAGCAGGTTAGCGGGCATACGCTTAAGGCGTTCGACGAGGATATCGAACGACTTCGCGCGCTCATCAGCCAAATGGGCGGCCTCGCCGAACACTCGATCACCGAAGCAATGCGCTGTTTGATGCAGAAGGACCTCGAAGGCGCGGAGCGCGTCGTCGAGGAGGACAAGAAACTCGACACCCTCGAGATTGAAACCGAGCGGCGCGCGATCCAGCTGATCGCCTTGCGCGCACCGATGGCCGCGGATCTTCGCGACGTGGTGGCGGCGCTCAAGATTTCCGGCGTGGTCGAGCGCATCGGTGACTATGCGAAGAACATCGCGAAGCGCGTTCCGCAGCTTCAGAACGTCGGGAAGATCGAACCCTTGTCCCTCCTTCCCGAAATGGCGCGGATCGCAACAGGGATGGTTCACGACGTGCTGGATGCTTTTGTCGCACGCGATGCGCAGGCGGCGCTGCGCGTCTGTGAGCGCGACCAGGCCGTGGACGACTTCTACGACTCCATCTTCCGCACGCTCCTCACGCACATGATGGAAAACCCGCACAATATCGGACAGTCCGCGCACCTTCTGTTCGTTGCCAAGAATCTTGAACGAGTCGGCGACCATGCGACGAACATTGCCGAAATGGTCTATTATGCCGCCAC
>JBKPON010000045.1:0-1841 GCA_046733135.1 Pseudomonadota bacterium | reverse complement strand
TTTCCCGCGTCGTCCAGCCACGCCACAATCGGCAAATCATCGATCACTACTCGCGATAAGGCCGCGCCACCGGTGCGCAATGATCGACGGGATCCGGCGTTGGGTCGTCGCTTCTGGCGATCCAGCAATCGTCGAACACCGAGCAATAGCATAAGCGCGTGACGATCCTTTTTGACTGGCGTGCGCGATCGAGCGCCTGGGCCGCCTCGCGATTGGCGTCAGTCACGGGAAGGTCGATGAACGTTACGGAATCGCCTGGTCTTACCATGCGTCCGTCGAGCGAAGAGGCCGTAATGCCGGTATACTCGCCCTTGGAGCAGCAGTTTGCGAGCAATTGGTCGAGCGACTGAACAGCACGGCCTTCGACAAAAACTTCGGCGGTCACGATTTTCGCGGGCCCAACCCCTTCGTTGATCGCATTGAAGGTCAAGCGCTGACCGGTACCGCTTCCCGATATTTGAAGATATGGCAATGAGTTGGCTTCAACCAACTTCTCATTCTGGTGAACTAACTCCTGCATGACGTGAGTGTGGTGCCAGGCGATCAGGATCGAGACGAACGAAACGAACAGGGCGACCAGGGGAAGGACAAGGTCGAGGCGCCGATGGCCGGTGGGGTGAGGCAGATGCGGCTTTTCAACTTCAACCTCCACGGGAGGAGCCTTCTTCCTCACACCCGCATCGGCATCAGCACGTAAAGCGCATTCGACTTGTCATTCTCTCGCAGCAGCGTCGGCGCTGCCGCGTCGGCGAGGTGAACCTCCACCGTGTCACCGTCGATCTCGCTGAGGATGTCGAGCAAGTAGCGGGCGTTAAACCCGATCTCGAGGCCATCGGCGCCATAGTCTGCCGGCACTTCTTCCGTGGCGACGCCATTTTCAGGCGAGGTCACAGAGAGGGTCACCTTGTCGCGGTCGAGGCTCATCTTCACCGCGCGCGTTTTCTCACTGGCGATGGTCGACACGCGGTCGACGCCAGCCGAGAAGCTCTTCGGATCGAGCTTTAGCAGCTTATCGTTCGCGGTCGGGATGACGCGATTATAGTCGGGGAACGTGCCGTCGATCAGCTTGCTGGTGAGGATCGCGCTGCCCAGGCCGAAACGAATTTTGGTCGGCGACAACGAGATTTCTACTGTGCCCTCGAGTTCCTCGAGAAGGCGATAGAGCTCGGCTACCGCTTTGCGGGGCACGATGACGTCGGGCATCCCGTCGGCGCCGTCGGGTCGCGGCACCGTGACTCGCGCCAACCGGTGGCCGTCAGTCGCGGCCGCGCGCAGTTGATCCTCAATCACGAGGAGGAAGATTCCCATCAAATAGTAGCGGGTTTCCTCGCTAGAGATGGCGAAACGCGTCTTCTCTATGATCTGGCGCAGAGTAGCCGCCGGCAGCTCGAAGCGAGTCGGGAGTTCGCCTTCGGCGATGACCGGGAAATCGTCGCGCGGTAGGGTCGACAAATTAAACCGAGATCGTCCAGCGATGATCTGCATCTTGCCTTCCGCCGCAGTCAGCTCGACCTGGCTGCCCTCGGGGAGCTTGCGGACAATATCGAACAAGGTGTGCGCCGAGACCGTCGTCGCTCCCGACTGGCTGACGTTCGCGGGAACGCTCTCGTCGACCTGAAGATCGAGGTCGGTGGCCATCAGTCGGAGCGAACCGTCCTCGCGCGCTTCCATCAATACGTTCGATAGGATGGGAATCGTATTTCTGCGCTCCACGACCGATTGGACGTGGCCGAGGCTCTTGAGGAGTGTCGCCCGCTCAATCGTCGCTTTCATGTCTCGTTCCACCCCATCGTCCGCACGCGTAACGGGATGGTTATAGCGAGCCGTTCCGCGCGCGGAAG
>JBKPON010000044.1:0-5176 GCA_046733135.1 Pseudomonadota bacterium | reverse complement strand
ATCCCGAGCGGCTTGCGGACGCCGGACCCAACCCCTCGCTGTTCGCGCTGTTTGGCCGCGGATATCTGGCGATCACTTTCGACCATCCCGTGATGAAGGAACGTTATCAGGGCATCGTCCCCTTGGAAGGAGAAAGCCTGGCGCACGCCGCGGAGAGCTTTTTCGCTCAATCCGAACAGATTCCCAGCATTGTCCGTCTCGCAGCAGAAAAGCGGACTGGCGCATGGTCGGCCGGCGGCCTGCTATTCCAGCATTTGCCCGAGGGGGAGGAGGGGCGCGAACGTATCCACACACGCCTCGACCATCCCGATTGGCCGCATGTTGCGGTTCTCGCTGGCTCAGTGAAGTCCGCGGAGCTGACCGATCCAGAGTTACCGCTGGACGACCTTCTCTGGCGTCTCTTCCACGAAGAGGAGGAAGTGCGCACGCTCGACCCGGTCCACCTGCGTAAGGGCTGCCGCTGCGACCCTGATTATGTCCGTTCGGTAATTGCCCGATTCCCGGCGGAAGAACGGGAGGCGATGGTCGGCGAGGACGGCAAAATTCGAGTCGACTGCGAATTTTGCTCATCGAGCTTCGCGATCGAGCCGGGCGAGCTCGCCTGACCGGTTGTAATTTCCACTCGTTAACCAGTGCATGTTAAACGGCGGCGCGATGAAACGAGTCGCAATCCTGACTGCGACGGGGTCGGTGGCGATACTGGCGCTGACCGCCGCGCAGGGCTCAAGCCCGCTCCTGCAGGCCAACCCGGGCCTGTGGGAAATCAGTGGCGTTGAAGGCGCCAAATCCCCCATCCGCCAGTGCGTCGGCGACATCGCTGCGCTGGCTCAGTTCGAGCATCGCGGCCGCAACTGCTCGCGGAGAGTGATCAGCAGTGACCAGAGCTCCACGGTGATCGAATATCGCTGCGCCGGTGCTGGCTTCGGCCATTCGAAGATCAACGTGATCACGCCACGCAATCTCAGGATCGAGACGCAGGGCATCTCGGACAATCTGCCGTTCGGATATGTGCTGCAGGCTCGGCGAATCGGGGATTGCCCGCGAAAGACTGCATCAGCCGCGGTCCATTAAGGCGCCGTTTAACCATTTCGTCGTAAACAGATCGCGTGCCGGATTTGGCACGCTTTCCTCCCAATCGGGCAGGTATGCCCGATACCTGGGCCGCTCTTCTTTCGGAGGAGCGGCCCATCTTTTATCGTCCCGCGAAATCTCGGGGAGGTCCCAGCGCAAGGCGCTGACGAAGGGGGTTCACCCGTCGCTCCACCACACTTCGTGAGGTCTCCCCCTCCCCACGAAAGCGTGGGGAGGATAAAGGCGCGCGTATGAAAGCGGCAGTGGTCCTTCTGTCGGGCGGGCTCGACTCAATGGTCTGCGCGGCAATAGCGCGAGAGGCAGGATTCTCCGTGACCGCGCTGACGATCGACTACAACCAGCGTCACCGCGTGGAGCTCGCGGCCGCAGAGAAGATCGCCACCAAACTCGCGGAGCGTCACATCGTGCTGCCGCTCGATTTGCGCATGTTCGGCGGCTCGGCGCTCACCGACGAAATCGACGTGCCCAAAGACGGCGTCGAATCGGGAATTCCGGTCACATATGTTCCGGCGCGAAACACGATCTTCCTTAGCCTGGCGCTTGGGCTCGCCGAGGCAACCGGAGCGAGGGATATCTTCATTGGTGTGAACGCACTCGACTATTCAGGTTATCCCGATTGCCGGCGCGAGTTCATCGCCGGGTTCGAGCAGGTGGCTAATCTTGCGACCAAGGCTGGTGTCGAAGGTGATCGTTTCACCATCCACGCGCCTCTCCTCAACATGACCAAAGCCGAAATCGCGGGCGAGGCAGAGCGGCTGAGCCTCGACGCGGCGCTCAGCCACAGTTGCTACGATCCGCTTGCGGACGGAACCCATTGCGGCCGCTGCGACGCCTGCCGCTTGCGGGCGAAGGGCTTTGCCGACGCGGGCCTGAAGGATCCGACGGCTTACGCATGACCTACGCCGTCAAAGAATGTTTCCTTACGCTGCAGGGCGAAGGCGTGCAGGCCGGCAGTCGCGCCGTCTTCCTGCGCTTTGCCGGCTGCAACCTGTGGTCGGGACGCGAGGAGGATCGGGCCTCTGCCGAATGCCGATTCTGCGATACGGACTTCGTCGGAACTGACGGTGAGGGGGGAGGCAAATTCGCGAAAGCCGAGGAACTTGCTGCGCATGTCGAGCAAATCTGGGGCCCCGGCAACGAGCACCGCCTGGCGGTGATAACGGGCGGGGAGCCGATGCTTCAGCTCGACACGCCGCTCATTGACGCCCTCCACGCCCGCAGCTTCAGGATCGCTGTCGAGTCGAATGGGACCCTGCCGGCGATCGCCAGTCTCGACTGGCTCTGCGTCAGCCCGAAAGCGGGCACGAATGTCGTTCAGCGCCAGGGTGACGAGCTGAAGCTCGTGTGGCCGCAGGACGGAATCGATCCCGCCGATCTCGAAACCTGGGAGTTCGACCATTTTCTCGTTCAGCCGATGGATTGTGACGAACGGGAGGCCGCCACTCGGGCGGCGGTCCGACTGGCGATGGATCGCCCCAAGTGGCGCCTCACGCTTCAGACGCATAAGGTTCTGGGCTTGCCCTAAGGCTTATTCCGCGGCGTTCGCCGTTTCGTTTCCCGCCGATTCGTTCGTCGCTGGCCCTTCCACGGCCGGCTTTGGCCCGGCCGAAGGTCGCGAGCCTGTTCCGGGCGAAGTGGCGGTATTCCCCAAATCGTTGCCCGTCTCATTGGTGAAGCCAATGTCTACATCCGCAGCCATGTTGGCCGCATCGCCAGTTACGGCGTCGATCGCTGTTACGTCGTTCGAGACGATGTTTTCGGCGGTCAGATCCTCTCCAAGGTTCGCAGTGTTGCCCGCCTGGCCATTGTTGCCGCAGGCCGTGAGCGCCAGGGCAGCGCCGGCGATGAGGATGGTGGCGCGCATTCAAGCCTCCGAAATGTGTCCGCCAAAAAAAGAGGCTGCCGGAATAACCGGCAGCCTCTTGAAACGCCAACGCCTCCGTTGAAGCGGAGGCGTAAGAATTACATCGCGTTGTTCGACGCCGCGTCGGCTGCGCTGTTGGCCGCGTCGGCTGCGCTGTTAGCAGCGTCAGCAGCGTTGTTCGCGTCCATGGTCGCATTCATGTCGACCGCGTTCATGTCGACCGCGTTCATGTCGGTTGTCGCATTCATGTCGGTCGTGAGGTTCTCATCGACGTTCATGGTATTGTTGGCCGACTCGTTGCTGCTGCAAGCCGAGACCGCCAGGGCCGCACCAGCGACCAGGATAAGAGCACGCATTCAAGACTCCCTATTTATTGCGATCTGGACCGGTCTCCCGGTTCGCAAATCGCGCGGACAATAGTCTGAAGCGCAAGCTTCCATCAAGGGTCTTTGCACGCCCGTTCCAAATCGTTGAGAAACGATGGAAAACTGCGCTTCAAGGCGTGATCAATGCTTGTCAGCGAGTTTTGTTTCCCAAGCGCAGCGATACTCGTGACCCCAAATTCGGCGAGTCCGCATGGAACGATGCCAGCGAAATGCGTCAGATCTGGAGACACGTTGATTGCAAAGCCATGAAGCGTCACCCAGCGCCTCACCCGAACGCCAAGCGCTCCGATTTTGGCTTCGTTGGGCCCCTCGCCGACCCAAATGCCGATGCGCCCCTCCGCGCGATGGGCCGCTACGCCGACCTTGGCGAGGGCGTCGATCATCCATTGCTCGAGGCTATGGACGAACCGGCGAATGTCCTTCCCGCGCTTTTCCAGATCGAGCATCACATAGGCGACCCGCTGTCCCGGCCCGTGATAGGTGTACCGACCGCCGCGCCCGGCAACATGAACGGGGAAGCCCATCGGGTTGAGCAATTCGGCGGAGTCGGCACTCGTGCCGGCAGTGAAGAGGGGCGGGTGCTCTAGCAGCCAGATGCACTCACTGGCGGTGCCATCGCGAATGGCTGTCGCACGCTCCTCCATGAAAGCGAGCGCCTCTGCATAAGGCACGGGGCCGCTGCTCACACGCCATTCGATCTCGCTGCTTCCGTCCATCTGTTGCCCAGATGGCGTTGGCCGGGGGCTCCGGCAAGAACGATTGCACGAGGCACTGCACCTCCGCATAAGCGGAGCGAACTGGCGAGCAGGGGCAATTATGGCGACCGTATCGATTTCCAAAGCCTGGGAAGAAACGACGGCGATTGTCGCTCGCGATCGCAAGCTTTTCGCAACCATTGCGCTCGCACTGATTGTCCTTCCGGGAGTGATCAGCGACGTCGTCACTCCCACTCCCGTCGCGGGCGCGTTTCCCGAGCTCGGTTATTGGACGGTCGTCACTTGTCTGGCGCTGCTGATCGGGCTTGTCGGGCAGCTCGCAATCATTCACCTGGCGATCGGCTCTCGCCAGACAGTCGGCGAGACTATCGCCCACGCGTTCGGCAGGGCTCCCGCCTATCTCGGGGCGACGATTCTTTGGCTTCTGCCGTTCGCGCTGATCCTCGGCGGACTCGTGGGGGCGACCACGCAGGGCGCCGCGACCGGCAGTCCTCGCCTTTCCCCAGCCGCCGCCCTCGTCGTCCTGGTGGCCGTACCAGTAATGGTCTTCTTCGCCATCCGAATGCTGATGTCCGCGCCGGTCGCAAGCGTGGAGCGAGACGGACCGGTCGCGATCATCAAACGCTCCTGGAAGTTGACCGCGGGCAATTGGTGGCGGCTGTTCGGTTTCTTTCTGCTCTTCGTAATCGCTGGGGGTGTGGTGCTCATAGCCATCGACTCGGTGATGGGCCTCCTCGCCAAGCTGCTCTTTGGTTCGCTCGAGCCGCTAACCATCGGGGCATTACTGGTGGCGATCGTTGGCCAGCTTGTGGCAGCGGCATTCACGGTGCTGCTGATGTCGATGTTGGCCCGGATCTACGTCCAACTATCCGGTCACGGCCAGGCGGAGATGTTTCGCTAGCTGCCGATCAGCGGGATCTGGGGGGTGCAGTCCCGTGGCAGGATGCCGATCAGCCGCGGATCGGGGAAGCGCTCGACCGCTCGCTTATAAGGCACAAAGCCGGCGCGGCAGTAGGCGGAGAGGGCGGCCGGATGGTCGAGTGAGCAAGTGTGGACATGGACTCGGCCGACGCCGTCGCGCCACGCACGCCCGACCGCTTCGGCCAGCAGCCAACGGC
>JBKPON010000043.1:0-18600 GCA_046733135.1 Pseudomonadota bacterium | reverse complement strand
ATGACCCTCAACGCCGCTCGGGCGGTCGGTTTGGAAAAGCAAATCGGTAGTCTTGCTCCGGGCAAGGCAGCGGACCTTTGCGTCTGGCGCATCGAATCGCTCGCTGAGCTCGGCTACTGGCTGGGTCTGCCCGGGCCTGAGCGGAGGATTTACGCGGGCGTAGACGCTTAACCTTCCCGTTCATCCTGAGTAGGGACTGTGCGGCCTGATGTCGAAGGCCCGGATCGAAGGACCCTTCGATACGCCATTTCGGCGGGGCTCAATGGCTATTCAGGATGAGCGGGATTAGATGAACCGTACCGACCGACGCGACAATTCACGCCACATTCGCGCGCGACGCGGGAGTGAGATCAAGGCCAGGCATTGGACCACGGAAGCGGCGGTCCGGATGCTCATGAACAATCTCGACGACGAGGTCGCCGAGGATCCGCAGAGCCTGGTCGTCTACGGCGGCATCGGCCGAGCCGCGCGCAACTGGGAATGCTATGACAGGATCGTCGAGACCCTGGAGCGTCTTGAGGAAGACCAGACCCTGCTCGTCCAGTCGGGCAAGCCGGTCGGGGTCTTCCGCACGCACAGGGATGCGCCGCGGGTGCTCATCGCCAACTCCAATCTCGTGCCCAAATGGGCGAATTGGGAGGTGTTCAATGAGCTCGATCGCAAGGGACTCATGATGTACGGGCAGATGACTGCCGGCAGCTGGATCTACATCGGCACGCAGGGCATCGTGCAGGGGACGTACGAGACCTTCGCCGAGATGGGTCGCCAGCATTACGGCGGCGACCTCAAGGGTCGCTGGATTCTGACGGCGGGTCTCGGTGGGATGGGCGGTGCGCAGCCGCTGGCGGCGGTGATGGCCGGCGCGCATTGCATCGCCGTCGAGGTGCAGGAAAGCCGGATCGAGAAACGGCTCGAAACCCGTTATCTCGACCACCGGGCGACCGACATCGACGAAGCGCTCGAGATCATTCGATCCGCTGAACGGCCCACCAGCGTCGGTTTGCTCGGCAATGCAGCGGAAATCCTTCCGGAAATGTTGAAGCGCGGCATCCGTCCCGATGCGCTCACCGATCAGACGTCGGCGCATGATCCCGCGAACGGCTATTGTCCGGCCGGTTGGAGCGTCGCTCACTGGCAGGAGATGCGCGAGCGCGATCCTACCGGAGTTGCGGCCGCGGCGCGGGAATCCATCGCCAAGCATGTCGAGGCGATGCTTGCCTTCCGGGACATGGGCGTCCCGACCTTCGACTATGGCAACAACATCCGACAGGAGGCGAGGGACATGGGCGTGACCCATGCCTTCGATTTCCCGGGGTTCGTCCCCGCATATGTCCGGCCGCTCTTCTGTCGGGGGATCGGGCCGTTCCGCTGGGCGGCCCTATCCGGTGATGCGGAGGACATCTACCGCACCGACGAAAAGGTGAAGGAGCTGATCCCCGACGATCCGCACCTGCACCGCTGGCTAGAAATGGCCCGCGATCGGATCGCCTTCCAGGGACTGCCCGCGCGCATCTGCTGGGTCGGACTTGGCCAGCGCCACCGGCTCGGCCTCGCCTTCAACGAAATGGTCAGGAACGGCGAAGTCTCGGCGCCGATCGTCATCGGCCGCGATCATCTCGACAGTGGCAGCGTCGCTTCGCCCAATCGCGAAACGGAAAGCATGATCGATGGCAGCGACATGGTCAGCGATTGGCCGCTGCTGAATGCGCTTCTCAACACCGCTTCCGGTGCGACCTGGGTTTCGTTCCACCATGGCGGTGGCGTCGGCATGGGCTATTCGCAGCATGCCGGAATGGTGATCGTCGCGGACGGCAGTGACGATGCCTCGCGACGGCTCGAGCGGGTCCTCTGGAACGATCCCGGGACGGGCGTGATGCGTCACGCCGACGCTGGTTACGAAATCGCCGTTGAATGCGCGCGCGAGCAGGGGATGGATTTGCCCATGATCTAGTTCCCCGGCGAAGGCCGGGGCCCAGGCGGCGCTACCGCCCCGATCTCTCGCGGGACTGGACCCCGGCCTTCGCCGGGGTACAGGAGGACCAATGTTGAAGCTGAATCCTGAAAAGGTCTCTCTCACTCAGCTCCGGAAACTCTGGAGCGGCGCCCAAGCGCAGCTCGACGATGCGTCGATGCAGCGAATCACCAAGGCGGCCGCCTCAGTCGAACGGATCGTCGCCTCTGGCGAGACGGTCTACGGCGTCAACACCGGCTTCGGGCTGCTCGCCAACACGCGCATTCCCGAAGAGCGATTGGCCGAGCTTCAGACCAATCTGATCCTGTCGCATAGCGCGGGGCTCGGCGATTCGCTGCCGCGTCATGTCACCCGGCTGATGATCGTCCTGAAGCTGCTTGGTCTCGGACGCGGTTATTCCGGTGTACGGCCGTTGGTCATTGGAGCGCTTCAGGCGCTGCTCGACCGCGACGCTATTCCGATCATCCCCGCCCAGGGCAGCGTTGGCGCCAGCGGAGATCTCGCTCCGCTTGCCCATTTGATCGCCGCGCTCATGGGCTATGGCAGCATCGACGTCGGCGGCAACCTCATGCCCGCCCGGCCCGCGCTTGAGGAACTGGGGATGGAGCCGCTGCAGCTCGGCCCCAAGGAGGGTCTTGCGCTCATCAACGGCACGCAGGCGAGCACCGCAATCGCGCTCGACGCCCTCTTCAGCGGCGAGCGAGTGTTCGCTGCTGCGATCGCGTCAGGCGCCCTCTCGGTCGATGCCCTGAAGGGCAGCGCCAAGCCCTTCGACCGGCGCATCTCCGAGCTTCGCGGACAGCCGGGACAGATCCGCGTCGCCGGAGCCATTCGCGACCTGCTCGGCGGCAGCGAGATCGTCGAGAGCCATGCACGCTGCGGCAGAGTGCAGGATCCCTACAGTTTCCGCTGCCAACCGCAGGTCATGGGTGCTGCGCTCGACCTCCTGGAGAATGCAGCGCGCACGCTGACCATCGAGGCGGGCGCAGTCACCGACAACCCGATTGTCTTCCCAGACGAAGACACGGCCATTTCCGGGGGCAATTTTCATGCTCAGCCGGTGGCTTTCGCGGCCGACACGATCGCCATGGCGTTGTGCGAGGTTGGTTCGCTAAGCGAGCGCCGGACGGCGGTGTTGATCGACCCTAAAATGAGTGGACTCCCGCCGTTCCTTACAGACGATCCGGGTGTCAGCTCGGGGCTGATGATCCAACAGGTCACTGCAGCGGCGCTGGTCAGCGAAAGCAAGTCGATCGCCTATCCGGCGAGCGTCGATTCGATTCCGACTTCCGCTGGCCAGGAAGATCATGTCTCGATGGCGCCGATCGCCGCGCGCAAGGCCTGCCAGATCGTCCGTAACACGGCGGGCGTCATTGCGATCGAGCTGCTCGCGGCGGCGCAAGGCGTCGACCTCCATGCACCGCTCACGACGTCGCCGAAGCTGCAGTCCGTTCACCGACAGGTGCGCGGCATCACTCCGCGCTTCACGTCTGACCGCTATTGGGCAGACGACATGGCGGCGCTTCAGGCGGCGGTGCTGGCAGGAGAAATCGGCGCGGGACTCATCGCGCTCAGCTGATTCGGATCCAGCGTTGTTCCTTGCAGAGTAACCCGATGACGGCGCAGCCCTTCACGATCATGACATTGGGCCCGACCTGATGGACGATCGCCGAGCCGGCCATGTTGCGCTTCGGCTCGAATGCTCGCCCCTTGTAGACGCCATTGCCTTGCGGCCGAAGTTCGCTCAGCACCCGTGTACCAGGGGACACGCCCTTCTCTCGATTCTTGGCCGTCGCCCAGCTCACTGTCCCGCAATAAGCGTCGCCGCAGCGCTCAACATTGACGATGACACTACCCTTAGGGTTTTTCCAGCGGCCCTCGAGCGCGGCCTGCGCCGATGCCGTCATAGGCACGACGAGGGCGAGCAGGACGAGCACAATCTTTGCAAGAAACCGTTTCATGATCACAGGCTTAGCCGGAGTTTGCGGCAGAAATGGTGCGCTGAGCTTGCCTCCCGATGAACGGGCAATGCCTTAGTTCGAAGCAGGCAACGGCCCGTCGAGTCGGTTCCACAGCGCCGATTTGCATAGCGCCCGACCCGCGGCGCATCCGGAAACTTTGAGTTGCTGAGCACTGACTAGTTGAATCTTGGCGGTGACCCGCATGTTCTTGTCCGGAATGAACAATTTTCCGTGCCAGCGGCCCTCCTTGTCCGGTTGAAGCTCGGTTAGGAGCTGGGTCCCGACCAACTGATCAGTGACCTTCGCCGAAGCCTGCTGGGCTGACGCGCTCGCCCAGGCGACGGTGCCGCACCAGCTGCTTCCGCAGGGTGCGATTTCGATGATGCTGTTTCCGCCGGGGCTTTTCCAGCGGCCCTCGATCGAGGCTTGCGGTGCGTCCTGTGCCGCCGTGAGCGTCATTAAAATGATCGTGGCGAAGAATGCACGCATGGTCGATCTCCCGCTGCTTTGGGCACCATAGATGGATTTCGCGGCTAGTGAAAATCGCGGCTTTTGGGGATGATTTCCACGTCGCGCGGATGGCGGCTTGCAGGAGGGCGCCAGCTGCCGGGGGCGTCGCCCCGTGCTTTCGGCGGAGTCATCGGATCATCGCTCAGATTGCGCAGCATGTGAGTATGATCCTCAAGCCGCCGAGCGACGACGTGGATCACGTCGCTATCCGGATCGCGCTGGACGATGCCCTGCACGGCCATCAACCGAGCGCCCATGACGATCTTGCGCTGTTTACCGAACACGTCCGGCCAGATGACGAGATTCGCCACTCCGGTTTCATCCTCGATGGTGATGAAGACGACGCCCTTGGCGCTGCCGGGGCGCTGGCGGATTAGCACCAAGCCGGCGATCGACAACCGTTTGCCGTCGCGGATGGCCTTCAACTGGTCTGTCGTGACGAACTTCTGCGCGGCGTAGTGCTCGCGAAGGAAGTGCATCGGATGCGCCTTCAGGCTGAGGCGGGTGGTCTGATAGTCGTTCACGACGTGCTCGCAGAGGGGCATGTCGGGGAGCCGTGCCGGCTCTGCTTCGTTGCCTTCATCTTGAGCTTCAGCATAAGCGAACAGCGGCAGGTCGGGTGCTTGCTTCAATGCTCGCGAGTCCCACAGCGCGGCACGTCGGTCGAGGTTCATCGACCGGAACGCGTCGGCCGCGGCGAGACGATGGATCGCGTGGACGGGCACTTGCGCTCGGCTGCGCAGCTCCGCGACCGTCCGATAGGGTCGTCTGGCGACCAGGCGATCCGCCGCGTCACGATGCAGCCCTTCGATTTGGCGAAGACCTAGGCGCATCGCACCGTCTTCCAGCGTGCAATCCCAATCTGAGTGGTTCACGTCCACCTCGCGCACCTCGACGCCATGTTCGCGGGCGTCGCGAACGATCTGGGCTGGGGCGTAGAAGCCCATCGGCTGTGAGTTCAGCAGCGCGCAGGCGAAAGCCGCTGGATATTTCCACTTGAGCCAGCTCGACACGTAGACAAGGTGCGCGAAGCTTGCCGCGTGGCTTTCAGGAAAACCATATTCGCCGAAGCCCTTGATCTGGTCGAAGCAACGTTGCGCGAAATCTGGGTCATAACCCCGCGCGACCATCCGCCCGACCATCTTGTCCTGAAGGGGTTCGATCCTTCCCCGCGACCGGAAGGTCGCCATCGCCTTGCGCAGCTGGTTCGCTTCGTCAGCCGAAAATTTTGCGGCATCGATGGCGATCTTCATCGCCTGCTCCTGGAAGATCGGGACGCCGAGCGTCCGCCCGAGGATCCGCTCGAGCTCGTCGGACGGGCCCTCGCTGGGATCGGGGCAGGGGAAGGTGATGCTTTCCTTGCCGCCGCGGCGCTTCAGATAGGGGTGGACCATATCGCCCTGGATCGGTCCCGGCCTGACGATCGCCACTTCGATCACCAGATCGTAGAAACAACGCGGCTTCAGCCGGGGCAGCATGTTCATCTGAGCCCGGCTTTCGACCTGGAACACGCCAAGCGAATCACCCTGGCAAAGCATGTCGTAGACCTCCGGCACCTCCTGAGGGACGGTGGCGAGGGTCCAGCGCTCACTATGATGCAGTTCGATCAGATCGAAACATTTGCGGATGCATGTCAGCATGCCGAGCGCGAGGACATCGATCTTCAAAATGCCAAGTTCGTCGATGTCGTCCTTATCCCATTCAATGAAGGTGCGATCCGCCATCGCGCCATTGCCGATCGGAACGGTTTCGGTGAGCGGTCGCTCGGTCAGGATGAAACCGCCGACATGCTGCGACAGGTGGCGCGGCAGGCCGATCAATTGCTCGGCGAGCTTGATCGTGCGCTTTAGATGCGGGTCACAGAGATCGAGCCCGGCGTCATTCGCTCGTTCCTCCTCCAGCTCGGCGTCCATCTGGCCCCAGATGGTCGAGGCAAGCGCGGCAGTGACGTCTTCGGAAAGTCCCATGACCTTGCCGACCTCCCGGATCGCCGACCGAGGACGGTAATGGATTACGGTCGCTGCGATCCCCGCGCGGTCGCGACCGTATTTCTCATAGATGTGCTGGATCACCTCCTCGCGCCGTTCATGCTCGAAATCGACGTCGATGTCGGGCGGCTCACGCCGCTCTTCGGAGATGAAGCGTTCGAAGAGCAAGTCGCTGGTCGACGGGTCGACCGCGGTGATCCCGAGGCAATAACAGACGGCGCTGTTCGCGGCCGAACCTCGGCCCTGGCACAGGATCGGGGGATCAAGGCCGCGGGCGAAAGCGACGATGTCGTGAACGGTCAGGAAATAGCGGGCGAAGTCGAGCCGCTCGATCAGCGCCAGTTCGTGCTTTAGCTGAGCCATTAGCTTGTCGGGGATGCCTTCGGGCCAGCGCCGGTCCGCCCGTTCCCAAGTCAGATGTTCGAGATGCTGTTGGGGTGTTCGGCCATTGGGCACCGTTTCCTTCGGATATTCGTAGCGGAGCTCGTCGAGGCTGAAGTTCAGCGCATCGGCGAATTCCCGAGTCGCGGAAATGGCGTGCGGCCAGCGAACGAACAGTCGTTCCATCTCTTGCGGTGATTTGAGGTGTCGTTCGGCATTCGGATTGAGCAGAAAACCCGCGGTCGCGATCGTCACTTTCTCGCGAATGCAGGTGACGACGTCCTGCAGCGGCCGGCGGTCGGGCGCATGATAATGGACGTCGTTGGTGGCGATTATGGCGCAGCCATTCGTACGCGCCAGCCGGTCGAGCCTTTCAATCCGAGCCGAGTCGTCACCGCGATAGAGCCAGCTCGCCGCGACATGGCGAAGTGACGTCAATGCGTCGCGAAGCCGCGGCAGCTCTTCCTCGAAGGCGTTCAGATCCTCTTCAGGCCAGGCGATGAAGACGATACTGTCGGCATGCGTTGCGACGTCGACGAGGCTCAGCTCGCATTCCCCCTTCTGGGCGCGCATCTTGCCGAGGCTGAGCAGCCGGGAAAGACGGCCATAGCCCTCGCGGTCAAGAGGGTAGGCAAGCAGGCTTGGAGCGTCGGAGAGGTCGAGCCGACAGCCGATCAGCGGCTTCAGTCCGGCCTCCTTGCAGGCGCTGTGCATTCGCACGACTCCAGCGAGCGTGTTGCGATCGGCAATCCCGATCGAATCCATGCCCAGCTCGAGCGCGCGGAGCACGAGCTCGATGGCATCCGACGCTCCGCGCAGGAAGGAGAATGGCGAAGTCACGCCGAGCTCGACGTAGGACGCGCGGCTGACCGGAGGTGGCGGCGTGTCGGCCCGTCGCACCAGCTTCAAGCGGGAAAAACCGACCTTCTCGGGCATCAGCCGAACAGTCCATGCAGGAACCAATTGGGCAGTCCGCCGCGGCCGTCGCCAACCAGCCCTTCGCGATAGATCCAGTAACGATGTCCTTCGCGGTCCTCGACGCGATAATAGTCGCGCAGGCGCGCGGATGACGGCTGGCGCCACCAGTCGGGCGCGATCCGCTCCGGCCCTTCGACGCGAGCGATGTCGTGTACGGCGCGACGCCAGACGAAACGCCGCGGCATGCCTTCGGGAGTGGCATAAATGACGTCGATGGCTTCAGGGCGATCGAGGAGGCGCTGTGGGCGCATTTTCCTCTCAGCGATTTCTGCAAATGCAGGGGAGGATGTGACTGGCAGCCATCCGCTCGCCTGTTCGGGAATATGGCTCTCATGGCCCACCGGTCGCCGCACCGCATGCGGGCCCAGCTTCACCGTCAGCCGATCGGTGAGCCGCGCAATCTCGCGGTCGCCATTCGGTTCCTCGACCAGGCTTTCCTGCGCGGCGCCCAGGTCTTCGGTCCATGCCGCCGTCAGTGCGAAGGCGTCGAAGCCGAATTCGGGATCGAGCGCGGCCGCTTTGTCGACGAGCAGGCGCTGGAGATGCTCCGAATCGCGGCTGGGGATCGCCGTGGCGACGCTCGCCTCGGCAACGCTGCCGTCGACCCGAAAGCCGGTCAACGACAACCGCCGAGCGCCAAGACGTTTCTCTTCAAGCTGCTGCACGAGCTTGGGGAGCAGCCGCTCAAGTGCCTGGCTGGCCGCTTCAGCATAGTTCGCTGGCTCTTCGAGCCGCAGTGTCGCGCGAGGTGGAGGATCGATCGGAGCAGCCGTCAGCGGCTCGGGCTTCCGTCCGAGCATTCGATCGAGCGCATCCACGACATTTTCACCATCCCTGAATCTTCGAGCAAGTGCGATTCGCGGAATGTCGAAAAGCGAGCCCAACGTCTTGAGGCCGAGCCGTTCGAGCGTGAGCACGGTGTCCGGGTCGAGGCGCAGGGCGGCAACTGGAAGAGGCTCGAGCCGAGCCGTCAAATCCCTTCGCTTGCAGAGGAACGCAGATGAATATCGCGCCAACGCCCACGCCGCCGCCGCCGTCGGAGCGATCGCGATTCTTGCGGTCAGGCCGATACGGACGAATCGCGCCCGCACATCATCGCTCAGGCCCTGCTCGCCGCCGAACAGATGCGCGACTCCGCCGATGTCGAGCCGGAGTCCGTCCGCGCCGTCCACCTCGACCAAAGGCGACCAGCGCCTTGCCCAGTGCGCCAGCCGGCGCACCAGCGCCGAATCGCCCGCGGGATCGGCGGGAACGGCGATCAGCTTGGGGTCTAATGCCCTCGCGTCGGTCAAACGTGCACCCTGACGGGCACCCCTTTCGGCCGCTGCTTTGGTGACCGCATGGATGAGGAGACCGTGCGCGCCCTCGACGGTGAGGACGACGGGCGCGTCAGGCGGATAGTCTCCGTCCTTCGCCGAGCGCTCGATCGCCAGATGGGGCAACCAGATGGAAAGCACCCGCCTCATGCGCGATGGTCCAGCGTCCCGGTGGAGACCCTCGGGCACGGAACAGCTCGGCATCCCATGCGGGCAGGCCCGGTGCCCGCTCGTCGAACGGGTTGAGGAGCGACGGCGCGCTGGCGATCCGCCAACGCAGGCGCGCGCCGCTGAGATTCGGAGTGCCGCCAAGGCGTACCAGCCAGCATGGCACGCCGGAGTGTTCGGACGCGACGGCCAACCGCCGAGTGGCGGTGAAATCGAGCACTCTGGGATCGCCCCACAGCTCGCCGATCACCGAGGAGAGGGCGGCGCATCTTACCCCCTCCTCCATCGCCCAAAGCGCGTCGCGCGCGTCGCGCGCCTCGACATGGATGAGGTTCTGAAAGGGGAGACCCGGAGGATGGATTCGCCCACTTTCGAGGATCGCCATTCGGTCTTGCACCCAAAGCATGGGCTTGGAAGGATCGATCTGCGCCAGCAGAAACCCCGCCCAACCTCCATCGCGCGGGTGTCCCGCGAACAATTCGGAAAGAGTGGGGCGGAAAGGCAGAGACGTCCTCCCCCGCATATGCCGGGGAGGGGGACCGCCCGAAGAGTGGGGCTTTCTGTCGCGGCTAAGAACTCCTCCACCATGCTGCGCATGGTCCCCCTCCCCCGGAAAACCGGGGGAGGAGACTTCGACCCGCGCGGAGACAGCTCCGCCGGCGACCAGAGACAGACCTCTTGCCACACGACTCACAACGCTTTTGTTCTAGTTTTGTTCTTCTCTCTCGACTCGGCTGTCAGAGTCAATGGGGCGACTGGGAATCCTCGATTTCCGCGAGAAAACGGCCGATCTCCCGAACGACGTCATGCGCTGCCTTTTTCGACACTCCAAACGCCATGTGATGGCAGCTGAGTTCGACCTCCTTGTCGCGCTCATGGTCGAGCCCGCGCGCCGAACGTGGAGCGATCAAGCCGTCACGCCGCGACCATAGAGCCAGGTGCGGAACCGGCGGCTTGTCGGTAATCCGGGGGATCGGCGGTTCGTCGACCTTGTGTTTGGCTACCCGTTCGTAGAGCGGCCAGACGGAATTCTGACGCGGATCACCGGAGAAGGGCGAACCCAGCGTCACCACCGCCCGCGCCCGATCCGGATAGTAGCGCGCGAACTCGCGTGCATAGAGCCCGCCGAGACTCCAGCCGACAATCAGCAGCGGCCGCTTGTGACCGAGACTTTCAACCCGCTGGCGAAGACGATCCAGCGTGTCCGACTTCGCGCCCAGATTCCATCCCATCTTCCAGCCGTGAACCCGGAAGCCAGCCTCAGCCAATGCGCGGCGCAAGGTGAACGTGGTCTGGTCGCTGCATAGGAAACCGGGAATGACCAGCACCGGCGGCCCATCGGCGGGCCCGCGCGGCCCCCGCTTGCGGAACGCGCCGACCAGGCGGGCCATGTTCCACGCCAGTTCGGGAAGGTGAAGTCCGTTGGGCGGTGCATCGTCGCCGGTCCACTCAGGGTTGGTCGGAATGCGGTTCAGAGGAATTCGTCTCCCATCAGCTCCTGAAGCGCGGGAGGAAGCTTCACGCGCCCATCTTCAGTCTGATGGTTTTCCATCAGCGGGACAAGAATCCTTGGAGACGCCAGCGCCGTATTGTTGAGCGTATGCGCGAACCGCACCTTCCCGTCACTTCCGCGATAACGGATGTTCGCCCGCCGCGCTTGCCATTCGTGAAGTGTCGAGCAACTGTGAGTCTCGCGATATTTTCCGAGCGAGGGCACCCAACTCTCGATGTCATTCATGCGATATTTGCCAAGACCCATGTCGCCAGTCGAGGTCTCGATCACTTGATAGGGGATCTCGAGCGCCTGCAGCAGCTCCTCGGCCAGCCGGAGCAATGTCGCATGCCACTCGGCCGACTGTGCGTCATCCGCTTCGCAGATCACATATTGCTCGACTTTCACGAACTGATGCACCCTCAGCAGACCGCGCACATCTTTACCCGCACTGCCCGCCTCGCGGCGGAAGCAAGGCGAATAGCCGGCGTATAGGATCGGCAGCTTGTCCGACTCGATGATCTCGCCCGCATGGAGCGAGGTCAGAACCACTTCGGCGGTGCCGGCCAGCCACAAATCGTCGTTGGGAAGTTCGTAAGTTTCCTCACGGTGCCCCGGAAACTGACCCTGATCCAGGAAAGCCTGCTCGCGGGCGATTGCCGGCACGGTGATCGGTGTGAACCCGGCCCGAGCGATCCTCTCCAGAGCCCAGGCCATCAGCTTGGTCTCGAGCAAAGCCAGCGAGCCCTTGAGGCAATAAGTACGCGATCCCGAAACCTGGGTTACACGCGACAGGTCGGCCCAGTCGTTATTCTCGATCAGCGCGACATGATCGAGCGGCTCGAACGCGAAGCTCGGCTTTTCGCCCACGGTCCGAATGACCTTGTTGAAACTCTCGTCCGGCCCGACTGGCGCTCCTTCATAGGGGATCCCCGGCAATTGGAGCATTAGCGTCTTGAGCTCGGCTTCCTTGTCGGCGAGCCCGGCTTCGAGCTCCGAAGCGCGAGCGCCCGCTTCCTTCGCCTGCCGACCCAACGCCTCTTTCTCATCGGCCGAGGCTTTTGGAAATTGAGCGCTGATGGCGTTGCGCTCGGCACGCAGCCGCTCGATCTCCGTCTTGCCCGCCCGTACCTCCGTATGGATCGCAAGAAGCTCTTCAAGGTCCAGGCTCACGCCTTTGTCGCGGATCGCGCGCTCAACGGCCTCGCGGTTCTCCTTGATGTAATCCATGCTCAGCATCGCGCGCCTGCCTAGCGTCTTGGCGATGCAGCGCAACCGTCCGCGAGTTGCGATCAACGCCGCAACACGGCAATCCGAACCGGTGCGCATCTATCCGCTCATTCGGCCGCTGGCCTTCATGCTCGATGCGGAAACCGCCCATCGCTTGACGATATTGGCGCTGAAGGCCGTACCCGCGCACCAACCGCCCCGACTCCCCGGATCACTCAAGACAAAAGTTGCGGGGCTGGATTTTCCTTCGCCCGTCGGCCTGGCCGCCGGCTTCGACAAGAACGCCGAGGTCCCCGAGCAGATGCTGGGGCTTGGCTTCGGTTTCGTGGAAGTCGGCACACTGACCCCGCGGCCGCAAGATGGAAATCCGACCCCCCGTCTTTTCCGCCTCACCCGGGACCAAGCGGTGATCAATCGGCTGGGCTTCAACAATCGTGGACAGCCGCCCGCGTTCGATCGCCTGCAGTGCCATCGTCATGGCGGGATCGTCGGCGTGAACGTGGGCGCCAACAAGGACAGCTCCGACTGGATCGCCGATTATGTGAGCGGCGTCCGGGCGATGAGCAATGTGGCAAGCTACATCACGATCAACATCAGCTCGCCCAATACTCCCGGGCTGCGGACCTTGCATGACGAGGGGGCGCTGAATGAGCTTCTCGCGGCGGTTCGGGGCGTCCGGACGAAGAAACCGATCTTCCTCAAGGTCGCCCCTGACCTCGACGACAGGGATCCCGATCGGATCGCGCGCTCCGCGATCGATCATGGCATCGATGGACTGATCGTTTCCAACACGACCGTCTCGCGCCCCCCGCTCTACTCGCGCTTCGCGGCTGAGTTGGGCGGCCTTTCCGGCAGGCCCCTCAAGCCTCTCGCGCTCGACGCGCTTCGAAAATTTCGTCGCGCCGGCGGCGGCGAGATTCCCCTGGTCGGCGTCGGAGGTGTCGCCAACGCCGAAGACGCGTGGGAACGTATCCGCGCCGGAGCGAGCCTGATCCAGCTTTACACGGCGATGGTCTATGACGGGCCGGGCATCGCCCGCCGCATCGCGCGCGGACTTGCGGAGCGTGTTCGGGACGCTGGCTTCGCCAACATTGCTGAGGCGGTTGGGAGCGAGCGCTAGCGTGGCAAGATAATTACGACGCCCTCGCGCCGCGGGTCGGCGCCGCCGTCGATCCGTCCGTCGCGGATCAGCACTCCCTGGACTCCGGAATCCTCGCCTTGTCCCGGTTTCAAGTCGATGTCCCTGGCCCGCAATCCTTCCAGCACGTCGGGTGAAAACCTCGTCACTTCTCCGTTGAAGTTGCGGCCGCGCGCGACGAGATTGGGCTCCGCGATCGCCTCTGCCATTGGCATGGTCCAGTCGATCGCGGCGACCAGTGATTTGGCAACGTAGGCGATGATTGCGTTGCCGCCGGCCGAACCAATGGCGCCGGCGAAGCGGCCGTCGTGGGTCAGCAGGATCGTGGGCACCATCGACGAACGGGGACGCTTGCCAGGAGCGACGGCATTGGCGGCCGGCCGGCCCTGATCGTCCACCGGGCTGAACGAGAAATCGGTCAGCTGGTTGTTGAGGAAGAAGCCGTCGACCATCCGGCCAGTGCCGAAGATCGATTCGACCGTTGTGGTCATGGAGACAACGTTCCCCTCGTGATCCTGGATGATGAAATGGGACGTGCCGGTCGGCTCGACGGTCTTGTCGACGGCCATCAACGGCGCGAGTTCGGGCCGTCCGGCGTCGGGCGGCGCACCGGCCGTCGCGCCGATCAATCGAGCGCGCGAAGCGACATAGGCGGGGTCGATCATGCCCGCGACGGGTACGCTCACGAATGCCGGATCGCCGACGTAACGATCGCGGTCGGCGTACATCAGGCGGCTGGCCTCGGCGAACAGGAACCAGGCTTGCGGATCGTTGGGACGGCGCGATGCGATGTCCGTCCGGTCGAGCAACATCATCACCTCGACGAGCCCGACACCGCTCGCGGGCGGTGGCGGAGCGCACAACAGATAGACGCGGAAGGGACCACACACGGGCTCGCGTTTCAGGGCTCGGTAGTTGGCAAGGTCAGCCGGGGTCATCGACCCGCCCAGGGGTCCGGCGCGGGTTCGCGCGACGATCTTGGCCGCCGTGGACCCACCGTAAAGCGCGGCAGGGCCCTCATCGGCGAGACGGCGGAGAAACTGCGCATAGGCAGGATTGCGAAGTCGGTCGCCGGCCTCCACCAGGCGCCCGCCCGGTCCTTGCGAGAAATAAGCGAGAACATCGCTCGCGTGATTCTCGGCATAGTCGGCGTGCACCAGTCGACCGAGACGCGGCGAAACGATGAATCCCTCCGCCGCGGTCCGTTCAGCATCTCCGAACAGGCTGCTCCAGGGGAGCCGCCCGTGCTCGTCGTGGGCGAGAGCCAGCATCTTCACGGCGCCGGGTACGCCCGTCGCTCGACCGCTCAGCACCGCTGTGTCGAAGGGAAGCGGTTTGCCGGTGGTATCGAGGAACATGGTGGAAACGGCCTGCGCCGGCGCGACTTCGCGCCCATCATAGATGCTGAGCTTGTCCGTGCGCGCATCATAATAGTTCATGAAAGCGCCGCCGCCGATGCCCGAGCTTTGCGGCTCGACCAGCGACAGCATGGCCTGCACCGCGATCGCCGCGTCGACCGCGCTGCCGCCACGTTTCAGGACGTTGATTCCGGCCGCGGCCGCGAGGGGATTGGCGGCGATGACGAACGGTTCTGTCGTCCGTGCCGCGGTGACCGTCTGGGGTGCCGGCGCTTGCGCATTGGAGCAGCCGGCGAAGGATGCGCAGACGAGTAGGGCGACGAGCTTGCGGAACAGGCGCATTGCCTTGCGCCTAGCAGGACGAGTGGCGCTCGCAACCGTTTCCGCTAAGAAGCCGCGGCCGCGGAAGTAAGGGAGAAGGATGGCGCGTCAGCTCGAACATTTCGACAATCTGGTTTCGCTGTTCCTGACGCGCGCGCAGCAGAAGGGCGACGAGCCCTTCCTTTGGGCCAAGCGCGAAGGCGAATGGCGGGCGATCAGCTGGAACGGAGCGGCGCGTTTGGTCGCGGCGCTGGCGCAGAACCTCAAGCGGATCGGCCTGCAATCGGGCGATCGCGTGGTTCTGGTCAGCGAAAACCGACCGGAATGGCTGATCGCCGATCTTGGAATCATGGCGGCGGGCTGCGTCACGGTGCCGACCTACGCCACGAACACGGTTCGTGATCACACCCATATATTGGAAAATTCTGGCGCCCGTGCCGTCATCGTTTCGAACCAGAAGTTGGCGAAAAATCTTGTGCCCGCAGTGCTAACTTCGGCCGACTGTCATCACGTCATCGGGATGGAAGACATTCGCGCGGGTCAGGTTCCCGATTGGGTGAACGTCCATCATTGGGCGGAGATGATCGCCGGCGACTCCGACGTGGCCGGCACCAGGGAAGGCATTGCGAAGATCGGGCGTAGCAATCTTGCGTGCATCATTTACACCAGCGGCACCGGCGGCGCCCCGCGGGGTGTTTGCCAACATCATGGCGCGATCCTCCACAATCTCGAGGGCTGCACCGATGTCATCTCAACCGACTTCGGTTGGGATGATGAAGTCTTCCTGTCGTTTCTTCCGGCGAGCCACGCCTATGAGCATACCGGCGGGCAGCACTTCCCCGTCGCGCTTGGGGCCCAAATCTACTACGCCGAGAGCCTCGAGAAGCTGGCCTCCAACATCGAGGAGGTGCAACCGACCATCATGGTCGTGGTCCCGCGGCTGTTCGAAATGCTGCGGACCCGCATCTTGAAATCGATCGAAGCGGGTGGTGGTATGTCGAAATACCTCATGATGCGCGCGCTCAAGATCGGTGGCGACAAGGCCAGCGGAAGGGTCAAGCCTTGGGATCTGCCGATGCACGGCCTCCTCTCTTTGACTCTGCGGCGGAAGGTGCGCGCCAAGATCGGCGGGCGGCAAAAGGCGTGGGTCTCGGGCGGCGCTCCGCTTAACCCCGAAGTCGGCCTGTTCTTCGAATCGCTCGGGATCACCTTCCTCCAGGGCTACGGCCAGACGGAAACCGGACCGGTGCTGGCCTGTAATCGGCCGAGCGCCGGCATCAAGCTCGATACCGTCGGGCCGCCAATCAAGAACACCGAAGTACGCATCGCCGAGGACGGCGAGATCATGGTCCGCGGCGAGCTCGTCATGCACGGCTATTGGCGAAATGAAGAAGAAACCGCGCGGGTGCTTCGTGATGGGTGGCTCGGGACCGGCGATGTCGGCCATCTCGACGAGAAGGGCCGGATCGTCATTACGGACCGGAAGAAGGACATCATCGTCAACGACAAGGGCGACAACGTGTCGCCCCAGCGGATTGAAGGCATGTTGACGCTGCAGCCGGAGATCGCGCAAGCGATGGTCTATGGCGACCGCCGTCCGCACCTCGTAGCGCTCATTGTACCCGATCCGGAAATTGCTTCAGCGTCCGACCTTCAGCAGCGGCTGCAGAGAGCGGTCGATCGGGTGAATGCCGATCTCTCCGTGATCGAGCGGGTGCGCCGCTTCATCACCGCCGATGAGCCGTTCGCTATCGACAACGAACAGCTCACGCCATCGATGAAAATCCGGCGGCACGTCATTGGCGGAGTCTATGGCGAGCGGCTCGACGCGCTCTACAAACACTAAGCTACTGCGCTCGACTGTAGGGGGTGAAGTCGCCGAAGACGCAGCTGCCGACGGTGATCCTGTTGGTCGTATCGACGATCTGGGCAATGTCGCCGCGGCACAACTGAGCCGTTCCGAATTGCTTCGTCACCATCGTGTATGGCGAGCGACCAAGGTTGCTACAGCCACCCGGCATGTGGGCGATGTAGACATGGTTCCCGCCTTGCCTGAAAGCGATGGTCTGCTCGTCGATCACGATCATGTCATTGGCGCTGTAGGTGGGTAGGCAGCTGACCGGCGGTCCTGCCACCTTTCCGGCAATGAGCCGTTGATATTCCTGCTGCTTCTGCGCGCTGCGCATCGGCTGTTCAGCCGTCGCCGCACAGCCCGCGAGCGTTGCGCCGATTATAAAGGCCGAGAGGCCACGCATTTCACCAGCTCCTATGAGTTCGCTTTAGTGTAGGGCGTGAATTCGCCGAAAACGCAGCTCCCCACCGTGAACCCGTTATGCGGATCGACGATGTTCGCGATGTCGCCGCGGCAGATCTGGGCAGATCCGACCTGCCTCGTCACCATGGCATAAGGCGGGGTCGCAAGGTTGCTGCAGCCGCCAGGCAAGTGGGCGACGTAAAGGCGATTGCTGCCGAACCTAAAGGCGACCGTCGCTTCGTCGATCACAGTCGTTTGATAGGCATTGAATGTCGACATGCACGGCACTGGCGGTTTCGCGACCATGCCGGCAATGAGCTTATCGAATTTCTCCTGCGCCTTGGGACTACGCACGGGCTGCTGCTGGGCAGCCGCCGATGGAACAGCTAGCGCGGCGCCGATCAGAAGTAGTGAGAGACCACGCATTTTGACCTCCACACGATATATTGTCGCGGGCCTTCTTTGGCGCTTTCGTTCATGAACGAAAGCTGTCTTTTTCCGCTCTGAGACGCGCGAACTCCTCCCAACTATTCGCTCGAACGAAGGGGTTGGTTTCACGTTCCAAGGCAACGCTCGTGGGCAATGTGATCTCGCCCGCATTGCGAAGCTTTTGAGCTTGGGCCAGCCGGTCCGCGATGGCCGAGTTGCCGGGCTCTGCATGGGCAGCAAATCGCGCGTTCGCCAGCGTATATTCGTGTCCGCAGTAGAGCGCCGTCCCAGGCGGTAGATCGACGAGGCGCTGAAGCGAGCCATACATCTGCTGCGCAGTGCCCTCGAACAGGCGCCCGCAGCCCATTGCGAAGAGCGTATCTCCGACGAAGGCGATCTGCTCGGACTCGAATACCAAGGCAATGTGGCCGAGCGTATGCCCCGGGATCTCCATCACTCGCCCCACATGATCGCCGATCCGCAACTCGCTTCCTTCGGAAAGAGCGACGTCGCGGCCCGGGATCTGTTCGGAAGCTGGGCCGGAAACGGTGCAGCCCGTCGCCTCTTTCATCGCGAGATTCCCACCGGAATGATCCCAGTGATGATGGGTGTTCCAGACCTGGCTGACGGTCCAGCCGCGGCGTTGTGTTTCGGTTAACGCCGGCGCGGCATCGCCGGGATCCACGACCGCCGTCTCGCCGGTCGGCTCGTCGTGCACTAGCCAAATGTAATTGTCGGCGAAGGCCGGGACAGCGACGATTTCCATGCTTCGTTCTCTACGCTTCGCCTTCGAGGATCGCCAGCGCATCGGCAAGCTTGCGACGCCGCGACAGCCTACCATTCGCCGCTGTTGGGCATCGATGCCCAAGGCTCGGCGGGGGCAAGGGCCGGCCCTTCCTGCAACAGTTCAATCGAGATGTTGTCGGGCGTGCGGACGAATGCCATCCGACCGTCGCGCGGGGGGCGATTGATCGCCACACCGGCGTCCATCAGTCGCCGGCATGTTTTGTAGATATCGTCGACCCGGTAGGCGAGATGGCCGAAGTTGCGGCCGTCCGAATAACCGGCCTCATTCCAATTGTGGGTGAGCTCGATCTCTCCGCC
>JBKPON010000042.1:0-1114 GCA_046733135.1 Pseudomonadota bacterium | reverse complement strand
CTCAGGCCCGGGCAGACCCAGCCAGTAGCCGAGCTCAGCGAGCGATTCGATGCGCCAGACGCAAAGGTCCGCTGCCTTGCCCGGAGCAAGACTACCGATTTGCTTTTCCAAACCGACCGCCCGAGCGGCGTTGAGGGTCATCCCAGCGAGGGCTTCGTCGGGCGTCAGTCCGAACAGAGTGCAGGCCATGTTCATAGCCAGCGTGGGGGAAAGCATCGGCGACGTCCCCGGATTGCAATCGGTGGCGATGGCGATTCGGACGTTGTGCTTCCGCAGCAACTCGACGGGGGGTTTGTGCTCCTCCTGCAGGGCGTAAAAAGCGCCGGGCAGAAGCACGGCGACGGTACCCGCTTCCGCCATCGCCTTGGCCCCTTCCTCGTCGAGATATTCGAGATGGTCGGCCGAGAGGGCGCGATGCTCGGCGGCGAGTGCCGCCCCATGTTGATTGGACAATTGCTCGGCGTGGAGCCGGACCCGCAGGCCCTGCTGCGCCGCGGCCTTGAACACGCGCTCCACTTCGTCTGGGGTGAAGGCAATCGTCTCGCAAAAGGCGTCGACGCTGGCCGCGAGTTTCGCCTTCGCAACTTCGGGGATCAGCTTATCCACCATTTCAGTGACATAGTGCGCGCGCCGATCGCGCTGGCCGGCGGGAATCGCGTGTAACGCGAGGAGCGTCGGCACGATCCGCACCGCCTCGCCGTCGCCGAGTAGCTTGATGATATTCAGCAGCCGAAGCTCGTTCTTCGGATCCAGACCATAGCCGGACTTCACTTCGACTGTCGTGCAGCCACCGGACATCAACGCATGTAGTCGCCAGCGACTCTGCTCTAGCAGCTCATCATCGGTTGCGGCGCGCGTCTTTGCGACCGTTGAGGCAATTCCACCGCCCGCCTTTGCGATTTGCTCGTAGGTGGCTCCGGCACGGCGCATCGCATGTTCGGCGGCACGGGTTCCGCCGAACACCAAATGCGTGTGGCAGTCTATCAGGCCGGGAGTGACCCACGCACCGTCGAGCGCGTCGACCCGTTTGGCGCGATAGCCGGCGAGCTCCGTGCGCTTGCCCACGCGCACGATCTTGCCGTCCGCGATCCCAACCGCGCCATTCTCGATGATT
>JBKPON010000041.1:0-7604 GCA_046733135.1 Pseudomonadota bacterium | reverse complement strand
ATCGCCGAGCGCGTGCGCAAGATCGGCGGCGGCACATTGCGCTCGACCGGCCAAATCAAGCAATTGCAGCGGCTGCTCGACAATGACGCAGATTTTGTGACTCCGCACGACATGCTCGCGGAGCTGCGCGAGGACAATAAGCAGCTCGTGAACGAAATGCGGCGCACGCACGAGCTGTGCGATGAACACCGGGATGTCGCCACGGCGAGCCTGATCGAGGTGTGGATCGATGAGGCGGAGCGGCGCACCTGGTTTCTTTTCGAAGCGAGCCGCTCGACCGATCTGTAAAGGAAGCAATGCCATGGCGGACCAGCTGGAACTCGCACGTTCGGACGCTCGCCAGACGCTGCAGACGACCAATCCAGCGACGGGGGAGCCCGGGCGCTCCTACGCGCTCAACACGCTGGACCAAGCTTGCGAAGCGGCTGCGGCAGCGCATCGCGCCTTTCTGCATTGGCGACGTACGTCTTTTGCGGAGCGCTCGGCCGCCATCCACAAGGCGGCCGAGATTCTTCGCGCGCGAAAGGACGATCTCGCGCGGCTGATGACGGCTGAGATGGGCAAGACCCTCGATGACGGCCTTGCCGAGATCGAGAAATGTGCGTTCCAGTGCGACTGGTTCGCCGACCATTCGCAAGATTATCTAGCCCAGGAGTCCATCGACATTGGCGGCGGCGAAGCCTTCGTGACGTTCAATCCTCTCGGCGTGATCCTCGCCGTCATGCCGTGGAACTTCCCCTTCTGGCAGGTCTTCCGGTTTGCCGCACCCGCGCTGATGGCGGGCAATGGGGCGCTGCTCAAGCATGCGAGCAACGTTCCCGGGTGTGCGCTGGCGATCGAAGACGTGCTGCACGAGGCGGGAATTCCGCCCGACCTGTTTCGGACCCTCCTTCTGCCGAGCAGCGAAGTCGAAGCGCTGATCAAGGACCATGGCGTCGCCGCGGTGACACTGACCGGCAGCGTCCCTGCAGGTCGCAGCGTTGCGACAGCGGCCGGCTCGGTGCTCAAGAAATGTGTGCTCGAGCTCGGCGGGTCGGACGCCTACCTGGTGCTTGAGGATGCAGACGTCGTCGAGGCGGCCAAGATCGCCGTCACCGCGCGGATGGTGAATGGCGGTCAGAGCTGCATTGCCGGCAAACGCTTCATTGTCGTGCGCTCGATCCTCGAACCTTTCGAAAAGGCGATGGTGGACGCGATGCGCGCCTTCGAAATGGGCGATCCGACGAAAACCGGGACCAAGCTCGGCCCAATGCAGAGCGTCCGCGCCCGCGACGAAATCCACCGCCAGGTCAGTGAAAGTATCCGCAAAGGAGCGCGCCTGCTGCTGGGCGGCAAGGTGCCGGATCGCCCGGGCGCCTGGTACCCCGCGACCGTGCTCACGAACGTTCTGCCCGGTCAGCCCGCTCATGACGAGGAGGTTTTCGGTCCCGTGGCGTCCATTATCGCGGCCGATGACGAGCGCGATGCCATCCGAATTGCCAATGACAGCGAGTTCGGTCTCGGCTCCGGAGTGCTGACTTCGGACCTCGGCCGCGGCCGCCGCATCGCGGCCGAGGACCTCGAGGCCGGATTGAGCTTCGTCAACGAAAATGTCCGCTCCGACCCGCGCATGCCATTCGGAGGGGTCAAGCATTCCGGTTACGGACGCGAATGCTCGGCCTTCGGCATCCGCGAGTTCACCAACATCAAAACGGTGCATGTGAAGCCTCTCGGGCAGGGCGGCGGCAGCGGAGTTGAATAGCTGTACCGACGGCGATCGGCGTGGCCCTTACGCCGGCCGCTCCCTGAACCACTTGGTCAGCACATATTTCGTGCCGCGTCGCACCTTCATGCCCTGGTGCACGGTCGCCGGATTGGGTGTTCCGTCGGCAAGGAGGTTGTTCCAGGCGAGCAACTTGCCGGTTTCCGGTTGGACGGTTTTGCCGATCGACTTGAATCGCGTCGCCCCGCCCTCTTCGGGCTCGTTCAAATAGATCATTGCGGTCCAGGTGCGCTGGCCGGTGTCGGCGGTGTGGACGTAGAAATCATAGCCGCCCGGTTCGAAAGTATCAGTGTGTGCCTTGAATTCTTGTCCGGTCGCGTAGCGCTGACCCTGCAGCGGTTCGCTCGCGGCGAGCGGCAGGCCGAGCAAGTTGGCGATCTTGTGATCGACCGCCGCCACCACCGGATCGCGAAAATCGAGGTCGCAAGTTTCGCTAGTACGAAAATTGGCGATCCCGACGTCGTCGGCGATCTCGGACGGACGGCGACGCTCGTCGATCCGTTCCATCAACGCGGTACAGGTCTCCGCATCGAGGAAGCGTCTTACAATGAACAGCTCGAGCTCGCGCGTCGGCACGCGTTGCACGCCGGGAGTTGCGGCCAAATTCGCCGCCGCACTCATCTCATTGCTGGGCGTAGGGCGTGCCGCGGAGCATCGCGTCCTGCGCGATCACCGCGCGCACGACATTGTTCATCAGGGTCATGCGCGTCGGCAGCGGCACTGAAGTTTTCTTGATCATCACCGCCACTGCGTAACTGCGCCCATCCGGAGCCGTGAGAATGCCGATGTCGTTGTACCCCGCCTGATACGGGCCGAGGATCTGCCCGGTGCCGGTCTTGTGACTGAGTTTCCAGCCCGGCTCGAGGCCGCCTTTCAGCCGGTTCGCACCGGTCTTGGTGTTACTCATGATCCACAGCAGCTTCTGGGTCGATGACGGCGAAAGAAGCTCGCCGCGTTTGAGGCGGGCGAGCGCATTGACGATCGCGCTTGGCGCCGCCCCATCATAAGGATCCTCGACATAGCGGTTGAATGCGGCCTGGCGCAGGGCTTTTGGCAGCGCGTCGCGCGCTTGATAGAAAGCGTTGCCGACCGAATAGCTTGGGCTCCAGATCAGTCCAGCAATTTTGCTCTGCAGCGCGCGTTCGCCGTTGTAGAAGCGGATGCTTCCGAGACCCTTGGCGGCGATCATGTTGCGCACCGCCTCAGCGCCCCCGATCGATCGCATCAACTTGTCATTGCAAGTGTTGTCGCTGGTCGTGATCGCCTTGAACATTAGCTCGTCCAGCGTTGTCGTATAGCCGCCGCCGACGATTTTCGTCGCGATGGGCTGGTGAAAAAGCGTCAAATCGTCACGTGTGAGCGTCACTTTGTGGTCGAGGGTGACGCGTCCGTGATCCACAGCGTCGAGCGCCGTGATCGACACCCAAAGCTTGCTGACGCTCTGCTGCGGATAGAGATCGTCCTCCTTCCAACCGGTCGACCAACCTTCATCGACCGATTTCACCGCAATTCCGACGCGACCGTTGAATTCGCGGCCGAGCTGGTCGACCCGGTCCCGGATGTACTGGGGCGCGACTGGAGCCGGGCGCGCATAAGTCGCCGGATGAGGCACGGGTTGCGGAGCGCCTGGCTGGGTTGCGGCCGAAGCACTGACCTGCGCCGTTGCGACCAGCACGAGTCCTAGGCCCAAACGCCTCCAGACTGACGTCATAACTTCAAACTCCCCCCAAGTTCGACCAGATTCACAGGTGCTTAGCGCGTCCGAGCTGAATCCCAGCTTGCTCGGCACGGCCCAAGACTCGCATTCCGCGAGTCGCTTGCCAAGCCTCTTTTCAACCGATCAGCGCAGGGAATTCGGGCCCGGTAGCAACGCCGCGGATTCGATCTCGTCGAGTGCGCGGTGCGCGGCGATGTAACGACGTGCTTTGCCCACCCAATCCGCGGCATTGGAAGCGCCCGGGAGCCGCATGGTTTCGGCGAGCGCTTGATCGACGTCGCCCGAGGCCAGACGCTGCACCGCGCGGTTGTAGCGCGCGTCAGGATTGGTGCTCGGCCGGTCCGCGCGGCGCACCTCGACGAGCGAGCTCAGCTCATAGACGACATTGGACCACCAATCGGCCCGCGCATCGCCGCGCCGAAGCTCCGGACCAAGCGTGTCGAACTCGGCGGTGAGATCGTTGAGACGCACCGGCTGGTGGGATGCGGTGATGATGGTTGCCACGGCTTGCCGGTGCTGCGAGCCGAAACGTTCGACGAGCAGATTTTCGAGGTAGCCGAGCGCCACCCCGCGATCGATCGCCCGCCGGGCGGCGAATGCGACGACGAGCGCGTCCGCCCGACCGGCCGAACCCTCCGCGCGCTGCGTCGCATTCTCGACCCGCGACAGCCTCGTTTCGAGCATCGCGAGGTGCTCGGCCTCAGTCTGGGTCGGCGACGCTGCGGGCGCGGGCACTGACTGTGGAACGCTTGCCACTGTAACCGCTCTCGAAGTGACGGGTGCGGCCGGCGAAACGACGCCGAGGAAGCGCGCAGCCGGCTGGTAGTGCGCAAGGCCCCAGGTCGCCACGGCAGCGCCGGCAATCACGAGCGCCAGAGCAATCAGCAGCCTGGCGCTCCAGCTCATACCCTGCTGAGAGGTCGTCCCGTTCATTTCGGCGTCGGTTTGTTGCACAGCCTCGCCGCGAGAGCCAGCAGTGCGTCATCCGTCGGTTCGGCCGCAACTTCGACGACTTCCCAATGGGCGCCGACCGCTGCCGCGGCGGCCGCGCTGATCGCGGCGATCGCAATCCCGCCACGTTCCTGGACCAGCTCAGCGAAGCGGCGCCCGGCGCGCGGCGAATGGATTAGCGACACGCTCTGGGAAAGGGGAGAGAGGCCAGGTGCGGGGATTTCTATCGCTCGGTAGACTGGGATCGGAGTGATCGAGTGACGGACATCAAACGGCGCTATGCGATCCTCACCGCAAAGATGCAGTAATCGCGCATTTGCCGGGATTGTGGCCATCAGCCCGTCGACACCTGCGTCGCCAGCAAAAGCAACCCGAAACCCGGCCTTTCGCGCGGCATCGGCGGTCGCCTCCCCCACGGCGTAGACCGGCACATCGAGCAACTTTTTCAGCTCATTGCCGCCGTGGCGCGCGGCGTTGGCGCTGGTCAACAGGAGCGCGTCGAACTGCCCCGGACTGGGCGCTGTCCACGACTCCGGAATAATCTCAAAGAGCGGAACCGAAATCGCCTCGAGGCCCAGTCGGCGCGCGCGCTCCATCGTCGCCGTGGCACCAGGCTCCGGGCGCAGAACGAGGATGCGCCTCATCGCGCGTCGAACAACCTCCGAATCGATGCCGGCGCCTTTCCCAGCATCTCTCGGGCGAGCATTGTCGGAACGTCGGTCTCTTCGCAATCGAACACGGCGCGCTCTTCAACCATGTCGCGGCCGTCTTCGCTGAAAATCTGCGCCCGCATGCGCAAATCCCCGTCCTCGAGCACACAAAATGCCGCGACCGGCGAGGCGCAGGTCGCCCCGAGCGCGGCCGTAAAGGTCCGCTCAGCCATCACACAATCATAGGTGATCTGATTATTGATCGTGGTGAGCACACTTTGCGTCCGCGTATCGTTCGTGCGGCACTCGATCCCAATCACTGCTTGTCCAGGGGCAGGCAGCAGAACCTCAGTGGGGATCGCGGTACCGGCCCGGATTTCCAGCCGTTTGAGGCCGGCCGCGGCTAACAAAGTCGCATCGATCTCGCCCGCTTCAACTTTCTTGAGGCGCGTTTCGACATTGCCGCGCAAAGGAACAATCTTGAGATCTGGCCGAAGCCGCAAAAGCTGCGCCGCCCGTCGTCTCGAAGAGGTGCCGACGACTGCCCCCTGCTTGAGCTTGTCGATGGATTCGGCGCCGATGATCCGGTCGCGCACGTCGCCCCGCGGACGCACGGCGGCAATGTGGATTTCCTTTGGCCGAACGCTTTCGACGTCCTTCATCGAATGGACACAGAAATCCACCTCTCCGGCGAGTAGTGCGCGATCCAGCTCCTTGGTCCAGAGCGCCTTGCCGCCGATCTCGCTCAGGGGTCGGTCCTGGACCTTGTCGCCGGTGGTTGCGAAGGGGACGAGCTCAACATAGCCTTCGGGCCACCGCTGCGCCGCCTCGAGCGCGCTCGCTACCTTACGCGCCTGCGCGAGCGCGAGCGGCGATCCGCGAGTCCCAAGCTTCATCCCTTGCATGGGAAGCCCCCTAGTGCATCGCGGCGCCTTCAGGCAAAGGGCCGCGAGCAAAATGAGCGTAATATTCGGTCTTGAATCCTCATGCGACGACAGCGCCGTGGCGCTGGTGACGAGCGACCGGCGCATCCTGGCGCAGGCGATTGTCGGTCAGACTCGGGCGCACCAGCCGTACGGCGGGGTCGTGCCGGAGATCGCTGCTCGAGCGCATGTCGAGATTCTTCCCGAACTGATTCGCAAGGTGCTGGAAGAGGCCAAGATTTCGATCCATGATGTGGACGCAGTCGCCGCGACAGCCGGACCGGGCCTCATCGGCGGGGTGATGGTCGCTCTCCTTGCCGGAAAAGGACTGGCACTTGCTGCGGGCAAGCCGCTGATCGCGGTCAACCATCTCGAGGGCCATGCGCTCAGTCCAAGACTCGTCGATGCCGATCTGGAATTTCCATACCTCCTGCTGCTCGTCTCCGGCGGGCATTGTCAGTTGCTCGAAGTGGGCGGCGTAGGCGGTTATCGCCGCCTTGCGACAACGATTGACGATGCGGCCGGAGAAGCGTTCGACAAGGCCGCGAAACTACTGGAGCTCGGCTATCCCGGTGGCCCGGCGATCGAAGAGCTAGCGAAAGCGGGTGATGCCATGGCCGTGCCGTTGCCGCGGCCTCTCGTCGGTTCCGGAGAGCCGCATTTTTCCTTTGCCGGTCTCAAGAGTGCTGTCCAGCGCGCCGTCGCTTCAGGCACGCATCGGAGCGACGACATTGCCGCGAGCTTCCAGCAGGCGGTTGTCGATTGCCTCGTCGATCGCACGGCGCTCGCGTTGCGCAAGACGGATGCTCCGGCGCTCGTCGTCGCCGGTGGCGTCGCGGCCAATCAATCGATCCGCTCCGCCCTCGCCAATCTCGCCCGGAGCGAGGGTCGTCGTTTTAGCGTCCCGCCGGCCTGGCTATGCACCGACAATGCGGCGATGATCGCCTGGGCCGGTGCTGAGCGTCTTGCCGCGGGACTTTGCGATCCGCTGGACGCTCCCGCCCGCGCGCGTTGGCCGCTCGACCCCCGAGCGGAAAGAGTTCGCGGAGCAGGCGTGAAAGCATGACTTTCGAAAAGATCGGCGTCCTTGGCGGCGGGGCATGGGGTACCGCGCTTGCGCAGGTTGCGTCGGCCGACGGACGGGAGACCGTGCTTTGGGCGTTCGAGGAAGAAGTCGCCGAGGCGATCAACGCCAGTCATTCGAACCCGCTCTTTCTTCCGGGGATCCCGTTGAATGAGGCAATCCGCGGTACGTCAAAACTCACCGACCTTGGCGACTGCGATGCCCTGCTCGTCGTGACGCCCGCGCAGCACATGCGGGCCGTGTTAGGGCAGGTGCGCCAACGCGGCCTTCCGATGGTGCTTTGCTCCAAGGGCATCGAAGAACAGAGCGGCGAACTGCTGCACAACGTAGCGCTCGAAGCCTGCCCCGGAGCTCAAGTCGCGGTACTCTCGGGTCCGACATTCGCGAATGAAGTTGCGCGGGGGCTTCCGACCGCGGTCACGCTGGCGGCCGAAGACCATTCCTTGGCCGAAGAGCTGCGCAACCGGCTTTCCCAACCCACCTTCCGCATCTACGTGTCCGACGATGTGGCGGGCGC
>JBKPON010000040.1:0-8154 GCA_046733135.1 Pseudomonadota bacterium | reverse complement strand
GTCCTGATCGAGGCCGGGGAACGCATTCTTCCGAGCTCTCCACCGGAACTCTCTCTAGCCGCCGAGAAATCGCTCGACGAGCTTGGTGTGGAGCTTCGCCTCGGAGAAGCTGTCAGCCACGTCGGGGACGGTTACGTCCATTGGCATCATGAGCTGATCTTCGCCCAGACGATTGTCTGGGCGGCTGGAGTTCAAGCGTCTCCCGCTGCGGAATGGCTTTCAGCGCATCGAGATCGTCAGGGGCGAATCTTCGTCGAAGACGATCTTCGCGTTCCCGGCGAACCGCGGATCTTCACCATCGGCGACACCGCCAGCGCGCGCGGCGCAAATGGAATCGCGCTTCCAGGAATCGCGCCCGTCGCAAAGCAGCAAGGACGCTTTGTCGCCGACGTCATTCTCGGCCGTTCCTCGGGCGCATTCGTCTATCGTGACTTTGGCAATCTCGCGACCATCGGACGGAGTCACGCGGTCGCTGATTTTGGCACCTTCCAGCTCAGCGGCTTCCTCGCTTGGCTCATCTGGAGCGTCGCCCACATTTGGTTCCTGATCGGTTTCCGCAGCCGCCTCGCCGTGACGATCAATTGGCTGTGGAATTACCTCACATATCAACGCAGCGCCCGGCTCATCACCGGCGACATCTCCGTCGCAACTTCGCAGCCGCAGCGCGCGCAACCACTCGAAAGGAAATGCGCATGAAATCGCTCGTCAAAGAAGTGGCGGAGCTTGGCCAGACCGTGCTCGTCCTCCAGGGCGGCGGAGCACTGGGCGCCTACCAGGTCGGAGTCTATGAGGCGCTGGACGAAGCGGGCATTGCCCCGCAATGGCTGATCGGCACGTCGATTGGCGCAATCAACGCTTCGCTCATCGCCGGCAGCGCTCCGGGGGAGCGCGTCGAGAAACTCTGCGAGTTCTGGTCGCGCGTGCAGAACGATCAGTTCGTGCCGGGCGGTCTGCCAGCATGGCTTGCAACGGCCACGCGTAATGCGCTGGCGATCAGCAGTGGCGTTCCGTCTTTCTTCAGTCCGAACCCGCTCGCCTTCATGAGTCCCCACCATCGGCTTGGGGCGGAAGCGGCGGGCTATTATTCGGTCGAGCCGCTGCGGCGGACGCTCGAGGAGCTGGTCGACTTCGATCAGCTCAACAACGGCGGCACGCGGATCACGGTGGGAGCATCCAGCGTCCGAACAGCCGAGATGCGCTACTTCGATTCCCGCGATATGCCGCTGAGCGTCGAGCACATCATGGCCTCCGGCGCGCTTCCTCCCGGATTCCCGCCGGTGCGAATCGACGGCGAGCTCTACTGGGACGGGGGGATCCTCTCCAATACGCCGGTCGAAGTGGTGTTCGACGACAATCCGCGCCGCAACAGTTTGGTATTCGCAGTCCACATCTGGAATCCTCATGGGCCGGAGCCCGAGACGATTTGGGAGGTCATGAACCGGCAGAAGGACGTGCAATATTCGAGCCGGGCCCATGCCCAGATCAAGCGCCAGCGCCAACTGCATCGGATGCGGCACGTCATTGCTGAATTGAGCAAGATGGTCCCCGAAGAGAAGCGTCGCGACAACAGCTTCGGTGACATGGCGTCCTATGGCTGCCTGACCCGCATGCACGTCGTCCGGCTCCTCGCGCCGGCGCTCGATTACGAGGATCACAGCAAGGATATCGATTTCAGTGCGCACGGCATCCGGCGGCGGCGCGAGGCAGGCTACGAGGACACGATGAGGACGCTGGACAAGGCCCCCTGGCGCGCGCCGGTCGAAGACATCGAGGGCTTCATTCTCCATGAGGCGAGCGGTGGCGAGATGGTCCGAACCCCCGCGGCTGCGCGCTGAAGGACCCGAAGATGTTGCAGCAATCGACCCGAACGCGCTCGATCGCGGTCCTGCTGGGATCCGTGCGGCGCGACCGGATGGGAAGCCGAGCCGCGCAAATGGTCATCCGCGAGCTCGAACGGCGCGGCCATGATGTGCATCTCGTGGATCCGCTGGAGCTACAGCTTCCGTTGCTGGACCGGATGTACAAGGAGCATCCGGCAGGCAAAGCCCCTGAACAACTCGAGCGCCTGGCAAGGTTGTATCGCAGCGTCGACGGCTTTTTGGTGGTCAGTGCCGAATATAACCACGGGATTCCGCCGGCATTGAAGAATCTGCTCGATCACTTCCTCGAGGAGTATTTCTGGAGGCCGTCCGGCATCGTCTGTTACTCGGCCGGCGCCTTCGGCGGCGTTCGCGCGGCCATGCAGCTGCGCATGACCCTGGCCGAGGTTGGGATGCCGAGTATTCCGAGCATTCTGCCGGTCCCGCGCATCGCCGAGGCGATCAGCGACGAGGGGGCCGCACTGCAGCCGATCACCGAGAAGTCGATGAACCGCTTTCTCGACGAGTTCCTTTGGTATGCGGACGCGCTCGCTGAAGCGCGGATCGACGGCACTCCTTACTAGCCGTCAATACGCGACGCGCATGAAGACCATGCCCAATCGCGATTTCACCTGACTGACGCAAACAGCGACAATCGGCCAGCACTCGAAAAGGAGACTGGCCATGCGCCGCAGATCAACAAAGCTCGATGCCAAGTTTCTCGCCGTCCTGTTGCTCGCCGGACCCGCAACGGTCGTGTCGCCGATCCTGGCACCTGCGCATTCCGCCGTTCCGATTGCCGCCGCGCCGGCGCAAGGCGTGATCAAGCAGCGCAGCGATTACGGGTTCGACGAGACGATTAGGCGGATCAAAAGCGACATCGCCGGCAAGGGCATTCGCTTCTTCGATGAGATCGACCAGACTCGACTCGGAGCCGATGCGAAGCTGCCGATCAACCGGTCGACACTGCTGCTCTTCGGCAATCCGCCGCTCGGCGTGCAATTCCTTCAGGCCAATCCCGCCGCAGGTCTCGACTGGCCCGTGCGGATGCTTGTCACACAGGACGACGACAGTTCGGTCTGGGTCAGCTGGACCGACTTCAACTTCGTCGCGGACCGCTATCAACTCCAGAACCGCGACGCCCAGATCAAAATGGCGAGCGAAGTCGCCGCATCGATCGCATCAGCCGCAAGGAAAGAGCCATGAAGACCAGCACGCCACGTTCGCTCACCGGGCCACTTCCCCGTCGGGATATCGTCGCAATTTGTGTTTATCTGAATCGCAGCAACCACAAGGCGGTCGATGCCTGCGTCACGGCGCCGGAATCGATCCTCGAAAAACTGGCCGCGGCCGCCAGGATGCAATGATCTCCGTCCCGCTAGTTGCCAAAGCGAGCCTCTCGCAACTGAGCGGGAGGCTCCTTTGGACGTATCGGCTGATCTGGTGCGCCCTTGCGATTGCTGCCTTGGCGGTTTTCGCCTGGGCGTTCCTCCACCCGGTAATGCAGCCGGCGATCTTCATGATCCGGCTCGTGAAGGCGATCGTGGTCGTCGCGGTGAGCGCGATTTTGCTTCGTCGCCGTCATAGGGATCCCGTAGCGGCACTGCTTTCGTTAGCGTTTCTCACCTGGGCCATCACGAGCAGCTTTGAGCTCGGCTCGACGGATGTGATCCCCCAGTTGCTGGACCGCGGACGTTTCTTGTTTTTCGCCCTGGCCTTGCTGTTGTTTCCGAACGGCGAATGGCAGCCGAAGTGGACCAAGAAGGTGGCAGTCGCGATTGCGGCTGTGTTCCTTTTGGGTGTCGCGGAGACGTTGCGGGTCTTGCCAACCCACATGTTCCTGCCACTCGCGATAGCCTGTGTGCTGGCGGGCATTGCGTCGCTGGTCTCGCGGTTCCGGAACGCCATGAGCGGGGCGCTTCGCCAACAGCTGAAATGGGTGGCGCTTGGTGTCGTGGCAGGTGTTGGGCTCATTCTTTCCGCGCGGGCCGGAGCGGCTGTCCTCCAGGTATCGATCCTGTGGGAGGCGATGTTTCAGCTCGGGATCATCCTGATCGCACTGGGGTTCCTCGTCTCCTTGCTGCGGTATCGCCTGTACGACGCCGAAACCGCGATTAGCCGATCGGCTGCCTATGCCGTGCTCACCATCACTCTCGTGGCCGTGTTTGGCGGCACGGAGGCGGTCATTGAAAATCTCGGCCAGCTTTATCTCGGCATGGGGGTCGGTAGCATCTCGGGTGCGATGGCGGCGGCAGTTGCGGCCGTCCTCCTGAGCCCGCTTCACAACCGCATAGGCGACTGGGCTGAGCACCGCTTTCAGCGCGATCTCGTGCTGTTGAAGCGAACTCTCCCCGACATTCTCGCTGACCAGTCGGCCAAGGCGTCCTCCCGCCGGCTTGCTGCCGTGGCGCTTGGCGCGATCGCCGAAGCGATTCATGCGACCCGGTCAGCGCTGTTGGTAGACGGTGTCGCGATTGCAACGCTTGGAATCGAGCCTCAACTTGCGCAGCGCTGGGCGCGGGATTCCATTCGGCGGAATGAAGCTTTACTCGAGGCTTACCCTCGCGACGGCTTGTTCCGCCTTTGCATCCCTTTGCGCAGCACGATCGGCGGAGCGACGAAATGGCTCTTGCTCGGCCCACGTCCCGATGGGAGCCTTTATGGCAAGGACGACCTTGATGCTCTCAGCGCGGTGCTCCCGGCTCTAAGAGACAGTCTCAACGCAGCGATACAGCGTGAGGCTTATCGGGCGCACGAGCGGCGAACCGCTCGCCTATTGGGGCGGGAAATCGCGGAGCTACGCTCGCGGCTCACGGCCATTGAGTCAGCCGGGAATGCCCGTTCGGCAACCTGATCTCCAATGTCCGTATTGGGCCGAGAGCGGTCATTAGCCCGCTTCCGATCTTCGCCTGCGGGGGTTAAGACTCGAAGCAATGAATAAATCCACGAAGGTCGCCCCTGACAAGCGGACGGTCATCGCCAGCGCCTTGCTTGCGGGCGAAGGACTCGACCAAATTCGAGAACGGCTGATCGCTTCCGGAATATCGGCAGCGGCCGCGGATTATGAGCTGCGGCGGGCCGAAAAGGATCCGCTTTTCCAGGCCGCAGCGACGTTGCAGCGGCGGATTGCCAAACGTGATTGGGCACTTCGAATTTGGGGCGGACTGGCAACCGTTCGCTCTGCTGGCCTGACAATTCCAACCGTGGACCGAATTGAGCCAGCTCACTTCTTCGAGGATTTCTACGCTGCCAATCGCCCGGTTGTGCTCACCGGTCTGGTCGATCATTGGCCTGCGCTTAAGAAATGGTCGCTCGAATATCTTGCCGAGAAGGTGGGTGACTCGGTTGTCGAACTTCAGGGTGAGCGCACCACTGCCGACGATTATGAGCTTGCCAAGGACCGCCACAAGCGAATGCTTCCGATGCGCGCTGTCCTTGACGCGATCCGCCAAGCCGAAACGAGCAACGATTTCTACGTCACCGCCTACAATGATGCGACGAATAAGCACTCGCTAGCCCTGCTTTGGGAAGACCTGGGCGACGTTTCGATCCTCAGCCCGACGGGCGGGCGCGACGGTTTCTTCTGGCTTGGTCCAAAGGGCACGCTGACGCCTTTCCACCACGATCTGACCAACAATCTGCTGGTGCAGGTGATTGGCAGAAAGCGGGTTCACATGGTGCCGTCGTGGGAAGTCGGACGGATGCAAAACAGCATTCACTGCTTTAGCGGCCGCTCGCTGGCCGACTGGGGCGACAGCGACGATCTCCCGCCGCTTCTCGAGTGCCTGATCGGCCCAGGGGACGCCTTGTTTTTGCCGATCGGCTGGTGGCATCACGTGGAGGCGCTCGACGTGTCGATCAGCATGAGCTTCACCAACTTCGCTGCCCACAACGATTTTTTCTCGGACTATCCTGAAGACACGCGCTTCTGAGGCTAGCTCGCCGGACATGGTCCCTGGGACTCGTCGCCCGAGCCAACTTCATTGGCGGTCGAACACAAGCACCTGCGAGAATTTTTTTCCGTTCCGGTTGGTGCCCTCGTCGGTAATCGTTAGGACCTTTCCGTCCGGCGAGACCCTGCGTATGGCGATACCCACGATCTTCCCGTCGCGCTTCTCTTCCGACCTACCTGTCAGGGCATCGATCCGCAGGGCGTTCAATGTGTCGTAGTTTGCCGATCCCTTCATCACATAGTCTTTGCCGTCATACTTGTAGGTATAGCTCACCTGCATCGTCTCGCCCTGCGCGCCGACGCCGCTCCAGTGGACTGAAACGCCATCCGGGGTAGCGCTGTAGGTGCGGATCTGGCTTCGCCAGCCAGGGCCAGGTGTGAACTTCGATTTCGCGACGTTCAAAGTCCAAGTCGCGAGGAGCGGATCGACGGGCGGGGCCGCATGCGCCGCCGACAAGACGAGCGCCAGGACGAAGCCAACAGCGAGCCGCCGGAATTGTGAACTCATCGCACCCCTCCCTCGGAAATCATGCAGCAGCCTTAGCCGCGCTAAGTTCGTCCGGACAGCATACTCCGTTCAGCATTCTCCGAGATCCCAACACGCACCGGAAGGCCTTCGACCTCGACTTTCGATGCGAAGAAGGGGGCGGGTCGCACTATTTCGAGGTGTTTGGACCTGGTTGGCGCCGCCGCCTCCCGCCGCACGCGGTAGTTTCCTTCACGGATCGACTGTCCCCGTATCTTTCGATCTAAGACAAGCCTATTAGGGAAGAGCTATCAGCCGATATCGACGGTTTCAGGCGCGTCGCGCTCTCTCTCCATCCGTAACGCAGCTAGCCACGAGCCGTCCGCTTAGGGGCGTCTCGGCGAACGAGGACCCGCTCATGGCGAAAGAAGAAACGCTCACGATCGAAGGCGTAGTTGACGAGATATTACCGGACGGCCGATTTAGGGTGCTGCTCGACAATCAGCATCAGATCATCGCCTACACAGCAGGCAAGATGCGCCGCTACCGCATTAGATCAATCGTTGGTGACCGCGTTCACGTGGAAATGACACCGTACGACCTTTCGAAAGGCAGAATCATCTATCGTGACAAGCTCCCAGGGAGTTCTTCAGGGCCCCGACGAGCTGGTTTTCGACGTTGAATCCGGTTCCGTCAGACGTAGTGGCTCAACCGGTCAGTCCGCGGCCAAGCTTCGCCGCGAAGTCCGCTTTTTGGCGAGAGATGAAGACTGCTGCCAACCAGCATCTCGCTGCCCAAGCCCGCCGCGGCAGGCCATCCATTGGTGATCCCCGCCTGCAGCGGAAGGCAGCTTTGATATTGATCTGGTTCGCCCTGTCCTATGGCGCCTTGCTTATCGCGCCGACGTTTCCCGCGTCTTTGCTTGCGTCACTCTCCTTGGCTTTCGCGGCTTCGGCTCTGGGCTTCAGCGTTTTTCACGACGCTAATCATCACACACTCTTTCAGCGGCCGGCGTCAAACCTCAGGGGGGCGAGACTCTGCTCGGTAATGCTCGGGCCTTCCCGTCACTTTTGGGTGCACAAACATCAGGGGTTGCATCACCGTCAACCAAACGTCTTCGGCTGGGATGACGATCTCGAAACGCGCGGCCTCTTGCGTCTCTCGCCCGCCTGCGCCTGGAAACGCCGTTTCGTCCGGCAAGAGGTGAAGGCACTTTTCTACTATGGCCTGAACACGGTTGAATGGCTGTTTTGGAAAGACTTTCGTTGCCTGGCAGAGGGTCGCCTGAATGAAGGCCACCCGCTTAAGTTAGGCAGGCGAGAGCGCGGCGAATTTTTTCTCTGCAAGGGTCTGTACCTTTGCCTGTTCGTGGCGCCGCCGTTCTTCGTGCTGCCGTTGATGTGGGCAGTTAGCGCCTTCATCCTTTTTCATGTCGTCCTGAGCTGGGTGCTGGCGGCGGTCTTCCAAGTTGCACACCTAACCTCTGGCATGGACTTCGGTGGGGTTCGCGCCGGAGACGATTGGGCCATGCATCAGCTTCGTACGACTGCTGACTTCGCCACTCATTCGCCTCTCACCACTTGGTTTACGGGCGGACTGAACCATCAGATCGAGCATCATCTGTTCCCGAATGTGGCGCACACCCATTACTCGGACCTCCGGCCTATCGTCCGGGCCGTCGCCGAGCGTTATGGTGTGCAGTGCCACGATCTCGGCACCACTTTCTCCGCACTCAGCAAGCATTTTGCCTTGTTGAAAGCGCTCGGTGCCCGCGGCTGAGCCATCGAAAACTATGACAAGTGCAGCCCTCTGCAGACGTGCACGGAACACAGGCAGTAATTTACGTACCGCGGAGGCGCCTGGCGACACTCGGGTGG
>JBKPON010000039.1:0-15180 GCA_046733135.1 Pseudomonadota bacterium | reverse complement strand
TGCCCGTCGATTGCCATCGGAATGCGCGTTTCGCGCCCTTGCACTACCGGTGTACCGACGGCTTCCGCCTTCAGCCGCTGCGCCACCCAGCCGAGATTGTCGCGGAAGGTGAACAGAACAAAGCCTGCGCAGAAGACCACGATCCAGGCCAAGCCCATCTTAAGCAGCCTGGCCGCGGGTTCGCGCCGCGCCATGAGCGAACCGACGACCAACACCATCGCCATCAGCAAATATACTGAGCCGAGCATGACGCTGTTGGTCACAGGGCGATCTCCAGGCCGTCATAGGCGGGAGCGGCCCAGTCCGGCAGCTCGGCAGCCAGGGTCCCATAGTCGAGGCTGTTGCCCATATGGACTAGATAGAGTTGGCCCACGCGAAGGTCACGCGCCCAAGTGAGCAGGGCGTCGAGATGGGCATGCGTCGGGTGTGGAGTTCGCGTGAGGCAATCGGCAATCCAGACGTCAGCACCTTGATAGAGCGCGGCCATTTCGTCCGTTAAATCACTAAAATCTATTGCATAAGCGATGGAGCGATCCTCTTCGTCGAAGCGAATACCAAGCGAAGTCGGCCCGCCGTGGGGCTGGTCGACGAAACGCGCCCGCGCGAACCCGAACCGCAGCTCATCACCAGCTATCCGGGCGTCGACGATTGGACGATAGAGGTCCAGCTCTTCGAATGCGTAGGCAAAACGGTGCTTCAGCTCCTGGATGACCTCGGCCCGGGCGTGGAGCGGTACCGGACCACCAATGGTTGCCGCAATTGGCCGCAGATCATCGATGCCGTGACAATGATCGCCGTGCGCATGGGTAATGATGACGCAATCGAGCTGCTCGACATTGGCAGCGAGCAGCTGTTGGCGAAGGTCAGGGCCGCAATCGACGAGCAAGCGCTGATCTCCGCTTTCAACCAAGATCGATGTGCGCAACCGATAGTTCCGTGGCTCGGCGGGGTCGCACTCGCCCCAGTCGTTCCCGATCTTCGGTACGCCGGTGGACGTCCCGCATCCAAGTATCCGGACCTTCACGTCTCTGCGCGGCTGAACAGCCGGAAGAAATTCTCCGTGGTGGCCTCGGCGAAACCCTCGGGATCGTCGTTCCTCAGCTCAGCGACAAAGCGGGTGGTGTCGACGACGAAGGCGGGCTCGCACTTCCGACCACGATGCGGAACGGGGGCGAGGAAAGGAGAATCCGTCTCAACCAGCAGCGAATCCAGGGGAAGCTTCCTTGCTGTCTCCTGCAGGTCCTGAGCGTTCTTGAAAGTGACGATCCCGGACAGGGAAATGAAAAAGCCGAGGTCGAGCGCCTTCTTGGCCAGGTCCGCCGATCCCGTGAAGCAGTGAAGGACGCCTGAGACGCCCCCTTCCCTGACCGCCTTTCCAAGGATATCCGCCGTATCCCCTTCAGCGTCGCGCGTGTGGACGACCAGGGGTAGTCCCGTCTGGCGGGCTGCCTCGATATGCGCCTCGAACCGCTCGCGCTGCGCCTGACGTTCGGAATTGTCGTAATAATAGTCGAGCCCGCATTCGCCGATCGCGATCACTCTGGGGTGGTCAGCGCCTTCGACCAAGGCCGTCGCCCCGAGATCGGGATGCGCGTCGGCCTCGTGCGGATGAACCCCGACGCTCGCCCAGACGTCCGGCTGGCGTTCGGCGAGCGCGATGATGTCCCCCCATTCGCGCTGTCGCGTGGAGATGTTGAGGAATCCGGTCACGCCTTGTTTGCGTGCATTCTCAAGCACTTCGTCCTGACGCTCGACGAGGCCTTCGTAATTGAGATGGCAGTGGCTGTCGATCAGCCTCACGCGGCCGCCTCTTCTTCCAGCTCGAGCCGAGGGAACAACGGTTGCGGCTGCGGGATCGGAAGGCCTCCTTCGCCAGCGTCGATGAGGGTCAGCAGCTTGTCCGCCGACATGGGAATGATCGGCGCGATGGCCTTCGTCAGCGAGCGGATCGCAACCACCAGGGTCCCGAGGACTTCGGCCATCCGTTCCGGATCCGTCTTGCGGAGGGTCCAGGGCGCCTGCGTGTCGATATATTGGTTGCAGGCGAAGACCGCGCGCAGCCAGGCTTCGATCCCCTGAGAGAAAGCAAATTGTTCAAACGCCTTGGGAATGTCGCTTTCCACGGCGATTTGAACGAGGGCGATCAGCTCGGCATCTTCGTCGCTCTCCCCGGGCGCAGGAAGGACGCCGTCCAAATTCTTATAGACCATCGACAGAGTCCGCTGGGCCAAATTACCGAAGCTGTTGGCCAGCTCGGCATTGGCGCGGGCGACGATCGCCTCCGCGCTGTAGCTCCCGTCCTGCCCGAACGGCACTTCGCGCAGGAGGAAGTAGCGCAGCGCATCCACTCCGAAACGATCAGCCAGGACCATCGGGTCGACGACGTTCCCAACGCTCTTCGACATCTTCTCGCCGCGGCTCAGGAGAAAGCCGTGGCCGTAAACCTGTTTTGGAAGCTCAATGCCCGCCGACATCAGGAACGCCGGCCAATAGACGGCGTGGAAGCGCACTACGTCCTTACCGATCAGGTGGACGTTGGCCGGCCAATAGCGGCGCCACGGCTCGGTATCGTCCGGATATCCCAGTCCCGTGATGTAGTTGGTTAGCGCATCCAGCCAAACGTACATCACATGGCCGTCTCTTCCCGGAACCGGAACGCCCCAGTCGAAGCTGGTGCGTGAGATCGATAGGTCGGAGAGCCCGCCCTCGACGAAGCGCGCGACCTCGTTGCGGCGGCTCTCGGGCCGGATGAAATCCGGATTGGCTGCATAATGATCGAGCAGCTTTTGTTGATAGGCCGAGAGGCGGAAAAACCAGCTTTCCTCCACCGTCCATTCTACCGGAGTTCCCTGCGGCGAGAGCTTCTCTCCTCCCTCGCCTCCGGTAAGCTCGCTCTCATCGTAATAGGCTTCGTCGCGGACCGAATACCAACCCTCGTAGCGACCGAGATACAGATCCCCCCGCTCCTCCATCGCCTTCCAGATCGACTGACTGGCGCGATAATGGTCGGATTCCGAAGTCAGGATGAAGCGGTCGTAGGACACGTTAAGAGTGTCGCACATCTCCCGGAAGAGAATGGACATTTTGTTGGCGAACTTGCGTGGCTCGATCCCCTCGGCTCGAGCGGCTTGGGCCATCTTCAGCCCATGCTCGTCGGTACCCGTCTGAAAGCGCACGTCCCGCCCCTGCGCGCGCCGGAAACGGGCGATCGCGTCGGCGGCGATCGCCTCATAGGCGTGGCCGATGTGCGGCGGGCCGTTGGGATAGCTGATCGCAGTCGTGATGTAGAAAGGCTCGGGCATTGCAGCGCTCGCACGTAGCGGCGGCGGCCTAGCGCTTCAAGGAAGGGGGCTCGGGGACTTCGGCGAGAATGCCGCCGATCCGAAAGATGGTCGCCGCTGGATCGAGCGACAGGCGGGGGGCGAGGACGGCGAGCTCCCGCGCCTTGTCATAGGCATCGAGCGCCCGCACACGGGGAAAGCCCTCAAGGCGCCGGGCCTCGCGAGCGATCAACGATGGGGCGAGATCGAGGAACGCCGCATAGCGGTCGGCTGCGGCTTTCTTGCCGAGCTCGGTCGCGAGCTCCGATCGGCGAGCGTTCGTTGGATCGCCCTGCCGAAGGATGGCGAGCGCGGCATCCTCCAGCTTGGCGAGGCCCAGTTCGGCAAATGCGAGTGCCCTCCCCGCCGAACCGAAGGACATGGCAACGATCCGTCCGCGCTCAGCGGAGGAAAGGTCGGTTCGGGCTTCCAGGATTGACGTCATTGCGTCATCGTCGAGCTTCTGGAAATCCAGTCGTCGGCAGCGAGAACGGACGGTCGGCAGAAGGCGCCCGGGGGCGTGGCTCACAAGGAAGAAGATCGTGTTGGCCGGCGGCTCCTCGAGGATCTTGAGCAGCGCGTTCGCGCCCGACGGCTCCAGCTCGTCGACCGTATCGATGACTGCAACTCGCCACGGCGACAAGGCGGATGTCAGGCCCAGAAACTCCCCAAGCCCGCGGATCTGCGCGACGGAGATATTCCGGGCCAACCCCTCGCCCCGCTCCCGCGGTAGCCGTTCCAGCCAACGCATGTCGGGATGGCTTCCGGCCTCGATCAGCTTCACGATGGGATGGTCGTCGGGCGTTGCGATGACCGGGAGGTCGAACGGCGGTCCAGCCGACTCGGCGAGAACGCGCCTGGACGCGGCGTGGGCGAAGCTCGCCTTGCCAACTCCCTTCGGTCCGGCGATCAGCCAGGCATGGTGCAGCTTGCGCGAAGCCCAGGCGGTCGCGAATTGCTCCACCGCGCGATCCTGGCCGACGATCATGGTAGAAGGTCCGCGATAGCCTCGAGCAGGCGCTTGGTCACCTCCTCGGGAGAACCGGACGCGTCGATCAGTTTCACCCGCTCGGGCTCCTCGGCGGCGATAATTCGGAAGGCGGCATCCACCTTGCGGTGATAATCGTCGGAACGGCTGCCGATACGGTCGCTGCCGTCACTATCCCGCGCTCGAGCGCGTTCGTTAGCCCCGTCCAAGGTCAATATGAGGGTGCGACTGGGGAACCAGCCCTGAACTGCGAAAGCATTGATTTCCCGGACGGATTCAATCCCGAGCCCGCCCGCGCCACCTTGATAGGCGAGTGAACTGTCGACGAAGCGGTCGGACAGCACCCAACGGCCGGCCTCGAGCGCTGGGCGGATGACTTTTTCCACGTGATCGGAGCGGGCAGCAGCAAAAAGCAATGCCTCAGCCGCAGGAGTCCAGCGTTCGTCTTTCCCGCCGAGCAGGAGATTGCGGATGACCTCCGCCCCCTCGCTGCCTCCCGGCTCGCGGGTCATCAGCACGTCGATGCCGCGCTCCTTTAGCGCATCTGCGAGCCCTCGGATCTGAGTGGATTTTCCGACCCCTTCGCCGCCCTCAAGGCTGATGAAATGACCGCGCATCAAGCTCCTAGTACCCCTGCGAAGGCAAGGGTCCAGTTCACGCCATTCCGACGAGTTGCTTGAGTCCGAGCCAGATGCGCCCGAAGAAGCCGGCCTTGCCGACTGCCTCGCCGGCGATGAGCGGTACGACCTGCGGCGGCGTGTCGCTCGTCGTGATCACGAGATCGGCGACGTGCTGTCCCTTGGTGATCGGCGCGGCGATCGGACCTTGATAACGGATCTTCATCGCCGTGGCGCCCGTCGCGAGACCCGCCGGAACGGTGACCGCAAGGTTACGGGGGGCGACCAGCGGCACTTCGCTTTCGCTGCCGAGCTGGACCTGCGCCGTTCCAACCTTTTGGCCCGCCTTGAATAAGGGTTTGGCCTGCCAGGCGTTGAAACCCCACTGGATGAGCCTTGTCGATTCCTGGACGCGTGCATTCCAGCTAGGAAGGCCCGCGACGACTTCGATCAGGCGCCGGCCGTTCTGCTCGGCCGAGCCGGTGAATCCGTAGCCCGCCTCGTCGGTGTGGCCGGTCTTGAGCCCATCAGCGCCCGGCACCTTGCCGAGGATAGGGTTGCGATTGGCCTGGGTGATGTCCTGGCCCGAGCCCAGCGTCTTCCCCCAGGTGAAGCTCGGCTGCGAATAGAACTTCTTGTAGAGCGTATAATGATTTTCGATTTCCGAGCGGGCGAGCGTCGCGAGATCGCGCGCGGTCACGTAGGTGCAGCCCTCGTCCGGCCAGCCGTTCGCGTTGCAAAAATGGCTGCCCGTGAGGCCGATCTTCTGCGCCAGCGCGTTCATCTGGTTGGCGAAAGCCGGCTCGGTCCCGCCGATACACTCGGCCAGGACCACCGAGGCGTCATTGCCCGACAAGGTGATGATGCCGTGCAACAAATTCTCGACGCTCACCTGCTCGTTCGGCGAGAGGAACATGGTCGATCCGGCCTGCGGTCCGTGCCATTTTTGCCACGTCTCCGGCCGCACGGTGCACATTTTATTCAAGGGAAGCTGCCCCTTGTCGATTAGTTCGAACGCAACCTCCGTGGTCATCATCTTCGCCATCGAGGCCGGAGGCATCCGCCCATCGGAGTTTTTGGCAAAGAGCACGGCCCCCGAGGAGAGATCGATCAAATAGGCATAGCGGGCCGGCGTATCGAACGGCGGGGCCGCCGCGGGTGCGGCGCTGGCGAAGAGGAGCGAAGCGGCGGTGGCAAGGATAATATTGCGCGACATGGAAGAGAGCGGTTTCCCTGATTCAGGATGACGATGCTGCCTGTCTATCGCCGCGCAATCGCGTCCGCCAGAACTCCTACCGAAATCGCGTAGAAATTTGAGCAATTGTAATCGAGAATCGTCCGATAGTTGGTCGTTAGCAGATAGGCCGTCGAATAGGGCCCGTCCGGCTCGATCAGACTGGCCATCTCGCTTTCCGGCAGTGAACGGCCGAGCGGTGCTACGCCGAGCGCCCGCCACTCCCGCATCGCGAGCCACCGGCTGTGGCGCTTGTAGACCTGGGGGCACCGTGGAGCCGTGATCCTCGATACAATTGCCGCGCGGTTAAGCGTCGGCGGAGTGCGCACCGCAATCCCCCACGGGACGTTCGGTTTCCAGCCCGCGTCGCGCAAATAGTTGGCGATGGATGCCAGGCCATCGAGCTCGTTGCTCCAGATATTGGCGTAGCCGTCCCGATCCCCATCGGCGCGCAGGCGAAGCGCGACCGATGGAAGGAACTGGGGAAAGCCGGTGGCCCCAGCCCAGCTTCCCTTGAGCCGCCAACGCGGAATGCCCTGATCCATCAACTTGAGGGCGGCCACGAATTCGCTTTCAAACAAATCGCGGCGGCGGCCGTAATAGCCGAGGCTCGCGAGAACCTGGAGCAAGTCGTGGCTGCCGGTGACCAAGCCGTAGCTGGTCTCATGGCCATAGATGGCGAGAAGGACGGCGGGATCGACTCCCCACCGGCTCTGGATCGAGAGAAGCCCAGCGTAGAGATTGGAGTAGTTGCTCTGCCCTCGGCGAATGAGAGTCGGGGTGACATGCCTTTGCAAATAGGGCGACAGAGCTCCCACGACTCCGGAACTGGTGCGTGCGACCGGCTCACTCCGCTCCATGTCGATGACGCGCTGGCTAATCGTCAGGCTCGGGACGTTCTCCTGTATGGTGGACTCCCGCACCCCCTGCAGCCGCGCGAGGGCAGCAAGGCGTATCTTGTATGTTTCCCAGGGGCTCGTGACGGGAGCCGCATAGGCAGGCTGACCGTAGGTATATTGAGCGAGCTGCGTGACACCTTCCGCAGGTTGGATCCCCACAGCGCTCGGCACAGGCGCCGAGCCGAGTGATACCCCGGACAGCCCCACCAACGCCCAGCTGCCGAACCCCCCTGCTGCGCTCAACGCAAACTCCTTCGCCTCGACTGAGGCTATGCTGCAATGCACCCATCCGGCCAGCTTGGTTCATCGCGCGGCTTGCACAGCTCGGCGCGGCAGACGATATGCGGCAGCCAATTCCGGAGAGGTGGCCGAGTGGTTTAAGGCAGCGGTCTTGAAAACCGCCGTGGGTGCAAGCCCACCGTGGGTTCGAATCCCACCCTCTCCGCCACCTATGCGAAAACATTCATCTTGCATTCACGCTACAAATGTAGCACATGCTACAAATGTAGCGCGGCGAGTCGTCGTGCGTGAAAGGGATTTCAATGCTGAGCAAACTTCCACCTCGCGAACGGCAGATCGTCGACATCCTCTACCAGCAAGGACCCCTTCCGGTCGCCGACATCTGCGACGTCCTTCCAGATCAGCTGAGCGGCTCAGCGGTCCGCGCGATGCTCAAGCGGCTCGAGGACAAGGGTTATGTGCAACGCACCGACTCGGATCGCGGTTATCTCTACAGTCCGGCCTTGTCCGAAACTGCGGCGAAGAAATCGGCACTCAGCGAAATCGTCCGGGTATTCTTCAACGGCTCACCCGCCAACGCCGCTTCAGCGCTGCTCGGCATGTCGGATCGGTTGAAGGAGGATGAACTCAACGAGCTCGAACAAATGATTGCCCGCGCGCGCAAGGCCAAAGGGGGCCAGTGATGCACGTCCTTATCGGAATCGTCCTCAAGTCGCTGATTATCGCCGGCATTACACTTGGGCTGCTGCAGCTCACCAGGAAGCGCTCGGCCGCCGAGCGGTCATGGGTGGCTCATATCGGCTTGTTCGCTCTGGTGATCATGGCCTTTGCTCCGCTCGTCCTGCCCAGCTGGAATGTCGAGACGCCGGCACTGTTCGAGCCGGCTTCGCCGGCAGAAAAGGCGATCCAGGCGACCGCCCTCACTCCGTCCAAGGCCACTGGGCCGCTCGCAGCGAAGTCGTCTCCGGCCGTGACAGCGCCTGCTCCCGCAGCGATCAGTTCGACGGCAATCGCGACCGCAATTTACGCCGTCCCTGCTGCAATCCTGTTGTTCGTGACCTTGCTTGCGCTGGGCCGGCTGATCACGCTCAGGGCGCGGGCCGACGTCCTCGTCGACGGTCATTGGCTGAGCGCGCTCGCTCGGGCGCAGCGCCGCATGGGCTTCAAGCACGGCACCGCCCTTCTCACCAGCAACGAGCTCGCTTCGCCGATCAGTTGGGGCGTGGTGCGGCCAGTGATCCTCCTCAATCGGCGTGCGGTGGAAGCTTCAGATGAAGCTGAGGCGATTATCGCGCACGAGTTGGCGCACGTGGCACGCATGGACTGGGCGAAGCTCCTCCTCGCGCGGATCGCGACGGCGCTTTTCTGGTTCAATCCTTTGGTTTGGGCGCTCGCCCGCGAAGCTCATCAGTTGCGCGAGGAAACGGCCGACGACGCCGTGCTCGCCGCGGACATCGTCGACACGGACTATGCGCAGCTGCTCGTCGGAGTCGCTCGCCACGAATGCCCGGGTCTGTTGCTCGGAGCCCACGGAGTCGCACCGTCGAAGAGCTCGCTCGCCCGCCGGGTCGCGCGGGTTCTGGATGGGACCTTGGTGCGCGGCCCCGCCGCCAGGCCCTTCGCTCTCGGTGTCTTTACCGGCGCAGTTCTGATCGCCGCCCCCCTGGCAGCGCTGACTCTAACCCCCGCAGGCGATCGGGCGAAGAATGATCCGCCGCAGCTGGCGGCTGCCAAAGGCGCTGGCACCAACGCTGCCACCGATCGCCCTTATTATTCCGCTGAAGAAGTCCCGACCGACCTCGCGAGCATCATCGCCGACGGAGTTTCGACGTCGGTTACCGGCGCCGTCGCGGCGGTCAGGCCGATGCACCTCGTGTCCCCGGATGGATCATCGGTGGAGAGTGCCAACGGCATGACCACTCTTCGCGGCAGGGACGGGGCAACCGTCACCCTGTACCCGGTGGATGCTCAGGGTCGGCGCAAGATGGTCGCTCGTGCGGCGAACGGAGCGACGGCCGTGACCTACGCCAATGCCGACGGGATGCACCCCGGCCGCGCGATCGATGATGCGATCGGTGCCCGGGCCGTCGGCGTAACTCCGGAATATATCGGAGCGATGCGAGCCGCAGCGCCAATGCTGCGGAATGTGGATGCCGAAGGCTTCACCAGCCTCAGGGCAGTCGGAGTGACCCCCGAATATGTCCGCGATCTGGTTGCGGCAGGCTTTCCATCGATCGACGAGGATCAGCTCGTCGAAGCGCGTGCGATCGGCATTACGGGTGGCTACATCCGGGCAATGCGGGCCGCCGGTGTGAACGGCGACATGGATGACTTCATCCAGCTCCACGCGGTTGGTGTCGATCCGGCATTTGCCGAGCGCGCCCGAAGGGCCGGTTTGAAGTTCCGTGATGCGGACGACCTCGTCGAGCTTCGCGCCCTGAGCGGAGTGAAAGTCCCTGCCCCGCCGGCGCCGCCGGCGCCGCCCGCACCGCCCGGCAGGAGAGGACGGCCTGCGGCTTCCCCGCCGGATTGGGATCCGGTGGATCCCGACGACGGCTGACGAAGCACCCTAACCCCGACGACTGACCACCATTGACGAGTTTCGAAGCGCCGGACTCCGGCGAACGGGAAAACTTTGCCCTGACGATTGAAAAGGAGACGATCAATGAACCGCTGTCTCGCTGCCCTTCTTGCTCTGTTGTTTGCATCAATCACCGTCTCGAGCGCGTGCTTGGCGGAACCCTTCTCTGTGGCGACTGTACTGGTCCGCTACGACGACCTCGATCTTTCCACGCCCAAGGGCATGAAGACCCTTCATCGCCGCATTGAAAATGCAGCGAACCGGGTTTGCCCGGACGCGTCTGGCCCCTCGCCAGGCGTGCAGGTGGACGCTGCTTGCAAGGCCGACGCCGTGGCGGCCGCGCGGGCCCAACTTCCCCACGCGATCGCCGAGCAGCGCCTGAACGAGGCGCCGGTAGTCGCCGCGACAGAATTGCGCTGAACCGATTCCAGGACTGGAGACCGACAATGAACCGCTGTTTCGCGTTCCTTCTTGCACTGCTCTTTGCCACTGTAAGCGTCTCATCCGCTTGCGTCGCCGCACCCTCGGACTGGATACATTTCACGCTCGACGGGCGCCGCGCAGGCGAAATCCAGGCTTCCTTCGAAAATGCGGGCGGCGGTCGAGGCCACGATCATTGGTCGACCGATGTCGTTCCCTCGCAATTGGTGGGACTGGATATTGCCGGGTTTCGCGCCCCCACCACCCGCCCCCTGCGCTTCGCCATGGTCCGTGAGGCCGGGCGCCTGGATTGCTCCGGTCAGGGCGGCGGCAGCCATGCGTGGGGCGATTGCGGCTTCACGGCCGATCCCGGCTTCACGGACCTGCTGGCGCGTCGCGGCATCGGTCGGCCGACGCGTGAGCAGGCGTTCAGTCTGATGGCGCTCGACGTACGGCGTGGGATCGTGGACGCCCTTGCCGCCGCGCACTATCCGGCGCCTTCGATCGACAACCTCATGGAACTGACAGCGGTCGGCGTCGACGGCCCATACATCGCCAACCTTGCCCGCGCCGGCTATCGCCCTCGAACGATCCAGTCGCTCGTCGAATTCAGAGCGCTAGGAATCACGGCGGACTGGATCGGCGGATTCGTCCGCATGGGCTACGCCAACATCCCGAGCAACGATCTGGTGCAGCTCAAGGCACTCGACGTGACGCCGGAGTTCGTCGCGGGTTTCGACCGGATCGGTTACGGCCGACTGCCGGTTGCGACGCTGGTCCAATTGAAGGCGCTCGATATCACGCCCGATTTCGTGCGGAGCGTGACCCAGCAGGGTGAATCGATGCCCGCGGTGAACAAGCTCGTCGAGCTGAAGATCTTTGGCCAACGCCGCTGATCGTCCGTGGAATCGCCGCCGTTCACCGGTCGGTGACTGCCCTTCGTAGCCAAATCGCCGCCTGTTCGTCGGTTGGCAGAAGTGCCGTGGAAAGTGGCCTCGGCCACACTTAGCGCGGCGCTGTGTAACGGGGATTTTGAGGATGCGGACAGTGTTGCTTCTGACCGGCAGCCTCGCCGCCCTCGCGGCGGCAGCACCTGCCGTCGCTCAAACGCCTAGCCCCAGCGACCCAGGCACGTCCGCTCCCAAACCGCCGAGCCGGACCACAGTCTACGAAGCCGCCTTCTTCGCCCGGTTCGCACCGCGCACGGCGCTTGACATCGCCAAGCGTGTGCCGGGCTTTCAGCTCGACCTCGGGAGTACGCAGAATGCGCTCGGATCGGTCGACGTTCGCGGCTTCGCCGGTACCGCCGGGAATGTCGTCATCAACGGCGCCCGCCCAAGCTCCAAGGCAGAGACGATCGACGTTACCCTCGCGCGGATTCCGGCCCAGCGCGTCGTCCGAGTCGAAGTCGGCCCAGGGGATCTCTACGGGTCGGACTATGCGGGGAAGAGCCAAGTCCTGAACATCATCCTGTCCGGCCAAGGCGGCATTGATGCCAATGTCACGGCGGTGGGAAGGCGCTGGTATTCGGGATACATCAATCGCGACATCTCCGGCTCAGCGGTCATCACCCGTGGCCCGTCGAGCTTCAATCTGTCGGCCGGTACGGGCCGTAACAAGCAATATGAGGAAGGCACCGACGATCTCGTCGATGTCGAGACCGGCGACCTGGTCGAGCATCGCCGCAAGCACAACGTCTACTTTAACCGCGATCCTTATATCGCCGGGGGCTGGTCGCTGGAGCGAGGATCGGACAAGGCTTTCCACCTGAACGCCAGATGGCAGCCGACCCGGTTCGACCTTACCCAGCGGAACCGCGTGACGCCCGCCGACGGGCCGCAACACGACGACAGTCTCTTCCAGCACTACAAGGACCCGCTGATTGAACTCGGCGGCGACGTCACGCGTCCCCTTGCCGGAGGGGCAATCAAGTTTGTCGCCCTCGCGACGCGCCGGAAACGCAATGACTTCGACAACTACATCCAGCGCAATGGCCTCATCGACGATGGTGCGACGGTGGATGGTGGGTTCGAACAGACGGTGAAAGCCCGGCGGAACGAGACCATCGGGCGGCTGAGCTGGAGCCGCTCCAATCTCGCGGGCCTGTCATTCGAGGTAGGCGCCGAGGCCGCATACAACACGCTCGATTACGGACAAGAATTCTTCGAGATCGACGAGAATGGGAACCGCGTCCCGATCGATCTCCCGCTCGCCAATGCAACGGTCAAGGAAAAGCGCGGCGAGGCCTACGTGACCGTCGGCAAGACGCTCTCACCCAACCTTCGCATCGACGGCGGCGTCAATTATGAACTGTCGAACCTTAAGGTAAGCGGCGATGCCAGTGCGAAGCGTTCGCTCAAGTTCCTCAAGCCCAACCTGTCTGTAGACTGGAAACCGGGCGGCGGCTGGCATGCTCAGGCTTCGATCAAACGGACGGTGGCTCAGCTCGACTTCTATGACTTCGTCAGCATCGCCGATCTCTCGGCTCAACGGGTCAATGGCGGCAATGAGAACCTGCAACCCCAGCGTACGTGGGAATTCCGAATCACGGCCGAACACCCGATCTTCGGCGACGGGCTCTTCAAACTCGACTTCGGCTACGATCTCGTCAGCCAGCTCCAGGACCGAATCCTCATCTGCGACGAAGACGATGTGGACGTCTGCTTCGATGCTCCGGGCAATATCGGGACTGGCAAGCGCTATTTCGCGGAGCTCACCGTGGATGCGCCGCTCGGTCGTCTCTGGGACGGACTCCGCGCGAAATTCACCGCAACAATCCAGCGCACCCGCGTTGACGACCCGATTAGCGGCAAGCCGCGCGATTTCAGCGGCTTCTTCCCCAATTGGCAGTGGGAGATTGATGTTCGTCGGGACTCGGGCAAATTTTCCTATGGGTTCGACATCAACGATCGCGATCGCTTCACCTTCTTCCGCACCGACGAGTTCGACAGCAACTTCAATGGCGGCCCCTATGGCACGGTCTTCATCGAATATCGCTTCAACCCGCGGACCTCGCTCACGCTCGACGTCGACAATGCGCTGGAGACCAGCGGCAATCGCGACCGGTTATTGTTCAGGCCGAACCGCGCCACGCCCGAATTCATGTTCGATGAATTCCGCCACCGCGACCGACACATGAGTGTCGGCCTCACCTTGAAGCAGAGCTTCGGCGGCGGCGGGGTGGCGAAGTAAGGCCGAGGCAGCTAAGAGCCCGGCGACTTCACTGACAAGCGGGGACATGCACGTGGCCGAGCCAGCCATCTTGCCGTTCGACTGGCAGGATCCGTTCGATCTCAATCACCAACTTTCCGACGAGGAGCGCCTCGTGCGCGATACGGCGGAAGCCTATGCGCAGGAGAAGCTGCTTCCGCGCGTCACCAGCGCCTATCTCGAAGAACAGTTCGACCGGGGCATTATGAGCGAAATGGGCGCTCTCGGCCTGCTTGGTGCGACCGTTCCTCCGGAATATGGCGGCGCGGGGCTGGGCTATGTCAGTTACGGACTCATCGCGCGCGCCGTTGAGCGCGTCGACAGCGGCTATCGCTCCGCCATGTCGGTCCAGTCGAGCCTCGTCATGTATCCGATCCTCGCCTACGGCTCGGAGGACCAGCGGCAAAAATATCTGCCTCGTCTCGCGACTGGCGAAATCGTCGGCTGCTTCGGCCTCACCGAACCTGACGCGGGCTCCGATCCGGGCGGAATGCGCACTCGGGCACAGAAGGTGCAAGGGGGCTATCTGCTTTCCGGCACCAAGATGTGGATCACCAATTCACCGATCGCGGACGTGTTTATTGTCTGGGCGAAGTCGGACGCCCATGAGGGCAAGATCCGCGGTTTCGTGCTGGACAAGGGCGCGGAAGGGCTATCTGCGCCGAAGATCAAAGAGAAATTGTCCCTCCGCGCGTCGATCACCGGCGAGATCGTCATGGACAATGTTGAGGTCGGCGAGGATGCGCTCCTGCCGAACGTTGAGGGGTTGAAAGGGCCATTCGGCTGCCTCAATCGGGCTCGCTACGGAATCAGCTGGGGTTCCATGGGCGCCGCCGAAGCCTGCTACCACGCGGCCCGGCAATATACGCTCGACCGCAAGCAGTTCGGGCGACCACTTGCTTCCAATCAGCTGATCCAACTGAAGCTCGCGAATATGGCGACCGAGATCACGCTCGGTCTGCAGGCGTCGCTGCGCGTCGGCCGCCGTCTGGAGGCGGGCGAGCTGATCCCGGAGACGATTAGCCTCATCAAGCGCAACAATTGCGGCAAGGCGCTCGATATCGCTCGAATTGCCCGCGATATGCACGGAGGCAACGGGATTTCCGCCGAGTTTCAGGTGATGCGTCATGCAGCGAACCTGGAGACGGTAAATACCTACGAGGGCACGCACGACGTGCACGCGTTGATCATGGGCCGAGCGATCACCGGGCTCTCCGCCTTCTAGCGAACAGCCGCAAACCGCCTTATGCTCGCCCCCAAAGCAAATCGGGGGCGTTCATGGGCATTTTCGGCTGGATCATTCTTGCAGCGGTCGTTCTGCTGCTGCTTTCCGGCGTCGCCATCTACAACCGCCTCGTTCGGTTGCGAGCACTGGTCAAGGAAGGGTTCAGTGGAATCACCGTCCAGCTGCGGCGCCGCGCCGACTTGATTCCCAACCTGGTCGAAGCCGTCCAAGGCTACGCGACGCACGAGCGTGAGGTCTTCGAAGAGGTCAGCGAGAACCGGTCAAAGGCGCTGAACGCCGGCAGTGTCGCGGCCACCGCTCAAGCCGATGCGCAGATGACCGGGCTGCTCGGCCGTCTGTTCGCGGTTGCGGAGGCCTATCCCGAGCTCAAGGCCAACACCAATTTCCTCCAGCTGCAGGATCAGCTGGCGAGCATCGAAACCGAG
>JBKPON010000038.1:0-2604 GCA_046733135.1 Pseudomonadota bacterium | reverse complement strand
ATTCTCTGTGGAATCGCGGCATCGAATGGCTGAAGGACTCGGGCGCGACTCCGGTCGAGATCAGCCTTCCCCATACAAAGTATGCGCTTCCGACTTATTACATCATCGCCCCCGCCGAGGCTTCGTCGAACCTCGCGCGATACGACGGCGTCCGCTACGGCCTCCGGGAGCTTGGGGAGTCGGGTCAGGCCGGAGCGCTCGACACGATGTACGGCGCGACGCGAGAGGCGGGGTTCGGCGCGGAGGTGAAGCGCCGGATCATGATCGGCACCTACGTGCTCTCGGCGGGCTTCTACGACGCGTATTTCACCAAGGCACAGAAGGTGCGCTCGCTGATCAAGCAGGATTTCCGCCAGGCGTTCGAACAGTGTGACGTAATCCTAACTCCGACAGCCCCGTCGGCGGCCTTCGGGATCGGCGAGACGACCGATCCGCTGGCAATGTACCTGAATGACGTATTCGCGGTGCCGGCGAGCCTCGCGGGGCTACCAGCGATGTCGGTGCCGGGCGGTCTGGACGCGCAGGGACTTCCGCTCGGGTTGCATTTGATCGGCAATGAGTTTGACGAGCAGATTGTGCTCAATGCCGGGCTCGCGATCGAGGAACGCGCAGGCTTCACGCACCGCGCGGAGAAATGGTGGTGAAATTCCGAATTCACGACGAAGGGGAGGAGCTCGACCGGCGGATCGACTTGGTCAACGTCGTCTTCGGCGCCGCGCTGGGCGGCTATATCGGCGTTGTCATGACCCAGCGCGACCTCGACGTTTATCGCGGCCTCGTGCTGTCGCTCCTGTTAATCATCGTCGTCTGCATGCTGGTAGCGATCCGGAACATCATCCACATCTTGCGTGGGACCAAATCGGGGACCTGGAAAGTGCCTGCCATAATCTTCGTGATCGCTCTGATCTTCTTCGGTTCGATCCGGGGCGACACGTACCTCGACATCAGCGTGCTGATCCCGATCGCGATCGGCTGGCTATTCGCTTTCGTCGTGGTCGTCTCTTCCCACGTCATCATTTGCAAAGAATTCGACCTATGAGTGCACCTTATCGAATCACTGGCGAGAGCGGAGAATGGGAGGTCGTCGTCGGGCTCGAGGTCCACGCGCAGATCACCGCGACGAAGTCGAAGCTCTTCTCCGGCGCTGCGACCGCGTTCGGGGCGGAGCCGAATACACAGGTGAGCCTGGTCGACGCAGCAATGCCCGGCATGCTCCCCGTTCCCAACAGCGAGTGCGTTCGACAGGTGGTGCGCACCGGCCTTGCGCTCGACGCGGTGATCAACCGCTGGAGCCGGTTCGACCGGAAGAATTACTTCTACGCGGATTTGCCGCAGGGCTATCAGATCAGCCAGCTCTATCATCCGATCGTCGGTCCGGGCGAGGTCGAGATCCTGACGGATGATAAGGATGAGGGCAGCGTCAAGCAGATCGGCATCGAGCGGATCCATATCGAGCAGGACGCTGGCAAGCTGATGCATGATCAGCACCCCACGATGAGCTACGTCGATCTCAACCGCTCCGGCGTGGCGCTGATGGAGATCGTGTCGCGACCTGACATGAGTTCTCCTGCAGAAGCCGGAGCTTATTTGCGCAAGCTGAGAGCGATCCTCCGATATGTCGGCTCGTGCGATGGCAATATGGAAGAAGGCTCGATGCGTGCCGACGTCAACGTCAGCGTACGCAAGCCCGGTGATCCTTACGGCATCCGCACCGAGACCAAGAATGTGAATTCGGTCCGCTTCGTGATGCAGACGATTGAACATGAGGCCCAGCGCCAGGTCGAGTTGCTCGAAAAAGGCGGCGCGGTGGTCCAGGAAACGCGGCTGTTCGATCCCGAGCGGGGGATTACGCGCGCGCTCCGCTCGAAAGAGGATGCGCATGATTACCGCTATTTCCCCGATCCCGATCTGCTTCCCGTCGAGCTCGAAGAAGAGTTCATCGAAGAGTGCAAGGCGTCGCTGCCGGAGCTGCCAGACGCCAAGCGCAAGCGTTACGAGGGATTAGGGATAACCCCTTACAACGCCAGCGTTTTGACGGCGGAGGTTGAGACCGCGCGCTGGTTCGACGCCCTGCTTGAGGCCGGCGCGGAGCCGAAACAGGGCGCCAACTGGGTAGTCGCAGAGCTGTTCGGTGCTCTGAACCGGCGCTCAGAAACCGTCGACCAGAGTCCGGTGGGGCCTGCCCAGGCAGCCGAGCTGCTGGGTCTGATCGCTGACGGGACGATCTCCAACACCATCGCGAAGCAGGTGTTCGAGATCATGCTCGAGAGCGGCGAAGCGGCGGGTGCGGTCGTCGAGAGCCGCGGCCTTAGGCAGACCAGCGATACCGGCACGATCGACGCGGCGATCGACAAGGTGCTGGCCGACAATGCGGATAAGGTTGCCGAGTACCAGAGCGGCAAGCAGCAGTTGTTCGGCTTCTTCGTTGGTCAGACGATGAAAGCGATGGGAGGCAAAGCCAACCCGCAGCTGGTCAATGAGCGGCTGCGGGAGAAGCTGGGGTGATGGCCGTCATCCCGGATCTGATCCGGCATCCGCCTTTCCTTTGAAACAGAAGACAGGCAGACCCCGACTTTCGCTGGGGTGTCGTGGAGGGTGTGGTTG
>JBKPON010000037.1:0-7701 GCA_046733135.1 Pseudomonadota bacterium | reverse complement strand
GTCGCGATCCTGATCATCGTGATCGCGTGGAAGATCCTCAAGGGCCTTATCGGCCTGCTCGTCGGGATCGCGATCGCGGGGCTGGTGGTCTACGGCGCGGTAAAGCTGATCGACGGGCAGAAGCGGATCAAATGACCATCGTCGCAATCATCGTTGCCGTCCTGCTCGGCTTTCTGGCGTTCCGGTTCATCGCGGGAATGATCAAGTTTGGCGTGATCGCACTGATCGCGATCGTCGTCATCTATTTCCTCGTGAAGAGCGGGGGCCTTGCCTGATGGGCTACACCGGACCTCTCGCGGACAAGGATCGCATCTTCACCAACCTCTACGGCTTTCAGTCACCTTATCTGAAGGGGGCCGAGCAGCGCGGCGATTGGGATAACACCAAGGGCCTGATGGCGATGGGGCAGGACGCCATCATCGAGGTGGTGAAGGCCTCCGGATTGCGCGGCCGCGGCGGCGCGGGCTTCCCCACCGGCATGAAATGGGGCTTCATGCCCAAGGAGCCGAAGCCCGGAAAGCCCAATTTCCTGGTCATCAATGCGGACGAGTCCGAGCCGGGCTCATGCAAGGACCGTGAAATCATCCGTCACGATCCGCACAAGTTGATCGAAGGCTCGCTGATCGCCGGCTTCGCCATGCGCGCGCGCGCCGGCTACATCTACATTCGTGGCGAATTCATCCGTGAAACCGAAGTCTTACGTCGTGCTGTCGCGGAAGCGTATGAGGCCGGGCTGCTCGGCAAGAATGCCTGCGGCTCCGGCTACGATTTCGACCTGTTCGTCCATCGCGGAGCCGGCGCCTACATCTGCGGCGAAGAGACGGCGATGCTCGAAAGCCTCGAGGGCAAAAAGGGCTGGCCGCGCCTCAAGCCGCCGTTCCCGGCGGGGGCGGGCCTGTACGGCTGCCCGACGACGGTCAACAATGTGGAATCCCTTGCCGTCGTACCGACGATCCTCCGTCGGGGCGCGGAATGGTTCGCCAGCATAGGCAAGCCGAAGAACGAGGGTACGAAGGTCTTCCAGCTGTCGGGGCACGTCAACACGCCCTGCACGGTCGAGGAATCGATGGGAATCGGCTTCCGCGAGCTGATCGAGCGTCATGGCGGTGGAATCCGCGGCGGCTGGGACAATTTGCTGGCGGTGATCCCCGGAGGTTCCTCCGTGCCTTTGGTTCCGGCGCATGAGATCATGGACTGTCCGATGGATTTCGACGCCCTTAAGGCGCTCGGCTCAGGCCTCGGAACCGCGGCAGTGATCGTCATGGACAAGTCGACCGATATCGTCCGTGCGATCAGCCGTATTAGCTATTTTTACAAGCATGAGAGCTGCGGCCAATGCACGCCGTGCCGCGAGGGAACCGGCTGGATGTGGCGGATGATGGAGAAGCTGCGCATTGGCGATGCCGAAGTGGGTGAGATCGACAAGCTGATCGACGTCACCAAGCAGGTCGAGGGCCACACCATCTGCGCGCTGGGCGATGCGGCAGCCTGGCCGATCCAGGGCCTCGTCCGCCACTTCCGCCCGGAACTCGAACGCCGCATTGCCGAACGCGCCGGCCGCCAGCTGCTGGAGGCGGCGGAGTGACGACAACGCAGGTGATCCTTTTGGTAGCCGTGCTCGCGGCTGTTGCTGTGCTGATTGTTCGCCGAGGCTCGCCGAGCGTGATCCAGATCGAGCGGACGAGAAGCGACCGCGAAAAAGAGATTGAGGATCGCGACGATGCCTAAAGTCACCGTCGACGGCATCGAGCTCGAAGTCCCGCAGGGCGCGACCGTGCTGCAAGCCTGCGAGCTCGCGGGCAAGGAAATCCCGCGCTTCTGCTACCACGAGCGTCTCTCGATCGCGGGCAATTGCCGAATGTGTCTGGTCGAGGTCGCCCCGGGACCGCCGAAGCCGCAAGCGAGTTGCGCTCTTCCCGCCGCCGATGGGCAGATGATCCGGACCGACACGGCGATGGTCAAGAAGGCCCGCGAAGGGGTGATGGAGTTTCTGCTCATCAACCATCCGCTCGACTGCCCGATCTGCGACCAGGGCGGCGAATGCGACCTGCAGGACCAGGCCATGGCCTACGGGCGAAGCTTCACGCGCTACGAGGAGAATAAGCGCGCGGTCGACGACAAATATTTCGGGCCGATCATCAAGACCTCGATGAACCGCTGTATCCAGTGCACGCGTTGTATCCGATTTTCCTCGGAAGTCGCGGGCATCAATGAGATCGGCATGCTCTACCGCGGCGAGGACAGCCAGATCACAACCTATCTCGAACGGACGGTTTCGGGTGAGCTTGCAGGCAATCTCGCGGACGTTTGCCCGGTCGGCGCATTACTTCAGAAGCCCCAGATTTTCGAGATGCGGCCGTGGGAGTTGCGCCGGGTCGCCGGCATCGACGTGATGGACGGGGTCGGATCGAACATCCGCCTCGACGTGCGCCAGCGCCAGGTGATGCGCGTGCTTCCGCGAATCAACGAGGATGTGAACGAGGAATGGATTCACGACAAGACACGGCATCATGTCGATGCGCTCGTCCGGAACCGGCTGGATCGACCGTGGGTGCGGGAGAAGGGGAAACTCCGTGAGGCGAGCTGGCAAGAGGCGCTGCAGATTTTCGCCAAGCGTCTGAAGAAAGCAGGCGCGAAGGTCGCGGCGATCGCCGGCGACCTGCTCGACGCCGAGACGATGTACGCGGCGAAGAAGCTGCTCGAAGCGCGGGGCTCGAGCCTGTTCGAAAGTCGGCAGACCGGCATGACCTACGACACGTCGAGCCTCGCCGCGGTTGCCTTCAACTCCACCATATCCGGGATTGAGACCGCGGATGTGGTGCTTCTCGTCGGTTCCAACATTCGCTGGGAAGCGCCGCTGATCGCAACGCGGGTGCGCAAGGTCCTCCGCAAGGGCGGCAAGGCGTTCGCGATCGGCCCAAGGTTCGACCTCGACATGGAGGTCGAGTGGCTTGGCGACGACCTCAAGCTCCTCGGGGAACTTCCCCAGCATGTCGTCGACGCATTCGCGGATGCGGAGCGACCGGCGGTGATCGTCGGCCCCGGTGCGCTCGCTGCGGGCGGGCTTGGGGCGGCGCTGGCGCTGGCTCAGCCACTCGGCTTGATCAAGGATGGCTGGAACGGCTTCAACGTCGTTCACACCTCCGCCTCCCGGATGGCATCGCTGATCCTCGGCTATGCGCAACCGGGCGGAATCGTGGATATCGAAGCGGCCAAACCTGAGCTGGCGCTGCTCCTCGGCGCGGACGAAATGGCGGCGGACCGTCTCAATGGGGCGTTCAAGGTTTACATCGGGCACCACGGCGACAATGGCGCCAAGCAGGCCGACCTGGTGCTGCCGGGTGCGGCTTATGCCGAAAAGCACGGCACCTACGTCAACACCGAAGGCCGGGTGCAGCGTGCCGAGCGCGCGCTGTTCGCTCCGGGTGAGGCGCGTGAAGATTGGTCGATCCTGCGTGCGGTGTCGGAACTTGCGGGCAAGAAGCTGCCGTTCGACAGTTTCGCCCAGCTGCGCGAGGCGATGATCGCCGAATATCCGGAGCTCGGCCGCGAGGGCCTGATCGATTTTCCTTGGGCTCCGCCGAAGCTTGATACCAAGGCGGATGGGCCGATCCGCTATCCGATTACGGACTTCTTCCTTACCAACGCCATCTGCCGCAACAGTCCGACGATGCGCCGTTGCTCGGAAGAGTTGGTCCTGGGCATCTTCCACAAGGAGGCGGCGGAGTGAGGTATGGGGACGATCCTGTTCCTGGCTGCCACGGGCGCAACCGTCGCATTCTTGTCATTCCTCGACAGGTTTGCGGGAGTCAGCGGCAAAGAACCGCGTTGGGTTCCGATCGCGGGGTGCGCAGTGTTCATCCTCTTGGCGGTGATCGGTTCGTGGGCGTTCGTCCACTCCATACCAAGACTGCCGGACTGATCGCATGACCGCGACCTTCCAACATTGGGGCCTGACCTATGAATGGTCGTGGTTCATCGCCACGATCATCGGAATCCTCGTGATCGCCCTGCCACTGATGCTGGCGGTGGCCATGGTGATTTATGCCGAGCGCAAGATCTGGGCGGCGATCGCGCTCCGCCGCGGGCCGAACGTTGTCGGGCCGTGGGGGCTGCTGCAGAGTTTCGCCGACGGGCTGAAGGTCTTCCTCAAGGAGACCATCGTCCCCACCAGTGCGAACAAGGGCCTGTTCCTGGTCGCGCCCATTGTCACTTTCACGGTGGCACTGATCGTCTGGGCGGTGGTTCCCTTCGCTCCGGGCGTCGTGCTCGCTGACGTCAATGTGGGTCTGCTTTATGTCCTCGCGGCAAGCTCCCTTGGCGTTTACGGGGTCATCGTCGCCGGCTGGGCGTCCAACTCGAAATATCCCTTCTTCTCGGCCCTGCGCGCCGCCGCCCAGATGGTGAGCTACGAAGTGTCGATCGGCTTCGTTCTGATCACGGTCGTGCTCTACGCCGGAACCTTCAACCTCAGCCAGGTCGTACTCGCGCAGAAGGCGAACATTCTCGGGTTTTTCAACGGCTTCGGGTTCAATCCGCTGCTGTTTCCGATGTGGGTCGTGTTTTTCATCAGCTCGATGGCTGAGACTTTTCGCACACCCTTCGACCTGGTCGAAGCGGAGAGCGAGCTCGTCGCCGGGCACCAGACCGAATATTCGTCGATGAGCTTCGCGCTCTTCTGGCTCGGTGAATATGCCAATGTGATCCTGATGTGCGCGCTCAACGCCATCCTGTTCTGGGGCGGATGGCTGCCGCCGGTCGATTGGGCGCCGCTCTACTGGATCCCGGGAATCATCTGGCTGTTCGCCAAGATGTGCTTCTTCTTCTTCTGCTTCGGCTGGGTGAAGGCGACGGTGCCGCGCTACCGCTACGACCAGCTGATGCGGCTGGGCTGGAAGATCTTCCTACCGCTCAGCCTGGTTTTTGTCGCCGTCGTGTCCGGGTGGCTGATGCTGACCCGTTATGGAGGCGTGCCATGATCCACTGGGTCAAATCCTTCACCCTCTGGGAGTTCGTGAAAGCGCACGCGCTGACCTTGCGCTATTTCTTCAAGCCCAAGGCGACGATCAACTACCCTTATCAAAAGAACGTCACGTCGCCGCGCTTCCGCGGCGAGCATGCGCTGCGCCGCTATCCAAATGGGGAGGAACGCTGCATTGCCTGCAAGCTTTGCGAGGCGATCTGCCCGGCGCTTGCCATCACCATCGAGGCTGAACCCCGCGAGGACGGCAGTCGCCGAACCACGCGGTACGACATCGATATGGTCAAATGCATCTACTGCGGCCTCTGCCAGGAGGCCTGCCCGGTCGATGCGATCGTGGAGGGGCCAAACCTCGAATTCGCCACCGAAACCCGCGAGGAATTGCTCTACGACAAGGCGAAACTGCTCGCGAACGGCGACAAGTGGGAACAGGCGATCGCCGCCAATCTTGCCGCCGATGCGCCGTACCGATAAGCGCGCCGCAACAGGGTCCCCCGCTTGATCGCTTCCATCGCCTTTTACCTCTTCGCGACGCTCACGATCGCCAGCGCGATCGCGGTCATTTTCGCGCGCAATCCGGTGCACAGCGTGCTGTGGCTGATTCTTGCTTTCTTCAATTCGGCGGGCCTGATGCTGCTGTTGGGCGCCGAGTTCATCGCGATGCTGGTGGTCATCGTCTACGTCGGCGCCGTCGCGGTGCTGTTCCTGTTCGTTGTGATGATGCTCGACATCGATTTTGCGGTGCTGAGGACGGGATTCACGAGAAATCTGCCGTTCGGCATCCTCATCGCGTTGGTTCTGCTCGCGGAGATCGTCGTTGCGGTGAGCGCATGGAGGGCGGGGCCGACGCTCAGCGGCCGCGCCATTCCGGCGAGCTCTACTCCGAACATCGTGGCCCTCGGGCAACTGCTGTACAGCCGCTATCTTTTTCCGTTCGAAATTGCGGGCCTGATCCTGCTGGTGGCGATGGTGGGGGCAATCGTGCTCACTCATCGCAGCCGCGGGGACGCACGCACGCCAAGGGCATCGCGCCAACTCCGCCGCCGCCCGCGGGACGCAGTGACCATCGCCCATCCTGAAGTAGGTGAGGGGGTGAAGCTGTGATCGGCCTTGCCCATTATTTGACCGTCGCCGCGATCCTCTTCACGATCGGCGTGCTGGGCATCTTCCTCAATCGCCGCAACGTGATCCTGATGCTGATGGCGATCGAGCTGATCCTGCTGGCGGTGAACATCAACCTGGTGGCTTTCTCGGCCTATCTCGGCGATCTCACCGGCCAGGTGCTGGCGATGTTCGTTCTGACCGTCGCCGCGGCCGAAGCTGCGATCGGCCTTGCCATCCTCGTCATCTTCTTCCGCCGTCGCGGCTCCATCGCGGTGGACGACGTCAACCGGATGAGGGGATGAGGGTGGGCGAACCGCGTGTTCCGGCGAAGGCCGGAACCCAGTCCAAACAAAGATTCTGGATCCCGGCCGTCGCCGGGCTACGGGCCGTATGATGCATCCATTGGTCCTGATCGTCTTCCTGCCGCTTATCGCCGCGATCGTCGCCGGATTGTTCGGCCGGTGGATCGGCAAGACCGCCCCCAAGGTCGTGACCACCGGCGCCTTGTTCATCGGCGCCTTCCTCAGCTGGCCGATCTTCTTTCAATATATCGCCGGCGACGCGCAGCCCATGGTTGTCCCGGTCACGGAGTGGATCCGGTCGGGGACTCTGACGGTGGATTGGGCCCTCCGGCTCGACGCCTTGACCGCGGTGATGCTGGTCGTCGTCACCACCGTCTCCTCGCTCGTCCACCTCTATAGCTGGGGGTATATGGAGGAGGATCCGAGCCAGCCGCGTTTCTTCGCTTATCTGTCGCTGTTCAGCTTCGCGATGCTGATGCTGGTGACGGCCGACAGTCTGGTCCAGATGTTCTTCGGCTGGGAAGGGGTCGGCCTCGCTTCCTACCTGCTGATCGGCTTCTGGTACCACAAGCCTTCGGCCAATGCGGCGGCCCTGAAGGCCTTCGTCGTCAACCGCGTCGGCGACTTCGGCTTCAGCCTCGGCATTTTCGGCACCTTCCTGGTGTTCGGCACGGTCTCGATCCCGGCGATCCTCGCCGCGGCCCCGGGAATGGCCGGATCGACCATCGGCTTTGCCGGAATGCGGGTCGATACGATGACCCTGCTGTGCATCCTCCTGTTCATCGGAGCGATGGGCAAGTCGGCCCAGATTGGGCTCCACACCTGGCTTCCGGACGCGATGGAGGGTCCGACGCCGGTCAGCGCCTTGATCCACGCCGCGACCATGGTGACCGCCGGCGTGTTCATGGTCTGCCGCCTATCGCCGATGTTCGAGACGTCGACGACGGCGATGCACGTCGTAACCTATGTCGGGGCGGCAACTTGCTTCTTCGCGGCCACCATCGGCACGGCGCAGAACGACATCAAGCGCGTCATCGCTTATTCGACCTGTTCGCAACTCGGCTACATGTTCTTCGCCGCCGGCGTCGGCGCTTACGGCGCGGCGATGTTCCATTTGTTCACCCACGCCTTCTTCAAGGCCTTGCTGTTCCTCGGCGCGGGCAGCGTGATCCACTCGATGCACCACGAACAGGATATGCGTTACTACGGCGGGCTGAGGAAGGAGATCCCAATCACCTTCTGGGTGATGGTGATCGGCACATTGGCGATCACCGGCGTCGGAGTGGCGGGGATCGGTTTCGCCGGCTTCTGGTC
>JBKPON010000036.1:0-16099 GCA_046733135.1 Pseudomonadota bacterium | reverse complement strand
GGCCTGCCTGGAGTGTCATGATACCGCAGCGAACGCACCAGCTTCGATGGTTGCCCTGTACGGCGATCAAAACGGCTTTGGCTGGAAGCCGAACGAGATTATCGGCGCCCAAATCGTATCGGTGCCGATGTCCGCCTCGTCGCTCCGCGCCGAGCATATCCGCAAGCTGTTCGTGATACCTTTCGTCTGCTTCCTCGTGCTGCTGTTCGTCTCGATCAACCTGCTGCTCCACTTCGTGGTGATCCGGCCGATCGAGGGCATCGCGAAAAATGCCGAGGAGGTCAGCATGGGCGACATCAATACCCCCGAATATCACTACGGCGGCCGTGACCAGATCGGCCGCCTGTCGGCCTCGTTCAACCGGATGCACCGCAGCCTGGTCGAGGCGTTCCACCTGCTTGGAGAAGATTGAAAACGTGGCGACGGAGAGCGCCATTGTCGCTGGAGGCTTTTTCCTGAGCTACTCGCGCGCCGACGAGCGGTTCGCTCTTCGGTTTGCAAAGGACCTGCGAGCTCACGGTGTCGCCATTTGGGTGGATCAGCTCGACATCCGGCCAAGCGAGCACTGGGACCGTGCCATTGAGAGGGCGGTTCGTGAGTGCGGGGGCATGGTGGTGATCCTGTCACCCCGATCGGCTGCGTCGGACAATGTTGCCGACGAGATCAGCTTCGCGATCGACAGTGGCAAACCCGTCCTTCCGGTGATGATCGAACGCTGCACGCCCCCGCTGCGCATCACCCGGATGCACATGATCGATGCGACCGCCAGTTACGACCGCGCGCTGCAGCAATGCTTGGCCGAGATCGAGCGTGGGACCGGGCAGTCCAGCGCCCCGTCCCGAGCGGCCGCGGCCCGCGCGAAGTCGCTCGATCCGGAGGTGGTCACCCGAGCCAAAAGGGAGCTCACCAGCATTGTCGGACCAATTGCTGGAATCCTCGTCGACAAGGCCGCTTCGCGCGCCTCATCAGCCAAGGAGCTCTACAGCCTCTTAGCGTTGCACCTCGACAATGACGCGGACCGTGCGCGCTTTGTGACACACACATCGGCGCGGCCGGAGTCTCCTTCCGCCGCCGCCGCTCCAAGGCAGACGGCCGATCCCGCCGCCCCTGCAGAAGAATCGGCGATTGCCCGGGAGGATGTCGAACGGGCCGCGGCGGTACTAACGACCTATCTCGGACCCATCGCTCCGCTGCTTAGCAAAAGGATAAGTCAGACGTCCGCTTCGCTGAAGGATTTGCACGACCAGCTGGCCGCACTAATTCCCGACGAAGGTGATCGAACAAATTTTCTGAAGCGGCTGGACGCGCACTAGCCCGGCGCAAAAAGTTATCGCAGTTTCGCGATCCTCAAGCCATCTTCCTTGGCACGTTGCTTGATCGACTCCTCGCTTCGGGTCAGCGCCTTAGCGATAGCTTTTAACGCCATACCTTTCCCCGCCAATGTCCGCAGCTTGTGAAGTTCGTCCGCCCGCCAGGGTTGGCGGTGCCGCTCGAAGCGCTCGCGCATATGTGCCCCTCCCGCAGCCGCGCTATAGCACAATCCCAGGCTCGGTACGCGGCCGACAGCAGGAGCCGTGCGGTTGGACCTCAGCCCCGGCCGGCCAAGGCGCCGATCCGCGCAACCAACCGGTCGCGCTGCCAAAGTTCGCATTTGACCGGCAGTTCCATCATCCGGGCGGCCTCGATCGCCTGCTCATCGTTCGGGGCGACGATTTGTTCGGCGCGCGTGATCCGGTTGGCTCCGTCCAAGCAATATAATCGATATTCTGGCATCGCGGCCCCCCGCGGGAGAGTCGCATATAGCACTCTTTCGAGGCCGAAACGATTTCGGTGGCGTGGGCTAACCTGGATCAAGCGATGGAACGAACTGCCCGCATGGTCGCTCCTTTGGCAAGCGGGACATTCGAAATGCAGATGAACATCATAGAACGGGCCTTCGAATTGGCCGCACAATCGGGTTCGGTCGCCGAGGTGAAGCGCAAGCTCAGCCGCGAGGGTTATTTTCAAGCGGACGCCTATCTTAGCGGCAAGCAGATTCGTTCCGAGATCATCGAGCGGTTGAATCCCGAGCTGATCATTTATCGCAAGGACGCGAGACATCCTGCCTTCTAGCGCCGACCCGTGGCGGGACATTGCCTCCTAAGCGCCGGTTGACTCCGTTAACTCCTTGTTTAAGCAATTGGAGTTAACGGCGAATCGGGAGGTGCGGCATGTTTGATGCATTGCAGCTCATTGGCGCTATCCTGCTGATCGGCGCCGCAATCTGGGCGGGCGACCTGATCTCTAGCGGGATTGAAAGCACGCTCGGCGAAAAGCCGATTCGCGACCGCACGCATCTGGGCAGCCACGACGTTTGATCACGCCGCGACTCGCGCCGCTCAAGTCAGCTGCTAGAATCGTGTGCGATGGAAAATGATTCGGTAAGAAGCAGCGGCGAACTCACGCTTGTCGAGATGTGGATCGAGGGCAAATTGCGCGGCATCGCCGTTTCGCGACAGGCGATCGAAGCGTTCCTTCAGCTAACGCCTGACCGCGCCGCCGAAATGTCCGACGAAGATCGTCGCGAGTTCGTTCGGACGCACCTCAGCCTGATCGCCACCGCAGCGGGGGAGCGTCTGCGCAACACGCATCCAGACGCAGACGAGGTTGTGATCGAGGCTGGCCAGCTCGGCGCACGTGAGGGGGCGCGAACCGGTGACCGTCGTCGCGGAGAGCGTCGAAAAGGGGACCGCCGCAAGGTGGATCAGCCCACCGGGCTCACCGGCGACCGCCGGCAAAGCGAGCGTCGGCGCAACGACCGGCGGAAGAGCGATCGCCGTTCTTCGGACGACCGCAAGGACAGCTAGGCCGGGGCCTCAAGCCAAGAATTGAGCGAAACCGAGAGCCCGTGGCATAAGATGCTTTGGGAGGGCTCAACCATGCGGCTACCGACGGTGATTCTGGCGCTAGGCTTGGCACTTGGCGCGCAACCCATACCCGCCGCTCAGCAAGCGGATGAGCAGCAGGAGCAGGAGCAACAACCCGCTGAGCAGGAGGACACCCGCGGCGCGTTGCCGTGGCAGGCGCAAATCTATTCGACCTTCCAGGGCTGGAGCGAAGAACAGCTCGAAAATCGCCAAGGTTGGGATCTCGCCCACAAGTGCGGCGGATCGCTGATTGCACCACATTGGGTGCTCACGGCCGCGCACTGCATCAACCAGGAGCGGATCAAAAACCAACATCGCGTCCGCCTCGGCGCAGACTATATCGATAATGATGAAGGCGCGACGTATCTAATCGACCGGATGGTCCGGCACGCGGACTTCGATGATGCGAGGCACCTCTACGACATTGCGCTCGTCCATTTCGTAGCCGACGATCAGACTCACGAGGAAAATGCCGGTCCGATCGAGCCGATCGCGCTGTACGATGGCCCGCCGCTCGAGCCCGGAGCCGAGGTTTTCGCATCCGGCTGGGGGCAATTGGAAGCTGGCAAGGACAAGGGATTTCAGGCGGAATTGACTTCGGTCGACCTAGTCACCGCCGATTGCGCCCAATTCCCCCAATATGCCGGCAAGATTCAAGACTATCAGCTATGCGCAACGGGCCGTGCGCCCGATGACGTCGCCGACACCTGCACCGGCGACAGCGGCGGGCCGCTGGTCTTAGACACTGACCAGCCTGAGCTTGTCGGGGTCGTGAGCTGGGGCAAGGGCTGCTATCGCGAGAATAGCGCCGGCATTTATATGCGCATCGATCACGATCATTTCCGTGACTGGATCGACCGCGCAATGGCGGCCGATCCCTCCGTCAGCGAGATGCGTTAACGATCGTCCGGGTTGCCCCGGTCGTCCGGGTTCCCGCGGTCGTCCGGGTTGCCCCGATCGTCGGGATTGCCGCGGTCGTCCGGATTGCCGCGATCCTCCTCATCTTGTTCAAATTCTTCGTCTTCGGGTCCCAGCCCGGTCAATTCGGTCACCATGTTCGGTCTCCTTAGCTGCTGGGGAACGCGAAAATCGCATGAATCGAGTGCCTTGGATAGCCCGGCTCATGCAAAGCCGATCGTCCGCACCAATGCCCGATAGCGCGGCGCCTTCGTCAGCGGCGCCATGAACGGATCTGTAGCGAGAGCGATCAGACCTGAGTCGCCTACCGCCCGAGCGCGCTCCAATCGATCGAGCGCGTCGTCGGTCCGACCCCATTGCGCCAACACCTGCGCCTGTTGATAGAGCGCTGCATCGCCGAGATCGGCGACGAGCTGGCCATAGCTCTTTTCCGCGAGCCCCTTGTCCGAGGTCTTCTGACCCAGGATCGCAAGTCCCGTCAGCCGAAACATAGCGCTGGGCTCCTGGTCTAAGGCCTTCTTCGCCTCCGGCCAGCGCTTCAGCTGGATCAACGCATAGCCCTTCAGCGCCTGTGCGTTGGAGATCGAGGGATTGAGGGCCAGCGCCTTGTCGTAGCGGGCGATGGCTTGCTTGGGGCGACCGGACGCGAGATCGATCGACCCCGCAGCGCGCCATGTACGGGGATTGAACGGGTCCAGCGCCAGCGCACGCTCGATTGCCGATCGCGCCTCGGCGAAGCGACGCGCGCGCACCGCGTATAGGGCGTAGAGCAGCACGATGTCGGCGTTACCGCGACCGTAACGATAGGCGGCGTCGTAGGATGCTCGAGCGCCGCGGACGTCGAGCTCTCCCGTGAAAAGGGCATAGCCCAGCGCGAGCTGTCCTTCGGGCAGGGTTGGCGCTAGCTCGACTGCCCGGCGCGCCTCGGCGATCGCTCCGGCGTAAAGCGACCTGAGCTCGCTCGCGCTGGCTTCGCTGGCGGCGATTGACGATAGCACGCGCGAAAGCGCCGCATGCGCCAGGGCGAAATTCGGGTCCGTGGCGATGGCCAGTTCAAAATTGGCTTTCGCCTGCCGGTCGGAATCCTCGCCTTTCGCCTGATTGTAGAGCGCCCGGCCGCGCAAATAGGCTTCATAGGCCTGAACATTGCGTGTTCCGCCCGGTGGCGGTGCCGCGGTCGCCATCCGCACCGACATGGCGTTCGAGACGGTGCGCGCGATCTGATCCTCGAACGCGAAAATGTTCCCCAGCGGACTCTCAACACTTTGCGACCATTCGCTGAACCCGGTCCGCCCGTTAGTGAGGTCCGTCGCGACTCCAACGACGTCGCCCACACGTTGCACCGAGCCTTCGAGCAAATAGGCGACCCCGAGTTTGCTCGCGATCGTCTTGGCGTCGCCCGTCATGCCCTTGACCAGGTTGGAAGAGGTCGCCGCCAGCACCAGAAGGCCGCCGTTGCGTCCCAGCGCCGAGCGAATTTCGTCGGTCAGTCCATCTGCGAGATAAGCCTGGCTCGGATCCCCGCTGAGGTTCTTGAACGGCAGGACGGCGATGCTTCGGGCCTGGGCCTTACCGGCCCCGATCAGGCCCGTTTGCCAGGCAAACAATGCCCCGCCGCCGGCCACTGCGACCGCCGTCCCGCCAGCCATGGCCTGCCGGCGCGTTACCCATTCTTTTCGCACCGGTGCACGCCCGACCGGTTCCTGGCCGAGAGCCGTCGCGATGGCCCGCTCGACCGCTTTGAACTGCGGCGCGTCGACGCGACCGTGCCAGCGCGAGATATCGACCCTTTGAATCTGGCGGAAGCCGAGCGGCGCGCGCGTTCCGTCGAGCGACAACGGCACGAGCCGGTGGCGGTCGCGTCCGTGCGCAGCCTCGTCGCGCACCCAATCAGATTCGACCGATTGCTGAGACCACAACACGACGACCGCATCGGACGACTCAAGCGCTTCGCTGATCAATTTCGAATAACGGGTGCCGCCCTCGATCAGGCCGTCCCACCAAACGTCGTGTCCGAGTCGCTCGAGCGCGTGGACGACCTTTGCGGCCGCCGCCTCATCATCGCGCGCGTAGCTCACGAACAGTTTGGCCATTGGCCTCCCCCATGGACGAATCTGCGCCGGCGAGCACGCGGATGCAACTTTTATGCAACGAATGGCGATATGCGAAAATTATGCGGAACGGGCCCTTCCGTGGCATAGTTGTGCTCGGACGGGTGGCATCGGGGGCAATGATGGCGGACGAACAGCCTGAAGAGTCGGAGGACGGCCCTCCCAAGATCTTCAAGAGCATGACCGGCGTGATCGGCGGAGCGACGGCCGTCGTCGTTGCTCTCGGCGGACTCTACACCGCCTATGACAAGTTCATTTCCAAGCACAAGCAACCGACAGAGGAGGCGGCGCCTGCCGATGATCAGGTTGGCGATACGGACGCTTCCGCGCCACGACCGGCCGCTGACTCGTCACAGCAAAAAGCACGCAATTCCTATACGACGGGCGACGGCGGCACGCTCGAGTGGGCCAGCGGTATGTGGGTCTGGACCGACGGCGACGGCAACACCTATCGCTACAGTGAAGAATCCAATGACGGCGTCACCATTGTCGGCAAGATGCTCGAAGACGGCAAATATATTTGGCTTCAGTTTCCCGTCGCGGGGGGCCAGGCACTGCAAAGCTACGACGATCAGAGCAATTGGAAAGACCCGATCAAGGTCACGGTGAAATCCGAGACGACTGACGGCTGATTTGCTCTAGCACTCCGGTTGCTGACCCCCGGCGCTTGCCGGCCACTCTAGCCGATAGGTCACCATGAACCCGTCGTGGTCCGACAATTTGGGACTGTCCGGGTTGCCATCGAACACAGCTTCAACCCGGATTGGCCGAACGGAAACGGCGGTGCCCGGCCAGAAGAACTGCAGGTCCTGCGTGTCCATCCACGGCTCGTCGCCGTCCCACGACATACGCACGTCGCAGCCTGAGGTTTTCTCTGAGCAGAAGTGGTGCACGAGAGTCATCGACTGATACCGCGTGAAGTTCGCCCAGCGCGGTTCCGAACGGCGCATGTTGAAGTCGCCGCCGAAGATCACTGGAAAATTGTCGTCATGCGTATTGTCGATGAACTCGGACGCCTCAAGCGCCTGGCGGTCATGCGCCGCGAGGTTGCGCGGCGCCGGCGCCTTCGATGCGCCCCGAGAATTCATGTGCGTGTCATAGACGTCGATCGGCGTCGGAAGGCCCGGAACATAGATGCGCGCCAGCATGATCCCCTTGTTCGCCAGACAGTCGAGCCCGGCGCACGACCTCGCGCCAAAGGCGCGGACGTCCGTGGTCATGATCGGAAAGCGCGAGGCGATCGCCAGGCCACTTCCCTGGAATTTTATGCCGACTTCACCGCGCTTGATGCTCGACTTGCCCGGCAGCTTCTCGCGCGTCGATTCGAAGGGCTGCGTCGTACGCCGCGGTCCTGGGGTGATCGCCGGATAGCCGGTGCTCATCACGGCGTTCTTCGCGGCACCACTGAACATCTCCTGGAACAGCACGATATCGGGGCCCGTGCCGGCCGTCCGCATCGCCGACAAACGCTCGCCGATCTGCCTCAGCTCCCGAGCGCGTCCGCTCCTCGCCGGGAAGCCGAGCCCCTCGACATTGTAGGTGAGAACCGTGAGCGTCATCGCTCTCTTGCCCTCGGGCACCTCGACGATTTCCGGCGCTCCCGCCGCGTGGCAGGCCATGCTCCGCACCGGCGGCGGAGTCCCACAGCTCCCCAACAACAAGGCGAGTGAAACGCTGCCACAAGAGGCGAGTTGTCGGACGCGCATAGCAATTCCCCCTGCTGTTGCTCTGCCGACTATGGATTAGCATTAACTGCGTGGAGCCGCGAGATGGTGTCATTCCGGGGCACTGGAATCCGCCCGGTTTCGGTCGGGCAAGGATTGTGACAGCCCTCCCGCATGCTCCATTCTCCCCAAGATTTCGCCAGGCTTAGCCAGCAGCACGTGGCCGCCGCGAACCATGCGCCGTCACGCGAGGCGCATGAGATGAATCTGGAACTCGCACATCACTATGCCCGTATCGCGGCGCTAAAGAACAGTCGCCAGGGGCCACCAGCGGCCGACTGACGACCCGTCTACTGACGGCCCCAGCGGCGGAAGTGATAACGGCCGCGCACGGGCGCGGCGCGGTAGGACTGGCCCGACGTGCAGGTCACCTTGAACACGCCCGCCTCGCCCTCGACAGCTTCGGTCGACGCCACCTGTCCACAGCCAAAGCCAACCCGGCCGATCGTTCGTGCGATTACCGCATTCGACAGCGGCAGAGTGGCTGCCGACGCGGTCACTGGAGCGTCCGTGACGGGCTGCTCCGCAGCCTGTTGCGTTGGTTGAGCTTCAGCAAGCTGGTCGGCCGCGGCTTCATGTTCTTCTGGCATCGCGACCTGCGGCGTTGCCGGAATGCTTTGGGCTCGAGTGTCTGCGGCAGGTTGCCCGGGCCGCGTCTCCGGCACGCTCGCAATCTGTGCGGGAGCCGCCGCCGGCGGGGGAGCCGCCAGAGCCGCGATATCTTGCGCCGGCGTCGCTGCGGGAAGGGCAATGGACATGTCCGGCTCCGCCTGCTGCGGGGATCCAGCGTCCCGCCAACCCAACAGCGCGCCGGCCAGCCCGACAACCAGCAACAACGCGCCTGCCGCCAGAGCCGGCCGTTTCCAAGCGGCCGAATGGTCGCGAGCATAAGCTGTCGACTGGCGCGAGGCGAGCTGGTCGGCGAGGTGCGTCTCGACGCCCGGGATGGCCTGGGGCCGAAACTCTGGTTTCGGGTCTGATGGAGCCTCCTCAGAATGTGCCGGCTCGCGCAGCGATTCGGCGATAAACGACCCAAGCCTACCCTCGGGAAGTGCTTCGTTCGAGGCTTGCGGCTTCGTCGCCGGTGGGGGAGGTCGCTTCAATGCATGGACGGTGGATCCTGTCACAGCGCCCGCTGGCGGCGGGCCGAAGGATCGCGCTTGGCCCTGTCCCATTGGCCGGACCGGCGGACTCAGCGGCTCCGCCTCGGACTTGACTGCAAGCGAAGCATCGTAGGCGCGTCGCTTGTCGGGATTGCGCAGTGTCTCATAGGCAACGCTAATTTGAGCGACGGCCGCCATCGGCCGCGCGCGAAACATGCTCATCTCCCGGGCGAACGCCTGGAGGATTTCCGCGTTGCTAGCCGCAGGTGTCAGTCCCAGCGTTTCATAATGGTTCGGCCGCGACCGCACCGTGCTCACCATCGCTTGAACCCCCGAGACCTGCTCGTCCGACTCCTAAGTAGCGGAAGATGCTGCCGGTTTGGGCGTTAATCCAGCCATCGTTGTCGGCGAACTCGCGGCCCGTCCATACCAGCCAACGTCTGGCCGTTAACCGTGTGCTTTTGGCCCTCGTGCAAGGACTTTAGAAAGCTCCGACTCCAGCCTACCTCAGCGGCGCGGAAAACGTGCTTCCGACACGGTGCTCGGAGCCATCCGTCAGCCTCACCACCCGGCGCCCCGCCCGTGTCCCCATCGCGTCGATCCGCCGTTTGGGAACGATGATCGAACGGCTGATCCTAATGAAGCCGTGAGGAATGAGGCCGGCTTCAACTTCGCTCAACGTGGCGCGGAGAAGGAGCGTTCGTTCCGGCGCTTCCAGTTCCGCATGATTGCCCGCTCCGAAGGGGCGAGCCGCTGCACCGATTGAGAGCAGGAACTTCCCGCCGCGCGGTCGATTGTGCCCCGGTCATCAATGGAGGCTGTCATGCGTTCCGCATTGCTCTGGCTAATTGGCGTGCCGGTGCCGATCATCCTCTTGCTGGCATTCTGCACACATCATCTTTGATTTTGCGAAAGCCGCCGCTCAGCGTGTCGGCGTCAAGGACGGCCCAGCGAGTCTGACTAATGACCACATTGGTGGCGGGAGATGCGGCGCTCGATCTCTTCGAGTTCCCGACGCATGCTTTCCAACTGAGCGGCGTCGGGTTGCGGGCTATGCTCAAAAAGGTTGATTTGAATCCTTAGGTGGTCGCGCTCCTCCAAAAGCGTCTCGAGAACCGAGTCTCGCGGCGGCGGATTTCTCATGTAATACTCCCGTGCGTACTCCCGCCGAATGATCCGTCGGCACTACTATTCGCAAGGTCGGACGTAGATCAGCCCGCTCCGCCAAAGCCTCATATTGGCGCGCAAGTTCTTCGTGGATCGCGGCGACATCCTTGTTTTCGGATGCCGCGGCCAATGCCCGCTCGGTTGCTGCGCGTTTCTTATAGTAGGCAAGATCATTGTCGTCCATCAACCGACTCCTAATCACAGCGGGAGCACGACGAATGCCCTCAGTCATCGCAGCGCTGACGTAAGTCCTCGCGTCGTGAAGCTGATTAGGGGCCAACCCCGCCACAAGGGTATGATCTGGGTTAGCGCTTCCGCGCTTTGCCCTTATTGCCTCGGTCTACTCGGCTCGGCGATCGAGATAGAGGTAGGAGGGGTCAAATTCGCCAATTTTTTCAAGTTCGGACCGGTTGAGAATTGTCAGCCGCTTGTTCTGAAGCTCGATCAATCCCTGCCGTCGTAGAGCTTGCAGCGTTCGATTGACATGCACTTGCGTCAACCCAAGGCAGCTGGCGAGCTGCTCCTGGGTCAGCGGAAAATCATAACTCATTCCACTCGTTTCTCCGGCGACTTCAAGTCGAAGAAAGAGCTCGCAAAACAAGTGCGCCATTCTTGAAATGGCATTCCGCCGTCCAAGAGAAACCGTCCACTGCCGGTGGATCGCCGCGTCCACGTTCGTGCTGAACCAGTAGATCCGCGCGAGATGAGGAAACTCGATCGTGAGCTTCCTCAATCGATCGTGCGGCGCAAGTGCGACGATGCAGTCCGTGAGGGCGACGACGTCGTGGTCGAGATGCTTCAATGTGAAGCCGTGAAGGTCGGCAAAATCTCCGGCCACATGAAGCGCCGTGATGACGCGGGCACCCCCTTGCATGTCCAAAGCGCGGCCAAGCCAACCGTCAATCAACAGGACGCTGTGTTGCAGCTCCACGCCTTCCCGAATGAAGGTCTTGTGGGCGGGGATCCTTCGTGTTTCGGAAATCAAACCTCTGATCGCACGCTCCTCGTCAGCGTCGACTGTATCCCGCTTTCTCAGTCTGCGGAGATGTGCTTCGATCAACCCGTCTGTCCTTCAGGAACGTTGAACCGTCGCCGGCGTTGTTCAGTTCGCATCCTCATTGTGTGATGGTGCGCGTTTTGCGTCTTGATTGCTCCCAAGGCCCGCCGTTGCTATTTCGGCGTGCCTTTTTGGTGCCTGTGTCAGATGCCAGATCGCTTGAGCTTTCGCTCCAACTTGTTCGCGTCCGCTTCGACCTCATCGGCCATTTTTCGCATGGGTTCGGTTAGCCGAGGGTCGTGAGCCAGGGTGAGCATGCGGCGCAGCTGATGCGCTCGTTCGCGCATCCGGCGAATGGGATCGTCGTCCACACAACTGAAATTCACCGGAGTTGTTCGCGTTCCCGAGGTGACTGCTTTTCTGCACTCTGTGGCGCCGGGGCAACGCTTGCAAAAAAGGGCCGCCCCGATGGAGCGGCCCTTCCTTGTTGCTGGTTAGCAAAGGCACCCAATCAGCCCAGCATTTCCTGCTCGAGCTTCTTCGCCATCTCCTCGATATTCTCCGGCGGCCAGCCCGGAATGTCCATTCCTAGGCGCAGCCCCATCGAGGCGAGCACTTCCTTGATTTCGTTCAGACTCTTGCGCCCGAAGTTCGGGGTGCGGAGCATCTCGGCCTCGGTCTTCTGCACGAGGTCGCCGATGTAGATGATGTTGTCGTTCTTCAGGCAGTTGGCGCTCCTCACCGACAGTTCGAGCTCGTCCACCTTCTTCAGCAGATAGCGGTTCAGCTGATTGGTGTCGGCCTGGACCGTTTCGGCCATCGGCGCGGCGCTGCCGATCATCGGCGAGGGAGCCATGCGCACCTGACTCTCGTCGAAGTGAACGAAGAGCTGCAGCTGGTCCTGCAAGATCCGCGCGGCGTAGGCGAGTCCGTCTTCGGGAGCGACCGTGCCGTCAGTCTCGATGGTCAGCGTCAGCTTGTCATAGTCAAGCTCCTGGCCCACGCGGGTGTTCTCGACCTTGTAGGCGACCTGGCGCACCGGGCTGTAGAGTGCATCGACGGGGATCAGGCCGATCGGCGCATCGGCCGGCCGGTTGGCGGCGGCGGGCTGATAGCCTTTGCCGACATCCGCCGTGAGCTCCATGTTGAGCGTCGCTCCATCGTCGAGGTGGCAGATCACGAGGTCGGGATTGGTGACCTCGATGTCCCCGGTGGTGGCGATCATGCCGGCGGTGACTTCCGCCGGGCCGGTCGCGCTGAGGTGCAGCCGCTTGGGCCCCTCGCCTTCCATCTTGAGGGCGATCTGCTTCACGTTGAGGACGATGTCGGTGACGTCCTCACGAACGCCGGTCAATGACGAGAATTCGTGGAGCACGCCATCGATCTTGATCGAGGTGACGGCAGCCCCCTGGAGCGAGGAGAGGAGCACCCGGCGAAGCGAATTGCCGAGCGTCATCCCGAAGCCACGCTCCAGCGGCTCGGCGACGAAGACGGCGCGACGGCGGTTGTCGCCGGCGGGCTTCTTCTCGAGCGCGTTGGGCTTCTTCAGTTCCTGCCAGTTCTTTGCGTTGACGGCCATTTTCATCCCTTGGCAGTGCGAGGGCCGCTTGTGTGGGCCAACCCTCTAGGTTCAATTCAGTTTTGCGTCCCCGGCAGGTTGCCCCGCCGTGGAGCGGTTAGACGCGGCGCCTCTTGCTGGGGCGGACCCCGTTATGCGGGATCGGGGTCACGTCGCGGATAGAGGTGATCGTAAAGCCGACCGCCTGAAGCGCACGAAGCGCGCTTTCGCGGCCCGATCCGGGGCCCTTCACTTCGACTTCCAGCGTGCGGACGCCATGGTCGGCGGCCTTACGGCCGGCATCTTCCGCGGCGACCTGCGCGGCGTAGGGAGTCGACTTGCGGCTGCCCTTGAAGCCCATCATCCCCGCCGAGCTCCACGCGATGGCGTTGCCCTGCGCGTCGGTGATGGTGATCATCGTGTTGTTGAAGCTGGCGTTCACGTGAGCGACGCCGGCTGTGATGTTTTTGCGCTCCCTTCTCCGGATGCGCTGGGGTTCGCGTGCCATTCCTACGATCCTCTAAATCGGTATGCCCTGGGGTTCTCGCAAGGGCTGATATGTTGCTGCGGCGGGCTTACTTCTTCTTGCCCGCGATCGGCCTGGCCTTGCCCTTGCGGGTGCGCGCGTTGGTGTGCGTGCGCTGGCCGCGGACCGGGAGCCCCCGACGATGACGGAGCCCGCGGTAGCTGGCGAGGTCCATCAAGCGCTTGATGTTCATCGCGACTTCGCGGCGCAGATCGCCCTCGACCTGATGTTCGCGGTCGATCGACTCGCGGATATGCAGCACCTCCTGATCGGTGAGGTCCTGGACGCGCTTGTCCGGCGCTATCCCGAGCTTGGCGATGATCTGCTTGGCCGTGGTTCGGCCGATTCCGTGGATGTAGGTGAGCGCGACTTCGACGCGCTTGTTGGTAGGGATATTGACGCCGGCGATACGTGCCATTCTTCTTCCTTCTTCAGCTCCACAGGCATGGAGGTTGCAGAGGGAAACTTCCCACGCGGCCCCACACCCATCTCGTCGCTTCTCAGGCCCGTTCCTAAACGAAAAACCGACGCGCGCACGAATGCGCCGCCGGGCTGCCGGTGGATCGGGATGAGGTGCAAATAGGATTCGCTCCCCGGCGAGTCAAGGCGCGAAAGTTTGCTAAGTTTGCTGCTCAACGCGCGCGCAAGGGGACTTGCCGTGCGATCGCGTACCGAGCGGCTCGACATGATGTGTGAAATCCTACATTTCCAGCAATGAATGGAGCTGGGGCAAGCCTATCGACTGCGGCAGGAGCATATCCACCGGGTCTTTCAGATCAGCGTCGCTCTGAAGGGGCTGCATGCGCTCATCGAGATCATCGGCGGCCTTGCCTTGGGATTGTTCAGCACCGACGCGATCCTCAAGATGCTCTACCGGGTGGGACACGACGATTGGTTCACCAAGACCTTCACGTCGAATGAGCATCATTATTACGTCTTTTATCTGCTCACCCATGGGGCGGCGAACCTCGCCATCGTGGTCGGGCTGCTGCGCGAGAAACTCTGGGCCTATCCCGCGACCTTCGCGGTGCTGAGCCTCTTCATCGCCTACCAGCTCCACCGTTTCTATTACGTCCGCGACCCAGGACTGATCATTCTCAGCCTACTCGACCTCATCGTCATGGCGCTCGCGTGGAACGAATATCGCCAGGTGAAGCGGGGGCTATTTGCAGGAGCGCCCCCGCGCCGATAGAGGCCGCGGCAATGCAGCGCCTGACACTCGCCGACGGAATCCCCGAGGCCTTCAAGGGAAGCATCGTCGCCCTCGGCAACTTCGACGGATTCCATCTTGGCCATCAGGCGGTGGTCTCCCGAGCGGTCGCGCGCGCATTCCACGAGCGGCGACCGGTAATCGTCGCGACGTTCGACCCCCACCCCGTCAAATTCTTCAAGCCGGACCTCCCGCCTTTTCGACTGACCACGCTCGACCAGCGCGAGCGGCTGTTCGCCAATGCCGGCGCCGACGCGATGCTGGTGTTCGAATTCAATCGCGAGCTCGCGTCGATGGACGCGGAGCGGTTCGTCTCCGAGGTGCTGGTGCAGCAGATCGGCGCGGCGGGTGTGATCACCGGCGACGATTTCAGTTTCGGCAAGGGGCGAACGGGCGATGCGGCGCTGCTCAAGACCTTGAGCGCGGAGCACAAAATTGCCGCCGAGGCCGTGCCGCAAGTCGTCCTCGACGGGGAGCGTATCTCCTCCGGGCGCATTCGGGACGCGCTTATCGCCGGCGATACTGGGAAGGCGACCCACATGCTGACCCGCGACTATGCGGTCGAAGGGGTGGTCCAGCGAGGGGACGCCCGGGGCCGAGAGCTCGGCTATCCGACGGCCAACCTGGAGCTTGGCGACTATCAGCGACCCAAATACGGCATTTACGCGACGCGCGTGACGCTGGATGACGGGCGGGAGGTGCCGGGGGTCGCGAGCCTTGGAGTACGACCGACGTTCGAACCGCCGCGGGAGCTGCTGGAAGCACATTTGTTCGGTTTTGACGGTGACCTTTATGGTCAGAAGATAGAAGTCGCCCTTCACGCCTTCATCCGCGAGGAAAAGAAGTTCGATGGAATTGAGGCGCTCGTCGCCCATATGAACGAAGATGAGGCGGCGGCGCGGAGGTTGCTGGCCTTGGAATCGTCGTCATCCCGGCCGTGAGCCGGGATCCGCCTTCAATCTCGCAAAGGCAGACCCCGGATCAAGTCCGGGGTGACGCTTTGCGTCAGTTTGCAATCTTGCACTCGCCCGCTAGAGCCGCCCGCAATGTCCGACGCCGATACTCCTACCAAGACCGACTATCGCTCCACCGTCTTCCTGCCGCGCACCGACTTTCCGATGAAGGCGGGGCTGCCGCAGAAGGAGCCGGCGATCCTCGCTCGCTGGGAAGCCGAGGGCCTGTACCAGCAGATCCGAAAAGCGCGCTCGGGACGGGAGAAGTTCATCTCCCACGACGGCCCACCCTACGCCAACGGCGACATCCACATCGGCCATGCGCTGAACAAGACGTTGAAGGACATGGTGGTCCGCACCCAGACTCTGCTTGGCAAGGACGCACCCTACGTGCCCGGCTGGGATTGCCACGGCCTTCCGATCGAATGGAAGGTCGAGGAGCAATATCGCAAGAAGAAGCTCAATAAGGACGAGGTGCCGGTCCGCGAGTTCCGCGCCGAGTGCCGCGCCTATGCGCAGCACTGGGTCGACGTCCAGCGCGAGCAGCTGAAGCGGCTGGGCGTGCTGAGCGACTGGGACCATCCCTATCTGACGATGGACTATTCGTCGGAAGCGACGATCATCGCCGAGCTGTTCAAGTTCGCGGAGACCGGCCAGCTCTATCGGGGTGCGAAGCCCGTGATGTGGTCGCCGGTCGACAAGACCGCCTTGGCCGAGGCCGAAATCGAATATGAGGACATTGTCTCGACGCAGATCGATGTCGCCTTCGAGATCGTCGAGAGCCCGATCCCGGAACTGGTCGGCGCCTATGCGGTGGTCTGGACGACGACACCGTGGACCATCCCGGTCAACCAGGGCATCGCCTACGGGCCGGACGTCCTCTACGGCCTCTACGAACATGAGGACGGCATAAGGTATCTTTGCGC
>JBKPON010000035.1:0-21097 GCA_046733135.1 Pseudomonadota bacterium | reverse complement strand
TTCCGATATAGCCGGCCGAGCCGGAAAGCAGCGCGCCAATGGCAAATCCGATCGCCTGCAGGGGTCCGAGCAAGAAGAAGAGAAGGACGGCGACCACGAGGCCGACGATGCCGATCGTGGTGTACTGGCGCCCGAGATAGGCCTTGGCGCCTTCCTGGATGGCTTCGGCGACTTCCACCATGCGCTGGTTGCCGGTCGAGGCGGCGAGCACCTGGCGGCTGGTGAAAATGCCGTAGAGCAACGCGATGACGCCGCAGGCGATCGCGATGAGTGTCAGATTCATGATTGTTTCCCCGTTTTCGCGGCAAACCGAAGGGGCCGGCAAGCGGGTGCCGGCGTGAAGATAGGCGCCCCTTTATGAGGCGGCGATCAACCTTGCAACTAGTGGGAAAGTAAGCGCGAGTTAATGGAGAAGAAGCGCGGCGACGGCACCTGACAAAAGTCCGCTAAGACCGATCAGCCACTGGCGCAGCGGGATAGCCATGATGTTCATATCCCAATTTCTCCGGCAACGAGACGGGGCGCCCGCCGGATCGCAGTGAAAGGGATGAACCTGCTCCGGCGAGGGTCCCGACGCAGGCAAAGCTGAGCTCGGATGGTAAAGAAAGGGTTAAGGTCGGGTCCAGGCCCGGCGGAAGCGCCGCAAGAAGCGCATAATCGTCGCCGCTCGTCGCAGCAAATAGCCTCGCCTCCAGAATGGCGCCTCGAGCGGACCTGAAAGCCTCGGACAGCGGCAGCGCGTCCAGATCGATCTCGATGTCGCATCCGCTCGCTTCCGCCATGCGCTTCGCGTCGAGCAGAAGTCCATCGGACACATCCATCATTGCCCGTGCGTAGGGCGCCAGCTCCTGCCCGGCAGCGAGCAGGGGCACGGGGCGACGATAAATGTCGACCAGCGGCCCGGTTGCGTCGCGATCGTTCAGCAATTGGGCAAGTCCGGCCGCCGCATCACCGATCCAGCCCGCCAGCCAGAGACGATCCCCAGGCTGTCCGCCGGCACGATCAGGCACGCGCTCACCGGCACGGCCTATCGCGGTAAGGCCGAAAATGCGCGGCGCGGCGTTCGACACGGCGATCGTGTCGCCCCCAATCAACGGCAGCGCATAACTCTCGCAAGCATGTTCGACACCGGTCAGGAACTCGCTCTCCCAAGTGCCGTCGCCGGAGATCGGCAGCGACAGCAGCGCACCAGCCGGTACCGCGCCTTTCGCCGCCAGGTCCGACAGGTTTACCGCAACGAGTTTCCACCCGACGCTCGCCGGCGGATCGAAGGGCAAAAAGTGCACGTCTTCGGCGATGCTGTCATGGGTGATCACCAAATTGTCGAGCACGGCGACATCGTCGAGCAGTCCGCGGGCGGCGGGGTGGGTCGCGATTTGCCGCAGCCGCGCAATGACGTCGGCTTCGCGCATGGACTCAGGCCCGGGTGGGCCGCGCGTGCTTGGCGATTGCGTCGAGAAGGCCGTTCACGAAGCCGCTCTCCCGCTTGTCGTAAAATGCATGCGCCACATCGACATATTCTGAAATGACGGATCCGACCGGGACGTCGGCGCGGGCGATCAGCTCATAGGCGCCGGCGCGAAGGATCGCACGCATTGGCCGGTCGAGCCGTTCGAGCGTCCAGCCTTCCGCCAGCCGCTCGCCGATCAACTCGTCGATCTCCTCCCGCCGCGCGTCGGCGCCGGTCACGATGTCGTCGAAAAAATCGCGTTCGGCATCATGATAATGTTCGTCTTCGACGACGGCGCCGAGCCGGTGGTCATGGAATTCCTTGAGCAGACGCGGAACGGGCGTGCCCTCCATCTCGTGCTGGTACAGCGCTTGGACGGCGGCGAGCCGTGCTGCCGAACGTGAATGCGAACGAGTTTGGCTCATTGAGCGTGCGCACTAGCCTTGCCTTGCCCGGCAAGGAAGGGGTGGCTTGCTCCAACGCACCCGTCCTCACTCACGGATAACTGACCGTCTTCGGCACCTCGGGAAGCGGGATGAACTCCTGATCGTCGCCCGGAACCAGCGCGAAGCGCAGCGCCTTCCAATCTTCCTTCGCCTGGTTGATCCGCTCACGCGAGGATGAGACGAAGTTCCAGAAGACGTAGCGACGGGTGGCAAAGGCCTGTCCTCCCATCAGCATGAGTCGAGCGACGCTTTCACTCGCGAGGCGCGCTTCATGGCCAGGCTTCAGGACGTACAAGGTGTAGAGTTCCAGCGGTTCGCCATCGAGCTTAGCCTCTCCACCCACCAGCATTACCGCGCGCTCGTCCGCATCCGCTTCGATGGGGATGGACGCGCCGTCGAGTTCGATGTCGGCATAGATGGTTGGCGAATCGCTCCGCGTGGTTGCCGTCGCGCCCCACAGCGTGCCCATCAGGACTCGGGCGCGGGCGCCGCCGTCCTCGATCGTTGGCAAGTCGGTCGGCGGCACATGGTCAAATGCCGGTTCAACCTCTTCGCCGCCGTCGGGAAGTGCAAGCCAGGTCTGCATTCCGTAAAGTCTTGGCCCTTCCGGCCGAAGCACCAGCGGTGAGCGTTCCGAATGGACGATGCCGCGGCCGGCGGTCATCAGGTTGATCGCTCCCGGTTCGATCACCTGATGCGAGCCAATGCTGTCGCGATGCTCGATCGCACCCTCGAACAAATAGGTGACGGTGGCGAGATTGATGTGCGGATGCGGTCTGACGTCCATACCCTCGCCTGCCGGGAGGCGCGCCGGACCGAATTGATCGACGAAAATGAAAGGCCCGACCATTGTTCGCTCGCGCGCGGGCAGGCTGCGGTGGACTTTGAACGCGCCAAGATCGTGCGTGACGGGAGTTATGACCTGCTCGAACGCGGTTTCGACCGTGACCATCGTTACTCTCCTGGTGCGGTTGTCTTGATCGACAGAGCGTGGACTCGGCTTTCCATCAGCTCGCCCAGCGCGGAATAGACCATTCGCTGACGCTCGACGCGGCTCTTGCCCGCGAATGCAATGCTCTCGATCGACAGGCTGAAGTGGCTCTCGCCCGCGGGATTGTGGCCGCCGTGTCCGCGATGCTGCTCGCTATCGTCTATGAGCTCGATATGCGTCGGCGAGAGCGACGAGTTGAGCCTCCGGAGCATCTCGCTTGCAACAGGGCCGGTTCTTTGGGCTTTCATCGCGTCTTATATAGGAGGGTTCAGCAAGCGAGGAAGCGTGGCGACCAAACAGTCGAGATTGCATGGCCGGGTGGAGGGGGCGAGGGCGCGATGCGCCGTTGCCGGCTGTACCGCGCCCGGAGAATATAAGGCTCCGCTTCAGCCGGCCAATTTCGACGGGCCGGGCAGTTGGCGGTTTCTGTGCTTGGATCATGTCCGCGAGCACAATTCGAAATACAATTATTTCGATGGAATGAGCCCCGATGAAATCCAGGAGGCGCAAGGGCCGCTGGCGGGTTGGGACCGTCCGAGGAAGAAGTTTGCTGCAAACGGCGCCGACCCGCCGCCTAGATGGAGCGATTTCGCCGATCCGCTCGACGCTATTGCGACGCGCTTCGGTGAGATTCACGACCGCAAGCCTTCACGTTTCGGCAGGGCCGAGCGCCGGGCGCTGTCGGTGCTCGGACTCGGCGAGGATGCGGACCGACACTCACTCCGACGGCGCTATTCGTTGCTCGTTCGCCGCTATCACCCAGACAAGAATGGCGGCGACCGTTCGGACGAGAAGCGGCTCGGCGAGGTGATCGAGGCCTATCAGCTGCTCCGCAAGGCACCGGCTTTCGCTTAATCCCGATCGGGCGCCCCGAGTGGAAAGAAGGAACGGTATGGACGGCCCTCGTCGACCGCGCGTGCGACTACCGGATGGGCGAGCAGCCGGGCGCGATAGTCCCTGAGCTTAGGCCTCTCAGGCCCGATCTCCTCCACCCAATCGGCATAAAAGAGCGAGGGCGCGGCAGCGCAGTCCGCCAGAGTGAACTGCTCGCCAGCCGCCCAGGTTCCGGCGTCCAGATTGGCCTCGAGCCAGTCATAGGCGATGTGCAGCTTCTCCCGCGCGCGGGTGACGCCGTACTCGTCGTGCGCGCCGTCTGGCCGAAGGGCATCGAACACGGGCACCTGCATGTTGTTCATCACATGCAGATCGAAGAAACGGTCCAGCAGGCGCACGTGCCGTCCCAAGTCGCCGCTCGGAATCCAGCGGTTCGGGCCCGGATGATGCGCTTGGCAGTGTTCGATTATGCAGGTCGTCTCGATTACTGGACGGCCGTCGTCGAGCAGCAACGGGAAAAGTCCGAACGGCGAATGCCGCTTCAATTCTTCGAAATTCTCCGGATGCTCCTGGTCGAGCATCCGATACTCGAAGGGAGTGCCGTCGGCGTAGAGGGCGATCAGCACCTTCTGCGTATAGCTGCTGAACGGGTGCCCGAAAAACTCCAGGCTCACCAGGCACCCGCCTCGATCTTCTCCCGGCGATCAAGCTCCGCTTCGCTCGGCTCTGTCGTCGCGAACGAGCCGATCGGTACTTCGCCGACGGGCTCGTAAGCCAGAAACGCGACGCCCTTGTTCGAGACGAAATTATCGACCAGTTTTAGCCCTTCGGGCGTTTGCGATCCGTCGAAGATCCGCTTCCCTTCGCCGAGCACGACCGGGAAGATCATGATGATCAGCCGGTCGATGAGCCCTGCCGCGAGCAGCGGCACATAAAGAGTGCTGCTGCCCTGGATAAGCAGGTCGCGACCCTCGCTGCGCTTGAGCTCGGCCACCGCCTCGGCAGTATCGCCGGAAAGCTTCTGGCTATGTTCCCAGCCGAGCGGCTCGTTCGAGTGGGTCAGGACATATTTGTTGATGCGCTGAAATCTCGCCCCGATGGGGTCTTCCTGGTTGTATGGCCAATAAGCAGCGAAGATGTCGTAGGTTCGTTTGCCAAGCAGCAGGTCGTACTCGGCATTGATGACCTTGCCGAAGGGCTCTTCCAGGCTGTCATCCCAGAAGTGAAAGGCCCAGCCGCCGAAGCGAAAATCGCTGGTCGGATCCTCTTCCGGCCCGCCTGGCGCCTGCATCACGCCATCGAGTGACTGGAAGACCGCGCCCGTCAGCTTACGCATTGACTGTTTCGCCGGCCGCGGCCGCTTCGATCGTCGCGATGTCGATCTTCTTCATGTTCATCATCGCGGTGAAGGCGCGCTGTCCTGCCGCCCCGCCCTGGTTGAATAGCTCGATTAGCCGACGCGGAGTGATCTGCCAGGAAAAGCCCCATTTGTCCTTGCACCACCCGCAGGCGCTTTCTTCTCCACCGTTCTGGGTGATCGCATTCCAGTAGCGGTCCGTCTCTTCCTGGTCCTCGGTCAAGACCATGAAGCTGACGGCTTCGTTGGGTTTGAAATTCGGACCGCCGTTGAGACCGACGAACGATTGGCCAAGGACCGTGAAGTCGACCGTCAGATCGTCGCCCTGTTCGCCACCGGGAAAGTCAGTGGGTGCCTTATGAGGCGACCCCACCTTACTGTCGGGGAAAACGGAGGCGTAGAATTCCGCAGCCTTGCGGGCCTCGCCCTTGTCGAACCACAGGCATGTCGTGAACTTATTGCTCATTTGATTTTCTCCTCAGGCTTTGCCGACGAGCGCGAACTCGGCGCCCTGCGGATCTTTGCCGATGATGATGTGATCGCCGCCCGGAACCTCCATCGGACCGGCGGTGATTGTCCCGCCGGCTTGCTCGGCCGCGGCCTTCGCGGCGGCGATCGACGGCACACGGAAATAATAGCGCCAGTGCGGCGGTTGATCCGGCATCGTTCCCGCGTTCGTGGGGAAGATCGCCCCCAGCATCAGACCATGATGGTTGATGAAGCGATAGTCGCCCTTGTCGCCCATCGGCATGGCATCCCCTTTTTCCCAGCCGAACTGGCTCGTGTAGAAATCAAGCGCGCCGACCGGATCGCTGGTCGAAAGCTCGTTCCAGGCGCAGTGCCCGGCTTTGTCAGGTGAGAAGACGTTGCTCTGCGCATTCTCCTGGCCTTCCGGCGGGATCGGCTTCATCACGTAGAAGGGCGCCCCTTGCGGATCGGTCACCATCGCGATCCGGCCCACGTTGGGGATGTCCGTCGCCGGCATCAACGTCTTCCCACCGGCCTGCCCGATCGATGCGATCGCCTGATCGACGTCGGGGACATGGATGTAGCCGAGCCAGGTTGGGCGAGCGCCATGGCTCTGCATTTCTTCGGTCAGCGGCAGCACCCCGCCCGCGAATCCACCCGCGCAATTGATCATGCGATAACCGTTATATTCGGGAACACCTTCACCAATGTCCCAACCGACGACCGCATCGTAGAATGATTTCGAGCCATCGGGGTCGGGTGTCATCAATTCATACCAGATGAAGTCTCCCTTGGGGTTTGGACGGTTGGCGGTCGTTGGCGCTTCATCAGTGCGGACGTCAGTCATGGTTAGGACCTCCTATTCCTGGGTAATTCCCTTCGACGGGCCCGCCGCGAACGGCGGCGGGCTCCGCCTCGGTCGAACTCAAGCAGGTTGCGGTGCGGCCGCTTGCGTCTGCGCCGTTGACGCGCCCGCTGTGTCGAGAATTTTCTCGAAGCCGCCCCAGAACATGCGCTGGCCGTCGAACGGCATCTCGCCCTGCGGTTTGAGGCTTTCGTCTTCCATGATCTTTTTCCACGCCTCGTCGCGCGTCGTCTTGTCCGGCCATTCAATGAACGAGAAGACCACGGTCTCGCCGCCCTCGGCCTTCACCGCCCGGTAGAAGTCGGTGACCTCACCCTTCGGAACGTCGTCCCCTATGGCTTCGATAACACGCGTCGCGCCGTGCTCGCGAAAGACCTTGGCCATCTTGGACGCCAGCTCGCGATACGCATCTCGCTTGCCTTCGGGAACGGGCACGACGAAGCCGTCCGTGTAGGCGCCTTTCCCGGTACCCTCCTCGACGATAGCGTCGAACCCGCCCATGATCATCCGCTTGCCGTCGAACGGCATGGACTCACCCATCTCCTTCATGCGGGGGTCGTTCATGAACTTTTCGTTCGCCGCATCTCGCTCGGCCTTCGATGGATATTCGAAGAACGAAAAGACGATCTTCTCATCGGTCTTGGCGTCGACCGCTTTGCGAAAATCGGTGACCTTGCCGTCTGGAACGTCGCTTTCCCAGGATTCGACCATACGGCCGACTCCAAACTCCCGTGCAATCGGAGCGAACCCGTTCGCATGCTTCAGATATGCATCTCTATTGGCCTCAGGAACCGGCGCCACGAAACCTTCGAAATAGGTCATGATTCTTCTCCTCCATGATCAAATCGTCTCAAACTTGTCTTCGCTGATCGGCAACAACGGGCCTGCAAATCGCCCCCGATCTGCTGCCGAACGGCACCTCAAGCGTCGGCGCGCGCCGGTTCGGGCTGGGGCTGGTTAGCGGCGTAGACCGCGAGTTGGTCCGCCAGCGCCTGTTTGAAGGCGGGCCGGGCCTCGCCCCGTTTCAAATAGGCATCGAGATTTGCAAAGCCCGCTACCAAATCCGTGTGGCGCAGGAATCGAAGCACCGTGATCATCAACAAATCGCCGATGGTGAAACGGTCGCCCTCCAGCCATTGTTTGTCGCCGAGCCACTCAGAGACGCGCTTGAGCTTCAGCTTGGCGAAATCCTCAGCTCCCGGACGGCGCAGTTTCGCCCACTCCTCACCTTGGAAGAAGACGTCGATGAGCAGGAGGTTGATGATCGCCGGCTCGACACTGTTCAACGCGGCACAGGTCCATTGGATCGCGCGAAACTTGCCTTGTGGATCGCTTGGCAGAAGCGTCTCGCTCTTCTCCCCAATATATTGGACGATCGCGCCGGTCTCAAAAATCTTGACCTGGCCGTCATTGAAGCAAGGGACCTGGTCGAACGGTTGCTCGCGCAGATACTCGATTGGGCGCTCTTGGCCGAGGAGCCGTACGCGATAGTCGAGCCCGGCCTCCTCGAGCGCCCAGCGGACACGCAAGTCGCGGACTACGCCTTGGGCGAATTCGGGGACCCACCGGAATGCGGTAATTTCAATTTCAGCGTTCGGATTGATCGACATCGTTCGATTCCTTCAAATTGCAGTTGCGACCGCTTCTTGAACGGCTTCGGCACCGCGTTCGGCGGCCGCCGGGTCCATCCACATGATTTCCCAGATGTGGCCATCCGGGTCGGCAACGCTCCGTCCGTACATGACGCCATAGTCCTGTTTCGGCGCCGGATCAGCAGTGCCACCGGCCGTTACAGCGCGTTCCACGGTCGAATCGACGCTTTCCCGGCTGTCAGTCGTGAGCGCCAGCAGAACTTCCGATCCAACTTTCGCATCCGCAATCGGCCGCGGCGTGAACTGGCTAAACTTGTCATGGGTCAGGATCATGACGTGGATGGCGTCGGAAAAGCTCATTGCCGCCGCGGTCTCATCCGTGAAGCGCGGGTCGTTCACGGCGCCAAGCGCTTCCAGGAAAGCCCGCGACCTCTCGAGGTCCGAAACGGGCAAGTTAACGAAGATCATACGCGACATGGTTTGGTCCTTCTCTTTGTGTGGGATCGATCAATCACGCAGCGGCAGCAGCGCGCGGAGTCGGGGCTCGCGAAGGTAGAGCCCACCCCAAACGGCGAAGCCAAGATACACTCCGAACAGGGTGTTGCTGGCGAGGGGACTGCCGGCAGCCAGGTGCGTCGCGACAGCGCCTCCGAGATAGGCGGTCAGGAGCAATGCGCCGAGGAAGGCCGTGCGGGGGATGGCATAGAGTGCCGTGCTGATCGCCAGGATCGAACCGAGCAAGCGATAGAAACCGGGATCAGTCGGGATTCGCAGCCGTGGAGGGGTGTAGGCGGCCATCATTGCCGGGACGAGAAGCTTGGCGCCTGAGTCGGTGCCAAGGAAGAGGATGGCCAGGCCGCTGAGTGCCCACCCGATTCTCGCGCCGTTATTGGCGGGGGCGCGTGTCGCCGTTTCCGAGATCGTTGCGGTGGTCATTCTTTCCTCCTGTTGCGACTCGATTCGCTTGCTTTTTGACGCCTGAAGTTATAAATTGCAACCATGGAGTTAGAAAAAGTAACTAAGCTTCGAAGAAGCGACGAGAAAAGACGTTATGAGGATGCGTGCGGACTGGCTCACGCGCTTGAGCTCATCGGCGAACGCTGGGCTTTGATCGTCATGCGAGAGCTGATGTTCGGTCCGCGCCGCTTCTCCGAACTGAGGGCCGACCTGCCGGGCATTAGTGCCAATGTGTTGGCGCAGCGCCTCAGCGAGCTTGAGGAGCGCGGGCTCGTGCGCAAGACGAAACTGCCGCCGCCCGCGTCCGTCCAGGTCTATGAAGCAACCGAATGGGGACTCGAGGCCGCACCGGTAATTCGCTCGCTGGGGCGCTGGGCCGTGCGCAGCCCCAGGCACGATCCAGGTCTTTTCGTCAGCGCGGTATCGATCATGATGTCCATGCAGACGATGTTCAGCGCGGAGCTCGCGGGTGAGATGAAGGCGCTGGTCGGGTTCCGCTTCAACCAGACCGGCTATGTCGCCCGCATCGACGGCGGAAGCTTTGACGTGCGCCGCGGCGAATTGGAGGGGGTGGACGTGCTCTTCACGGCCGCACCCGGTCAGATTGCCGGCGTTCTCTATGGCGGAGCGCCTCTTGAAACGGTCGACGTCAAGGGAGACATGGAGCTCGCGAAGCGTTTCGTGACGCTCTTTCCGCTGCCGCCAAAAGTTGGCTGAATATTGAGGCGGGCGCGCCCATCCCCTAAGGCGCTACAGATATGGACGAACTATCCAATCTGCAGCCCGAAGCCCACGGCCAGACGCTGATGGCCTCGCCCGACAAGATCGCCAAGGTGCGTGACCTGTTCGGCGTTGACTCCGACATGGAGGTGCCCGCTTTCAGCGAGGCGGACGAGCGCGTGCCTGATCTCGATCCGACCTATGTCTTCGACCCGAACACGACTCTCGCCATCTGCGCAGGGTTCGGCAAGAACCGCCGGGTGATGGTCCAGGGCTATCACGGCACGGGTAAGTCGACTCATATCGAGCAGGTCGCGGCGCGGCTCAACTGGCCGATGATCCGCGTCAACCTCGACGCACACATTAGCCGCATCGACCTCGTCGGCCGCGACGCGATCGTGCTTCGCGAGGGTCAGCAGGTGACCGAGTTCCGCGAAGGGCTGCTGCCTTGGGCGCTCCAGCATCCGGTCGCGCTGGTGTTCGACGAATATGACGCCGGTCGACCCGACGTGATGTTCGTGATCCAGCGGGTGTTGGAGGCTGAGGGCAAGCTCACCCTACTCGACCAGAACCGAGTCATTCGCCCGAACCCCTGGTTTCGCCTGTTCGCGACCACCAACACCGTCGGTCTCGGCGACGTCACCGGTCTCTATCATGGGACCCAGGCGATCAATCAGGGTCAGATGGATCGCTGGAACATCGTCGCCACGCTCAATTACTTGCCGGCCCAGGTCGAGGCGCAGATCGTGCTCGCCAAGTCGGGTGAATATGACGATCCTGGTGGCAAGGAGATTGTCGAGAAGATGATCAAGGTTGCCGAACTCAGCCGCCAAGGCTTCATCAACGGCGATATCTCAACCGTGATGAGCCCGCGAACGGTCATTAGCTGGGCGCAAAACGCGCACATTTTCGGCGATGTCGGATACGCTTTCCGCGTGTCTTTCCTAAACAAATGTGACGAGGCCGAACGGCCGCTGATCGCTGAATATTATCAGCGGGTGTTTGGGCAGGATTTGCCGGAGAGCGTGGTCGAGAAGGCCTAATACCAAAAAGGGCGCCGCCCCTAGAGCCCCGTCACCAGCTCTTTGCGTTTCGGATCGGTCGAACCTAGGGCTCAGCGCAATGGCCGAACGAGAGCCCCTCGACCTCTTCCGCCGCGCCTTGGCCAGCGCCACGCGGGCGATTGCGAAGGAACCGGACGCAGACGTGGTGTTCGCCTCCGAAGCCGCGTCGTCATCCGGCAAGACCGCTCGTGTGCCGTCCCCGGGGCCCGGACTCGAACCGCGCCTGGTCGCGGAAGCCCGTGGCGCCGCGGACTCCGCAGCACTTCGCCTGCGCTACCATGACGCCAGGTTGCATGCCCGCGCCGCGCCGATGGATTCGGATGCGCGCGCAGTATTCGATGCTCTTGAGACCGCCCGAGTCGAGGCACTCGGTTCCCGAGCAATGGGCGGCGTTCGGGAGAACCTCAGCCACTTGACGGACGCGCGGGTGCGGGCCGATGCAATCGTACGCGCCCGAAACGCCGAAGAGGTGCCGCTGGCCACCGCCGTTGGGTTGATCGCGCGCGAACGATTGACGGGTGAGTCCCCGCCGCAGGCTGCGGTCGCCGGTCTGAAGCTGATCGCGCCGTGGATCGAGCAGAAGGCCGCGGCGGAGCTCGATGGGCTGGCGCTGACCCTCGACGATCAAGCGGCATTCGCGAGACTCGCGCGCCAACTGTTGGAGGATCTGGAACTCGCCTCGGCCCAGGAACCGATCGAGGAAGAGCCCGAGGAGGGTGGCGAAGAGCAGGAAGGGGAGGAAGGCGGTAGCGAGGAGACGGCCGAGCAAGGTGACGAAGGAACGCCGGGGGGCGGCGATGTCGAGATGCGGGGCGAGGAGGCAGACGATCAGTCCGCTGAGGGCAGCACCGAGGAGATGGACGTCGGCGAAGAGGAAGCCTCGCCCGGCGACGAGCTCAGCGAAAGCGTCTTCGCCTCTGCGGGACGGCGGAACTGGGACCTCTCGCCGCAGACCGACTATAAGGCGTTCACCACGCGCTTCGATGAAATTGTCGAGTCCGAGGAGCTGTGCGACGAGGAGGAACTTGGTCGCCTCCGCGCCTATCTCGATCAGCAGATGGGCGGGCTCACGAATATCGTGACTCGCTTAGCCAACCGCTTGCAGCGGCGACTGCTGGCGCAGCAGGCGCGCAGCTGGGACTTCGACCAGGAAGAAGGGCTGCTCGACGCGGCGCGGTTGGCGCGCGTGGTCGTCAACCCGCGCCATTCGCTCTCATACAAGATCGAGCGTGACACCGAGTTCAGAGATACCGTCGTTTCCCTTTTGATTGACAATTCAGGCTCCATGCGCGGCCGCCCGATCGCGATTGCCGCGATTTGCGGCGACATCCTCGCCCGCACCCTGGAGCGTTGCGGGGTAGCGACCGAGATTCTCGGGTTTACAACGCGCGGATGGAAGGGCGGGCAAAGTCGAGAAGCATGGCTCGCCGCCGGCCGCCCGCCCAATCCTGGCCGGCTCAACGACCTGAGGCACATTATCTATAAGCGCGCCGACGAGCCCTATCGACACGCCCGCCGCAACCTCGGCCTGATGATGCGAGAGGGTCTGCTCAAGGAGAATATCGACGGCGAGGCGCTGCTCTGGGCCCACAACCGCCTGATTGCCCGGCCCGAGGAACGGCGAATCCTGATGGTGATTTCCGACGGCGCTCCGGTCGACGATTCGACCGCCTCAGCGAACGGCGGAAGCTATCTCGAACGGCATTTGCGGCAAGTGATCGACTGGATCGAGAAGCGTTCGACCGTCGAGCTCATCGCCATTGGCATCGGTCACGACGTGACGCGCTATTACAGCCGGGCGGTGACGATCATGGATGCTGAACAGCTCGCGGGTGCGATGGTCGATCAGTTCGCTCGGCTGTTCGAAAGTTCATGAAATATGGGCCCGGTGCAAATACGCCGCACCGGGCCCCCCTCGTTACGCGACGCGAGGGAAAATGTCTGTTTCCAGACGCGACGGGGAAAGGGGAAAACCCCGCCGGATGCGGGGCTTTTGCCTGATTCGCAAACAATGGTTGCTGAACGCGCAGTGCAGCCTGCGTTCAGGTGAAAACTTTGTTTTTTCAGTAGCCTACAGACGAAAAGCGCGCTCTTAAGCCGCCACGGGCTCCGCGACTTTTTTGGCGATCTCGCGCTTCAGCCGGCGGACTTTGGGGCTGAGCTTGTCGTCGCTCGTCTTCAGCAGCCAATTGTCGAGGCCGCCGACATGCTCGACCGAGCGGAGGCCGTGCGTGGACACGCGAAGCTTAACGCTCGTCCCGAGCGCATCCGAGATCAGCGTCACGTTCTGCAGGTTCGGCAGGAACGTCCGCTTGGTCTTGTTATTGGCGTGGGAAACGTTGTTTCCCACCTGCCGGCCCTTGCCGGTCAGCTCGCAAACCCGCGACATGGTCTCAATCCTGATTTCTGGGCGGGCCAATGAAGGCCCGAAGAGCGCCGCCCGTTAGCTGCTCGCGCGCGGCTCGTCAACGCCAGGCGCCCCTCGGAGCAACCGAGCCACAGTCGTTGCGTTATGCTAGTTTCGCAGGCACGTGGCTGGCAGGCTCGACAATAGGGGAGCGATGATGCGCACCGTCATTCTCGTTTTGATCATCGCCATCATCGCGGTGATTGGTGCCGTTGCTACCGGTTTTCTCGACATTCAACAAATTCGCGGCGCCAAAGCGCCCGACGTCGTGGCTACCGGCAACGGCATTGTCGCAAAAGGTGGACAGGCTCCGTCCTTCGACGTGGAGACGGGCTCCGTCAAAGTCGGTTCGAAGGAAGCCACCGTAAAGGTGCCAAAGCTCGAGGTCCGTCCTGCACAGAATCAGGCCGCTCCAGTCGCCAACAACGCGATGTAGCTGACAGCGGCCGCGCACGGCGCTAGCCGCCTAACCGATGAGCTTTCCACTTCCGCCGCCGATGGGTCGCGCCCTGGATCTTGCTGCCGAGGCGGCCCAGGCGGGTGAAGTACCCGTGGGCGCGGTGGTGACGATCGGCGAGGAAATTGTGGTGGAGAGCCGGAACGCGATGCGCGGAGCGCTTGATCCAACGGCGCACGCGGAGATGGTGGCGATCCGGGAGGCCGCGGCGAAGCTCGGCACGTCGCGCCTCGATGAGTGCACCCTATGGGTGACGTTGGAGCCTTGTGCGATGTGCGCATCGGCCATGTCGATCGCCCGTATCAAGGCATTGCGCTTCGGCGCCGAAGATCCGAAGGGCGGTGGCGTGGTTCACGGCCCGCGGGTGTTTAGCCAACCGACGTGCCATCATCGCCCCGATGTGCTGGGCGGAATCGGCGAGGACCAAGCCGCCGAGTTGCTACGCCGTTTCTTCGCTGATCGGCGCTATCCGAAATAAGGCACGAGCCGGATCTCAACCCGGCGGTTGGCTGCCCTCTGTGCTTCAGTCGTATCCGGATTATAGAGCGGTGCAGTCTCTCCATAACCCTTGGACGCCGTTCGCGCCTTAGCGACTCCGTGGCTTGCAAGGTAGGCGGCGACAGCGCTAGCGCGCTTGTCCGACAGCACCTGGTTCACTTGTGGCGTGCCCGTAGTGTCGGTGTGGGCGAGGACATCGACGAACGTCTGGTTCCGTGTCTTCACAGTCCGCGAGATTTCCAACAGCGTTCCCTGAAACTGCGGCTTTATCGTCAAACTCCCAGCGTCGAACGTCAAAGCGGCCGGAATACGGACCAAAATGCCGTTGCGCACGCGGATGATGTCAACACCGATTCCCGCCGTCTGCTGGCGCAGCTCAGTTTCCAGCTCGGCCATGTATGCGGGAACCGTCGCTAGCGCGAGCGGACGAATCTTCGCCGCGCGCATCTTCGCGGAGCGCGGGCCCTGACCGGCTACGATGTCGCCGAGGAGGTAGGGAGCATTCACGCCGAGCGGGATGAATGTGGCTGGTCGAACAGGCGGAGGCGGCGCGGATTGGCAGCCGGCGATCGCGAGAAAAGAACAAACGAGCCCGACCGATGGCAGGCTTCGGCGAAGATCCATTTACAGGGCTCCCGTCGGCAAAAGAGAACTCACGAACGAGGTGCCTAGCATCGATGGCTCCGCCTGTGAATCGAGCAGCCGCTTGTGAACAGACGCGGCGCGCGTCTAAAGTCCCGTCGCCTAACGCTTATGAGCGACCATTTAGCCCCAATCCCCTGGTTCGACGTCGTCCTGATCCTCGCCCTCATCGGCCTCAACGGCGTGCTGGCGATGAGCGAGTTGGCAATCGTTTCCTCGCGCGAGGCGCGCCTCAAGGCGCTGGCGAAGGCGGGCAGCCGTGGAGCGCAATGCGCGCTCGATCTCGCGGCGGACCCGGGGCGCTTCCTTTCGACGGTGCAGAGCGGAATCACCCTGATTGGCATCCTCGCGGGTGCATTTTCAGGGGCGACCTTGGGCGAGCCGACCGCAGAGCGGTTACAGCCTCTTGGGCTCAGTCCCGAAACGGCTCACACCGTTGGCTTTAGTATCGTGATCGTGCTTACGACCTTCGTTTCGCTCGTGATTGGGGAGATTGTTCCCAAACAGTTCGCGCTGCGCTCGCCCGAACCCATAGCGGTGATTGTCTCGCGGCCGCTGCGCTGGCTGTCAAAGCTCACCGCTCCCTTCGTCTGGCTGCTGGACCGGTCCAGTTCGTTGATCTTCAAGCTGTTGGGGCTAGACCGCGAATCGAAGAACCAAGTGACGGCTGAAGAGCTCCACCTGGTCGTCGCCGAAGCGCAAAGCGCCGGCGTGCTCGAGGAAAGCGAGCGGGCGATCATCTCGGGCATCGTCCGCCTCGCCGATCGTCCGGTGCGGGAAGTGATGACGCCGCGCACCGAAGTCGATTGGATCGATATTTCGGCCAAGGCCGAGGAGCTTCGGCAGGCCCTCCTCGAAACCGGTCACAGCCGAATCCCGGTCGCCGACGGCTCGGTCGAAAACATCATTGGAGTGATCCAGACCCGAGACGTCATGTGCGCGCTCCTCGAGGGACGGCCGCTGGACCTCAAACAGTTGTGTCGCGATGCTCCGGTTATTCCGGACCTGATGGATGCGATGGATGCCCTCGCCGTGCTTCGCGCGGCAGACGTTCCGCTCGCACTTGTTCATGACGAATACGGTCACCTTGACGGTATAGTTACCCCCGGGAGCATCATCGCCGCACTTGCCGGCACGTTCGCGCACGACGTCGAGCAGGGCGAGGAGCCGCCACTGGTCGAGCGCGACGATGGTAGCTGGCTGGTATCGGGCGCGGCGAGCGCGGACCTTCTCGGCGATCAACTCGGAATCAACATGCCGGACGATCGCGATTATTCAACAGTCGCCGGCTTCGCCCTCTCGGTGCTCAAACATCTCCCGGAGACGGGTGAAATCTTTCGCCACGATGGCTGGTCGTTCGAGATTGTCGATATGGACGGGCGTAAGATCGACAAGCTGATCGCCTCGCGGCCGCGGAAACGGGCTTCGGAGGCCGTCGGCTAGAGCTTTCCAAACTGCTGTTCAAACCCATCAATGTCGTTGCGGGCGAGATAATCCGCCTGCTCGACGATTCGGTCACGCGAGATTCGCCCCCGGAAAGCGCCGAGCTGGGGATCGAGTCGTTCGATCTCCGTCGGGGTAAGGCCGGCTAGTTGCTCGAAACGCTGGAAACCGAGCGCGTGCAATGCGTCGGCGAACTTAGGCCCGATGCCCTTGATCGCGCATAAATCATCGTGCGGATCCGTCACGCCATCGAGTTTGCGACGGACCGGCGCGCCGAGCAGCTCCCCGGTGACGTCGCTAGTCGCTGCCGCCGCCTCGCCGGCAAGGCCCCGGCCCTCGGGCGGTCGCGATTGCGCCATGTGGGGCCGGAGCGGAGCGCTGTCGGTCAGTTGGACGCGTTGCCGGGGCCGCAGGAGCACGAACGCGAGGATCAGCCCCACGACGACAATGAGAAGCCACCAATACTCGCGGATGAATTCCATGTTCGTCACCAATCCCACTGTGCATTGTGTCGACGCCGAAGCTCGCCCAGATAGGCCAGCAGCAGCCCGAAAAGAAAGCCTAGGAGCGCGATCCCCGCCGCTTCAAGGATGAGCGGCGGCGAGGGGCCGTCGTTCGACCAACGCGCGCCGCTAACTCCGGGTATGGCGCTCATGATCCGAACCAGTTCGCTCGACTGGAAATCGTCGGCGGGTCCAGCGAGGATCAGGCTCCGAGTGAGCGGCCCATGCTGCAGATGAGCGGTAACCTTGTACATTTCATAATAGTCGAGAGTGCGCCTGGCACTGCGCTCGACGTGGGTGGAGAACCGATCCGCGGCTCCCAGCGGCCCATGCCAAAGCGCTGCTAGCACGATCGTCACCGCGAATCCGCTGGCCAGCGCTATCGTCCGCTTTCGCGGCTCCTTCCTCACGAGCCGCTTTTCGCGGGAGGTTGGATCAATGGGCGGGAGGATCCGCACTCGGTACGCGATCGAGCCCGTGATCACTCCGATGACCAAACCGATGGCGACGGCAGGCCAAAAATAGCTCCATAAGGTGTTCATGCCGTCTCGCGTGCCAGTTCGCGCCAGCCAATGTCGCGGCGATGGAAGCCGTCGGCGAAATCGATTTGGTCGATTGCGCGGTACGCGCGCGCACGCGCGTTAGCGAAAGTGTCCGCAACGGCCGTGACAGCGAGAACCCGCCCACCCTTCGCCACCAGCCTGGATTTCGTAAGCGCCGTCCCCGCGTGAAAGACTGTTACGCCCTCAACCTGCTCGGCCGCCTCAACCGCGCGGATTTCGCCCCCGCTAGCTGGAGTTCCGGGATAGCCCCGCGCGGCAACGATCACGGTCACGGCATGCTTCGGAGCAAGTTGGGGCGGATCGATCTCGGCGAGGCGGCCGGTGGCGACCGCGTGGAGAAGCTTGGCGAAGTCGCCTTCGATGAGCGGCAAGATTGCCTCGCATTCCGGATCGCCAAATCGAACGTTATATTCAATTAGCTTCGGACCGTCCGCAGTGAGCATCAGCCCTGCGTAAAGAACGCCACTGAAGGGAGTTCCGGCCGATGCGAGCGCGCGCGCGGTCGGCCGCACAATTTCATCCATCGCTCGTGCCTGCAATTCGGACGTCAGAACCGGTGCTGGCGCATAGGCCCCCATCCCACCAGTGTTGGGACCTGTGTCGCCTTCGCCGACGCGCTTGTGATCTTGCGCGGAGGCGAGTGGAATCGCTGTATCGCCATCGACCAGCGCGAACAGGCTCGCTTCCTCGCCCTGGAGGAATTCTTCGATGACGAGCGGTGCATCGCCCATCTGGGCGATCGCCGTTTCGGCCTCGGCCCGGCTCATCGCTACGGTAACTCCTTTGCCGGCCGCCAACCCGTCCGCCTTGATCACAACGGGGATGCTGAATCCCTCCAGCGCGGCTCTGCCATCCGAGGCGCGCTTGACCCTCACATAAGTAGCGGTTGGGATATTGTTCGCTTTGCACAGGTCCTTGGTGAAGCCCTTCGAGCCCTCGAGCTGCGCGGCAGATGCGTTCGGGCCGAAGACCGCAATATCTGCTGCACGGAGAGCATCCGCGACCCCGGCGACAAGCGGCGCTTCCGGACCGACGACAACCAGATCGACGGAGCGCGCCTTTGCCAATTCGACCACCGCCGCCGCATCGCACGGGTCGACCGCGATGCATTCAGCCCAACGCGCAACGCCGGGGTTACCTGGGGCCACGATCAGCTCCCCGCAGCTTGGCGATTGCCTAAGGCGCCAGGCGAGCGCATCCTCGCGGCCGCCCGACCCCAGAAGCAAGATATCCATGGACCTACCCGAAGACACGAGAGCCGGCCTGTTAGCCGACGTCGCCCCCGGCGACAATTCGCCGCCGCTCAGCGTCAGCGAATTGTCGGGGGCACTCAAGCGCACCATCGAATCCGCATTCGGGGATGTCCGCGTCCGCGGCGAGATCTCGGGCTTCAAGCGTCACAATTCCGGGCACTGTTATTTCACACTCAAGGATGAGAACGCCTGCATCGATGCGGTGATCTGGCGTAGTAACCTCGCGGTGCTCGCATTTCGCCCGGAGGACGGCGCCGAGGTGATCGCCACCGGCAAGCTCACCACCTATCCCGGACGTTCGAAATATCAGATCGTCGTTGATCGGATGGAGCTTGCCGGCGAAGGGGCATTGCTTGCTTTGCTCGAGCGGCGGCGGACGGCGCTCGCCGCGGAGGGCTTGTTCGCTGCAGAGCGCAAGCGCAGGTTGCCGTTCTTGCCGCAAATTATCGGCGTCATCACCTCGCCGAGCGGAGCGGTGATCCGCGATATTATCCATCGGCTTGAGGCTCGTTGCCCGACGCGTGTGATCGTCTGGCCGGTGCCCGTGCAGGGCGAAGGCGCATCGACCAGGATCGCGGACGCGATTCGCACCTTTCCGTCCGTGAGCCCGCGGCCAGACCTGTTGATTATCGCCCGCGGCGGCGGATCGATTGAGGATCTTTGGCCTTTCAATGAGGAGGAGGTCGTGCGCGCTGCGGCAGCCTCATCGATCCCGCTCATCTCTGCTGTTGGCCATGAGAGCGATACGACGCTGATCGATTTCGCGGCGGACTTGCGCGCGCCAACGCCGACTGCTGCAGCCGAACTCGCGGTGCCCGTTCGAGCGGAACTGTTCGCCCAGCTCAATGAACTCGGCCATCGCGCTCAGCAGCGGCTCGCGCGTCAGGCCGAACGGTGCCGCGAGCGGTTTGACCTCACAACTTGCCGGTGGCCTGAGGCGCAGACGATTTTCGCCCCCGCGGTGCAGCGCCTCGACGAGCTTGGCGAACGGCTGCCGCGCTCGCTTGGCGCTCGGGCGGGAAGCGCGCGCGCTGATCTTAACCTCGTTTCCGGTCGCCTGCGCCCCGACGTGATCGATCAACGAATCGCGTATTTGTCGGAGCGACTCGCGGCCGCCTGGAAAATGGCCGAACTGGCCCATCCCGAACGGCCCCTCTCGAAAGGCTATGTACGGGTCACCGATCGAGCCGGCAGAACGCTGACCCACGCAACGGACGCGCGAGCGGCGCGCGAACTGCGCCTCCATTTCGGTGATGGAGCGGTGGATGCGTCGGTAGACGGCGGGTCCGCTCATGTTGAGCGCAGGCCGCGCCGATCCTACATTCCACCGCAGCCCAGTCTCTTCGACCAGGACGAGGAGTAGTGACGATGTTGATGAGCGGCAGCGGCAAGGCGGCCCGGGTTCATTATCTGCCAAGCACATTCCGCCTCCTATCCGACGGAGATCATGTGATTTGCGCGGTGACCGGTGCGCGTATACCCCTGCATGAGTTGCGCTATTGGAGCGTTTTGCGACAGGAGGCTTATGCGGATGCGGAGGCCAGCCTCCGGGCCGAAGAGAAAGCGGGCGGGAAAGCCTAGCCGATCCGCTTCACCTTGAACCCCGGCTGCTTGCCCAGCCGGAAAAAGTAGGAACCAAGGGTCCCTCGCTTGACGATCACCTTGTCGCCGCGCCGCGGCGGAAGCGCGACGGGCGTGTCGTCAGTCTGGGTCCAAACGGAGCCGTCTTCCAGTTTGATAGTCAAGCCGCCGTCGGCGTTGTTGGTGAAGCCGGAAACAGTTCCTTCGATCTGCGTGATGTCCCCGCCGCCGAGTAGACCGGCGAAATCGGGTACAGAGAAGCCGAACAGCGAGCGCTTGGCGGCCGTCGCCCTTTCCTTATCGATCAAAACCAGGTCTTTCTTGGCGATCGCCTCGGCAACCGTTCCCGCCGCCTTGTCGTAGCAAGCGAGGCGTTGCGCTGAATCGGCGATCGTGCGGCAGTCGAGCAGAGACTGAACGCTTCGTGGCGTCCCACTGGGCATGGGCTTACCGACGGCTGCCGTACTCCCACCGGCGACCAACGCTGCCGCCGCGAACAGAATCAATTTGCCCATCGTCCCTCGCCTCCCGATCGAAGGAGGAGCGTAGGACGAGTGGATTTCACCACGCAAGACATGGAATTCGTGGCTCCGCAAAGTGCTGTTGCAAAATTGATACAGGGCATTGACAACTCGCCGTGGATGGTTGCGCGCCCGTTGCAAGCGTCTCTCCGCTTCACCTATCACACCCCCAGATCGGCAAAGTTGCGTTTGCCGACCACGGCAGCCGTGCCCACAGGCGCGCGGCTAGTGAAGGGGAAGAATTCTATGAAGCTCGATTTCCGCCAGCGTCTACTCACGACCTCATTGCTGGTCGGCGTTGCCGCTCTTGCCACTCCGGCTTATGCGCAGGACGCCGCGCCGCCGCCCGCTCCGCCTCCGTCGGACGCTCCGCCGACCGACGTCCAGGCCAACCCTTCGGGTCCGGTCGAGGCGCAGCCGACGCCGTCCACTTCGGCGCAAGGCGCTCCGGTTCAAAGCGGCAATGACATCATCGTCACTGGCAC
>JBKPON010000034.1:0-3215 GCA_046733135.1 Pseudomonadota bacterium | reverse complement strand
ACCTTGGACCGTGGAGATGCCGCCTTGAACCAATCGCCGATTGCCGGAGCGAGCATGGTGCGGGTGCTCCTACCCGCCGCTCCCTCCCGGCCGAGCTCATGGTAGCGGGGATCCGCTCCGGCGCTGACCTCCTGCCATTTTCCGCCAACCTCCATCCACCATTCATTGGCCGTCCAACCGTGGTGGGATGGATACAGGCCCGTCGCGAGAGTTCCGTGGCCGGGCCACGACACGGTTATGCCGTGCGCCGCCTCGCCTCGTTTCACTCGCCAGCCTCGATCCATCATCCGCCGCAGGCCCCCGCTCAGCGCCGGCCCGTAGCGATCGAGCAGATCGCCGCGAAGCTGATCGAAGGTGATCTGGACGATGAGACGCGGGCGCTCGGCGGCCTCCGCCGATCCCGCCACCAAAACCGCAGCCAGTAACAGCCGGGAACATCCAACCATTGCGGCGCCTCCAAAGCGAACCCGAAAAGTTAAATCGCGGGCGCGCTCGTCGTCGTCGGATTTGTGGCGAAGTGGTGAGTCAGGACGAGAGTCGGGAGGCGTAGCGGCTGCCGATGGGAAGCTCCGCCCCTGCGATCCGTACCCGGCGATCGCCGTTCGAGCCGACCACTCCGGCGAGCTTGCGCCGATTGATCAGGAAACGGCGATGAATTCGAACGAAACCGGCGCTCGACAGCTGGCGCTCGGCCTCGTGCATCGTCATCCGGCGCATGAGGACGCGGCCGCCCAGGTGCAGCTCGACATAATTGTCGGCGGCTTCGATCCAGTCGATCGACTCGCCGAACTCGAGCAAGCTGCCGCTTCGATCCTCGACCGCCAGGATATCGTCCATCCTGCGCCGATGTGCCGCCGCCGCCCATAAGATGAGGGTCAGCGCAGCGCCGATCGCTGGAAGTCGGCGCATCATGCTGAGTGCCAACGGCGGGCGGGAATGGCCGATCCAGTCGTTCCAGCCAAGCTCGATCAGGAGAGACAATATGGCGGTCGCAATGAGCACCAGGATCAGGTCCCAGGGGCTCGCCAGGCGATCGCGCCCGTGCCGGGTCTTGCTCCATTCGAACAGCGCGAACCACGGCAGGACCGCGAAGGCGGACCAGATGAGGCTGTTCGGCCATTCGTGGGCGCCCGTCAGAAGCCGCTCATAACCGTGGCAATAAGCGGCACCAGCGAGCCACACGATCAGCCCAGTCGCGACAAGCGGGCTGCCCTTGAGCGGTCTTGCCAGCGCCATTCCGCGAGGCTCGATGGTTTGACTCGCGCTCATGTCGGCGAGACTAAGCCCCGCTCGTACACCGGACAATTCGAATTCGAGGTCCCCATGCCTATCGATCCGACCTTAGCCTATGACGACAGCAACATCTTCGCTCGAATCCTTCGGGGAGAAATCCCATCGACCAAAGTTCATGAAGACGAGCAGGTGCTTGCGTTCAACGACATTCATCCGCTCGCGCCCACGCACATTCTCGTGATTCCCAAGGGCCGCTATGTTTCCTGGGACGACTTTTCCGAGAAAGCTTCGGATCAGGAAATTGCGGGTCTCGTGCGTGCCGTCGGCAAGATAGCCAGAGATGCCGGGCTAGTGGAGCAAGGTTACCGAGTTCTCGCCAATGTCGGAATGGATTCCGGCCAGGAGGTCCCACACCTGCATCTGCACATATTTGGCGGGCGTCGGCTCGGCCCGATGCTCGCTCGGTGAACGTTAGCGTTACCGAGGGATTGCGCCTGTGGTTTTGGCCGTTAGGGTCGCGTTCAACTCAGTTTCGATAGGGGAGAGAAATGGCGACTGTAGCACCGCGCAATAGCGGGATCGGCCGCATCAAGCCGCTGGATTCCATCCTGGCGACGGCCGAGAAGAAGTCGCTGAAGCGATCCCTTGGCGCCTTTCAGCTCACGCTGCTCGGCATTGGCGCGGTGATTGGCACCGGGATTTTCGTCTTGACGGCGACTGCGGCACAAAAGGCCGGCCCCGGCATGATGGTCAGTTTCATGATCGCCGGTGCCGTCTGCGCGGTAGCCGCGCTCTGCTACTCGGAACTCGCTTCGATGGTTCCCGTCGCGGGCTCGGCCTACACCTACTCCTACGCTGTGATGGGCGAGATTGTCGCCTGGCTCGTAGGATGGGCCTTGATCCTCGAATATGCGTTGGGGGCGAGCGCAGTCGCCGTGGGCTGGTCAGGATTTGTCAGCGGGCTGCTCGACTCCGTGGGAGTCCATTTACCCCATGCCCTGAAGGTGGGACCTCAAATCAGCTGGGGCTTCCTGCAGGGTGGCGAACTCGGCGGGCTGATCAACTTGCCCGCCGTTGTAGTCGTCGCATTCGTCACCACGCTGCTGGTCATCGGAACAAAGGAGAGCGCGACCTTCAATGCCGTGCTCGTTCTCATTAAGGTGACGGCTCTGACGCTCTTCCTCATTATCACGCTGCCGATGATCAGCGGTCACGCTCATAATTTTGAACCGTTCGCGCCGCGCGGCTGGGGCAATCCGCTCAGTTCATCGGGGACCGGCATCTTAGGCGCTGCCGCATCGATCTTTTTCGCCTACGTCGGGTTCGACGCGGTCTCGACCGCGGCCGAGGAGACCAAGAACCCGCAGCGCAACGTACCCATCGGCCTCATCGGCAGCCTGGTGATCTGTACGGTTTTCTACCTCCTGGTCGCAGGTGGCGTGGTCGGCGCATATGGCGCCCAGCCGCTGATGGACCCGGCGACCGGCCTCGCTTTCAAGGAGGGCTCGCCTGAGCTTTACGCCTCGGCGGCGTGCCAGGGCGCGAACGCGCCGACCGTATGCTCGAAGGAGGCGCTCGCTTACATCCTCCGCCAGGTATCGAACCCGCTGTTCGGCAATCTGGTCGGGCTCGCGGCGGCGATCGCTCTGCCGTCGGTCGTGCTGCTCATGATGTACGGCCAGACCCGCGTCTTCTTCGTCATGGCGCGCGACGGGCTTCTTCCCGAGAGGCTTGCCACCGTGCACGAACGTTTCCGGACCCCCCATGTCGTGACCATCGTCACGGGCATCTTCGTGGCCATTGCCGCGGCGTTCCTTCCGGTCGGAACGCTCGCCGACTATTCCAACGCCGGAACGCTCTTTGCCTTCGCGGCGGTGTCGCTAGGAGTTATGATCCTGCGCAAGAAGGACCCAAATCGAGTGCGCCCGTTCCGCACGCCCGCACTTTATGTCGTGGCGCCGCTATCGATCGCCGGTTGCGCG
>JBKPON010000033.1:0-28679 GCA_046733135.1 Pseudomonadota bacterium | reverse complement strand
AGCCGCGCTCTGGTCGACCAGATCCGCCGCGAGCTGGCGGACGTCGCGCGCGTCATCCTCGACTAAGCCTGATCCGCTCATCCTGAGTAGCCATTGAGCCTGTCGAAATGGCGTATTGAAGGACGGTCCTTCGATACGGGTCTTCGGCTTCGCTCAGCCCCTACTCAGGACGAGCGGGGTTCAGGGCTGGCAGGACCAAGCGCCTTCGGAGTCGCCGGGTCGGCGCCCCATTCGCTCCAGCTCCCATCGTAAAGCTTGCTGCCGTCCTGCCCGAGCAGGTGCGCGGCGAAGATCAGGCTGTTGGCAGTGACGCCGGAGCCGCAGCTGGCGGTGAACGGCTGGCTGGGATCGATGCCCGCCTCGGCAAAGAGGTTGGCTACTTCGTCCAACGACTTGAAAGTACCATCAGCGTTGTAGAGCGAGCCGAAGGGCAAGTTCCGCGCGCCAGGGATATGACCCGGCTCGACGCCCGGACGTGGATCCGGCTCGCTGCCTTCAAAGCGTCCAGCGCCGCGCGCGTCGAGCAACCGCCCACCGTCGCCGACAAGGATCTGCTGTTTGGTGACCACCTCGTCCCGCCGTTCCTCGGGGACGAAGCTGGCAGCGCGTGGCTGCGGATCGCCGGCCTCCGTTGGGCGGCCTTCCGCCAGCCATTTTGGGAGCCCGCCGTCGAGGATGGCGACCCGGTCCGCACCGAAATGACGGAGCATGAACCAGCCGCGGGCGGCCGTGCGGGTCGGCGAATTGTCGTAAACGACGATTCGATCGCCGCGTCCGATACCGAGCCGCTCCATCGCATCTCCGAATTCGCGGGCACTCGGTAGCATATGGGGCGCGGGGTGATGCTGATCGCTCACCTCGTCAATGTCGAGGAACCGTGCACCCGGGATGTGCGCCGAGCGATGTTCGTCGCGACCGATCCGCTCGCTTGCGGGCATGTGCCAGCTCGAGTCCACGACCACGAGATCCGGCTCGCCGAGATGCTTGGCCAGCCACTCGGTGGAAACGAGGGATTCCATGGGTCGAGGCCATAGAACTGCGCGCGGCGGCTCGCTAGAGTGAGTGCCGGGGAATGGGGACGCTGGCGGACATCAAGCTGCATTCGAGCTGGCGTGAATGCCTCGGCGGCGAGTTCGCACAGCCTTACATGGCCGAGCTCAAGCGTTTCCTCCTCGCCGAACGCGAGCGCGGCAAACGCATCTTTCCCAAGGGGGCGAACTGGTTCCGCGCCCTCGACCTGACGCCTCCGGAAGAGGTGCGGGTCGTGATCCTCGGCCAGGACCCCTATCACGGGCCGGGGCAGGCGCATGGACTTTGTTTCTCGGTGCCGCGCGACGTCCAGCCGCCACCGAGCCTGGTCAACATCTACAAGGAGCTGGAGAGTGACCTTGGCATCAAGCCGGCACGCCACGGCTTCCTCGAACATTGGGCGAAGCAGGGCGTGCTGCTTTTGAACAGCGTGCTCACGGTGGAAATGGGACGCGCCGCCTCGCACCGGGACCGCGGCTGGGAGCGCTTCACCGACGCGATCGTACAAAAGGTCAACGCCCGCCCGGAACCGGTCGTGTTCATGCTGTGGGGAAGCTACGCGCAGAAGAAAGCGGCGGTCGTCGACGGACTGCGGCATCTCGTGCTCAAAGCCCCGCACCCCTCGCCGCTATCGGCGCATAACGGCTTTTTCGGATGCCGCCACTTCTCCAAGGCCAATGCGTTTCTTCAGGCTAAAGGCGTGCGACCGGTCGACTGGGCGCTGCCCGAACCGTAGAAGGCGCTCCGATGGAGACCACCCACCTCGGCAAGCCCAGCACGATGCCCGCCTCGCCGGAAGAAGCCGTGCTCGATTATGTGCCGAACCCGCGGGCCGGCGCGCTTTACCTCGTGCGCTTCACTGCGCCGGAGTTCACGTCGCTCTGTCCAGTGACGGGGCAGCCGGACTTTGCGCATCTGGTGATCGACTATGCGCCGGACGAGACGATCGTCGAAAGCAAGAGTTTGAAGCTGTTCCTCGCTTCCTATCGCAATCATTGCGGATTTCATGAGGACGTGACTGTCGGAATCGGCCAGCGGCTTACCGATGAGATGAAGCCGCGGTGGCTGCGGATCGGCGGCTATTGGTACCCGCGCGGCGGAATGCCGATCGACGTCTTCTGGCAGAGCGGCGGTCCGCCGGAGGGGCTGTGGCTGCCCGACCAGGGCGTCCAAGCCTATCGCGGACGCGGCTAACGCCTAACGGAAGTCGGGTTCCGGCGTCGGCGCGTGATCCGAAGGCGCGGGAGCATCCGATGCGCGGCTCTTAGTCCAGAAGTAAAGCGCACCGATCGCCATGGCGAAGACAAGGAGGCTGACCGGCATAACCGCGGGATAGGCTTTGACCAGGCCGAAGACGCCGGCGCTGTCCGCCGAGCCGGCCCGTTCGGCTCCGGCGACGGCGAAGGCGTAGATCACGCCCATCAAGCTCTCGCCGACAATGAGGCCCGTTGCCATCAGCACGCCCATGCGCTCGGCGAAGGCCGGGCTCTTTGCGGTCACCGCCCAGCGATTATAAAACCAGCCGAGCACGGCACCGAACGGAATCAGCAAATCCGCCTCAAGCGGCAGATAGATTCCCATGCCGATCGCCAATGGCGGAAGATGCAGGCGCTTGTTGGAGAGGCGCTTCAGGACTTCGTCGAGGATTACGGCAGCCACTCCGATCATCGCGCCCTGGCGGATCATGGGCCAATCGAGGTTTCCACCGAGCACGCCTTGGGCAATCGTCGAGATGATCGCCGCCTGAGGCGCTGCAAGAGCCGTGGCCTTCGCGTTGGGCGCGCCCTGGAAGGTGAAGGCCGTATTCATAAGGTCGAGGATGGGCGGGATCACGAGCGCGCCGAAGACCACGCCAAGGATCAGTGCGACCTGCTGCCGCCAGGGGGTCGCATCGACCAGTTGGCCGGTCTTAAGATCCTGGAGGTTGTTGTTGGAGATTGTCGCCACGCCGAAGATGATCGCCGTGACGAACAAAGCGAAGGCGACCAGCGCCTTGGTTTCGTCTGGCCCGACGCCCTGAAACAACGCGGCCAGGATCAATGAAATCCCGAGAACCGAGAGGATGCCGACGCCCGAAATCGGGCTGTTCGAAGCGCCGATCAAGCCGGCCATATAGCCGCACACGGCAGCGATCACGACGCCGGCGATCAGCGTATAAATGATGCTGAGGAAGATGGTCACGCCGGGCTCGGCGGCGATCGGGGCGGTGTTGCCGAACGCGAAGAGCAGAAGACCGATCGGGATCATTGATGCGAGAATGGTGACGGTGACGATGCCGATGGGAATGTCGCGCTCGGTGATGGGCAGCTCGGCCGCGCGGCCGGCCTTGCGTTCCCGGTTGGCCGCGAGCGCCGAGCGGATGCCGGCGACGATCGGGCCGATGATCCTGAGCAGGGTCCAGATGGCAGCGACCCCGATGGTCCCGGCGCCGACCATCCGGGCCTTTTGCCGGAAGGCGGCACCCACCAACGTTTCCAAATCCGGAGCGGCGATCTGGGCAACAAACCCGGCATCCTGAGTCCAATGCGGGACGATGACCACCCAGGTGATGAGCATTCCGACCACCATCGCCAAGCCGACGGCAACGCCAACCAGGTGGCCGACCCCAATCAGTGCCATCGACAGGCTGGCTGAGATCGCCGATCCCCCGGTGCCGACGCGGAAGGTGCGCGCGGCGGTATCGGTCAGAAGGCGGGTCTTGGCGAGGAAGAAATAAAGCGCGGATACGATCGTGGATCCGGCGATCAGGATAAGACCGCGGCGGTTCTCCTCGGCCCCGCCAACGCCTGAGCCGACCTTGAGGACTTCGGCTGCGGCAACCCCTTCGGGATAGGGCAGGTCAGTACCGGTGACGAGCGCCCGGCGTAGAGGCACCGAATACATCACTCCGAGAATGCCGCCGATGCCGATGACGGCAACGGAGAGCCAATAAGGAAAGCCGGTCCACCAACCGACCATGATCAGCCCCGGCAGGACGAAGATGATGGCCGACAATGTTCCCGCCGCCGACGCGATCGTCTGGACGATATTATTCTCCTGGATCGTGGCATCACGGAACGCCTTCAGCACAGCCATCGAGATCACCGCTGCGGGGATCGAGGTGGCGAAGGTGATGCCGATCTTCAGGCCGAGATAGACGTTGGCCGCAGTGAACACGACGGTGATCAGCGCTCCGAGGATGATGCCCCGGATCGTCAGTTCCTTGATATTGTCGCCAGCGCGTAGCCTGCCCACGTCCGTTGCCATCAATTCTCCCCTCAGATTATCAGGCGCAAGCGCCCGGCGGAGCGGGCGTCGAATGGCGGCGGATGGCGCGCCAGCGGCCCTCTTCGAACACCCACACGTCGGTGAGCAGAACGCAATCCTCTATCAGTCGATTGAGGTATTTCAGCTTCCATCGCGCCTGAACTGTACCGATCATCACCTGATCGAGAACGGTTGCGTCGCGCACATCGAGCTCGATCGAATCCACCTCCCTGCGCTGGATGGCATCGAGCCATTCGTCGCGGTGCATGATGAACGGGCCGCTCGAACGCGTGCCGATGAGCAGAAAATCCGGGTGAACGAGCGAGCGCAGCCGATCCATGTCCCTGCTGCACAGGGCATCGCACCATTCGCGCTCCAGCGCCTCGATCACTTCGCAGCTCTTACCCGCCACGCGCTCCCTCTCACCGAGCCTTCTTAGGGCGCCGCGCGAAGAAAGCGAATCTTCGCATCGTAGCGGGACAATAGCAGGGCCTTTCCGTCAAGCACGAGCGGTTCGCCGCGGAATGCCGCCTTGCCAAGATCGTTGCGATGAAAGCGGAACAGCAGCTTATGACCGTGGTCGGGGCTCAGCGGAAAAATGTCCCCTGTCGGCCCGTATACGGGCATCTCCGGAGCGATCGCCTCGATCGGCGGCTTGTCCGTAAGGTCGACCCGGCCGCCGTCTCCGGCTGAGATTTCAAACCCGTTTTGCTCGCCTCTGACCTTCGCCAGCGCCTCCAGCCCATGGCCCCATTCGAAGCCCGGATCCTCGAGCGTCATGTAAAGCTCGCCCTTGGACGCCGGCTCGTCCCGCACGAGCTCGAAGCTGGGCGCCTTCGGCATGGGGTTGCTCGTCAGGCGAACGGTCTTGCCGTCGAAAGTCCAGTCGCCTTCAGCGCCCTCCGAGACCGCGCCATAGTCGAGCTGGTAGCGGAAATGTCCATCCTTCCGCAGCTCGAGCGCTGCCCCGATCTCCATTTGCTGGCTTTGGTAGAGGCCGGCGACCGAATCGCTGGCTGGCGTCGGCGCGGCGCCGAGAAGTAGAATGGACAGGATTTGGAGCATCATGGCCTTCCATCGAACGATATGAGCGCTCTATCACTCTGCGAGCGAAACGATCAGCATTTTCGAGCGCTCGGTCAGGAAGATTGTGAAGCTGCGTGAGGCGGGTTAGCTTCAGTCTCGGCGTCATTCGCGCAGACAGGGGGATCTAGACATGTCCGACAACAAGCCAGAGGTCGACGTCACGAAGGAATGGCGGGCGACGCAGGGCCAGAAGTCCGCCGCGACGCGCCTTCGTATCTTCGCCGCGATCTCCTGGGTGATTGCCATCGGCGGCGAGGTCTTCGGGATCGTCCTTCTGCGCCAACACAAGTTCGACCACGGAAACCTTCCGCTGTTGATCGGCATCCTCGTTGGGATCGCGATCTTCGCGATTGCCGGCAGCCTGTTGTGGAAGGCGGCCAACAAACACGATCCTGCCCGCGAATCCGACAAGGCCAAGTTCTTCTTCCAGAACCAGCTCGGAGCGATCATCACCTTGATTGCCTTCCTGCCGCTGATTGTCCTGATCTTCATGGACAAGGACATGGACCCGAAGAACAAGAAGATCGCGGGCGGGGTCGGTGCTGTCCTGGCTGTTGTCGCGACGCTGATCGGGGTGAGCTGGAATCCGCCGTCAGTCGAGCAATATACCCAGGACATGAACAAGTGCGCGGCCGAGATCAAAGGAGGGCAGCCGACCACGGATTGCTCGCCCGAAGTCGCCGATCAGGCCAAGGCCATCGCGCAGGATTCCGCCACGGTTGCCGACGCGACGAAGAGTGCCGCCAATCCGAACGGCCTAGACGTCGTTTATTGGATCGCTCCGGAGAACGGCGCCAAGAAGTCTTCGACTCCGCATGTCTTCCACATCTGCCAGGGCGTCAGTCCGCTGCGCGGCAAGACCGTGAACAAGGGCTCGGTGACGCAAGCTTATTCAGAGAATGCGACGCGGATCACCAAGCAGATCCCGATGGAGCAGAAGCAGTGCGGGTTCGCCGGTTCGACTCCAGAAAAGGCCGCCAACCCGCAAGCCGGGTAACTGCCGACGCGATCAATTCTACGGGTGCGACTAGCGAGGGCTGGGGTCGACGCCGACGAAGGCCTCGGGCTGAGTTCCCCGCTTGACCAGGAGCAGGACACTCGCGCGCCCGGCGCGTCGGGCCGCGTCGACCCCGGCGATCACCTGCGCCGGCGTGGTCACCGCCTGATTGTTGACGGAGAGGATGAGGTCGCCGCGCTGCAGACCCTCGTCCGCCGCATCGCCATTGGGATCGACGGCGGTGACGATCACACCCCGTGTGCCGGGCGGAAGATTGGCTGCGCGAGCGAGCTCGGGCGTCAAGGTTGCGAGCGACAGCCCCAGTGCGCGCTGGGGGGCCTGGGGAGTCGCCGTGCCGCCGTCTTGCGTGCCGCTGTCCCCGCCTCCGGCGATCCGGTTCAGCGCCTCTTCGGTCGGCCGCTCCGCGACGATTACATCGACGGTCGCCCGGCGCCCGCCGCGGATGATTTCGAGCGGGACCCGTGAGCCGACCTTCGTATTCGCGATCAGGTAGGAAACCGTCTGGTCGGGGGTAACCTGCTGGCCGTTCACCTTGATGATGACGTCACCCTGCTGGAGCCCGCCGCGCGCACCGGGTCCACCAGCCACCAGCGAGCGGACAAGTTCTCCGCTGTCCTTGGGCAGGCCGAGAGACGGCGCCAGGCTCTCATCGAGCGGCTGCAGGCTGACACCGAGATAGCCGCGTTGCGGCCGCTGGCCCCGCATCAGCGAATCGATCACCGGCTTGGCGAGTTCGGCGGGAATGGCGAGCCCGATTCCGACCGAGGCGCCGGTGGGAGAGATCAACGCCGAGTTGATTCCGATCACATTGCCGTTGAGGTCGAACATCGGCCCGCCGCTGTTGCCCATATTGATGGCCGCGTCAGTCTGGATATAGCGATCGTAGGCGCCACGGCCGAAGCCGCCGCGGTGCACCGCCGAGATGATCCCGGCGGTCACTGTGCCGCCGAGGCCATAGGGGTTGCCGATAGCCAGAACCCAATCGCCGACGCGCGACTTGGTGCTGTCCCCCCACTGGACGAAGGGTAAGTTGCGTCCATCGATCTTGAGCAACGCGAGGTCCGACGTATCGTCGCGGCCGACGATCCTTGCCGGAAATTCCTTCCCGTCGGTCAAGGTCACGGTGACCGTATCCACGGTTCCGGTCCCCGTCAGGCCCTGAACCAGGTGGTTGTTGGTGACGATGTAGCCGTCCGGCGAGACAATGAAGCCTGAGCCTAGCGAACCAGCCTCCCGGGTGCGCGGTTGGCCCTGGCCCTGGCCTGGCCCCTGCTGGTCGGAGCCGCCGCCGTCGGGGCCGACCGGGCCGCCGAACCGGCGGAAGAATTCTTCGAACGGATCGGTCTGCGAGCGGACCGGCACCCGCTGCTTGGTCGAAATATTCACCACCGCCGGCTGAAGCTTCGCCGACAGATCGGCGAAGGACAGCGGCGCTCCCTGCCGTGGCGCCAGCACCGACGGCGAATTTTGCGCGACCTGCGCTCCAGCCTGCCCCGTTGCGAGAGAGAATGCAGTCCCCCCGAGAAGCAGGGCCATGGCAACCCCATAGGCGTAGCGCACGTTTCCGGACTCCTTCGACCTCATCGGTACTCCATCAATCTTTGGGTTTGGACGCAAGGCGCTAATCGCTGTGACGCCTGAACGCCATTTGAACGCTGCCATCAGCGCGACCGTCCAGTGAATTCCCTCAAATAGTCATTTTGCGGCGACAAAACGATGGTTGTCGGCGCGGTGCTCTGTTGGCCCTCTCCCGCGAAGGTCGAACGATAGCTCTGCATCGCGCGGTAGAAATCATAGAAGTCGGGGTCCTTGCCGAAACTCGCGGCATAGGTCCGCGCGGCCTCGGCATCCGCTTCGGCCTTGATGATCTGCGCTTGCTTCCCGCCTTGCGCGCGGATCGAGCGCGCTTCCTGCTCGCGCGCCGTGCGCATGCGGTCGAACGCGGCCGAGAGCGGCGCGCCGTCGGGCAGATCGGTGCGCTTGATGCGCACGTCGAGCACCTCCACGCCATATTGCCGCGCGATCAAGTTCAGCGAATCGCGGACGCTGGTCATGATCCCCTGGCGTTCGGGGGTGAGCAACGACGCGAACTCGATTCGGCCGAGCTCGTTGCGAACCTCCGAGCCGAGGATTGGCCGCAGCTGTGCCTTCAGCTGCTCTTCGTTGCCGGCGCGGATGTACATCGTTAGCGGATCGACGATCCGGTAGCGAGCGAAGGCGTCGACCTCGAGCCGGCGCTGATCGGTTGAGATCACCTGCTGGCGTTGCATGTCGACATCCTGGACGCGCTTGTCGATCCACACCAACTGCTCCGCGAACGGGATTCGCCAGTTGATGCCCGCGCCCTTCGCACCGATCGGCCGGCCAGGTTCGTACTGGTTGTAGATTCGCACGGGCTTGCCGAAACGGACGACCACCGCCTGCTTTGTCTCGGGAACGATTGGAATGCTGGTAAGCAGCAGGAGTATCGCCAGAGCCGCGGCAACCGCCGACAGCAGCGGATGCTGACGAATGAAGTCGGTCATTGCCGCTGCTCCTGCTGAGTTTGTGGCAGCGACTTCTGCACCTGCGGCAGCGGGAGATAGGGCGTCACTCCCGGCGCCTCGATGATCGTCTTGTCGACCTTCGAGAGCACCTGCTCCATCGTCTCATAATACATGCGACGGCGGGTGACTTCGGGCGCAAGCTTGTACTGGTCATAGACCTTGTCGAACGCGGTGGCCTCGCCCTGCGCCTTTTGCCGCAGCTGGAGGGCATAGGCGTTGGCGTTATTGATGTAGGTCTGCGCGTCCTGCTGTGCGGCGGTCACCTGCTTGAAGGCATCGTTGACCGCGTCGGGCGGATCGGCCTGCTTGATCGCAATCCCCTGCACCTGGATACCGGAACGGTAGGAGTCGAGGATACGCTGCATGTTGTCCTGCACGCGCGTTTCGATTTCCGCACGCTTGTCGCCCATCGCGTCGTTGAGGCTGACCTGGCTCACGACCGCGCGCATCGCGCTCTCGGCGACCTCTCGGATCGTCTCGTCAGGTTGTGCCAGCTGGAAGAGATAAAGCTCCGGCGTTCGAACATTCCAGCGCACCGAATAAGCGATGTCGATCAGGTTCTGGTCGCCGGTGAGCATTAGATCGTCGTCGCCTTCAGAGCCGAGATCGACACTGCGGATATTCGCGACGTCGATTTTCTTCACGCGATCGATCGGCGAAGGCAGGGTGATGCCGACGCCGGGCCCCAGCGTGTAGCTGTAGCGACCAAAGCGGGTGACGACTCCTCTCTCGGCGGGCGCGATCGAGTGGAAGCTGGTGAAGATGAGCCAAGCGGCAACGAAGGCCAGCACGGCCCATAGGATCAACGATCGGTTCGGCCGGCCCGAAAATCCGCCGCCGCCCCCGAACCGCTCACGGCCCCGGCGCAGCAAGTCGTCGAGCGACGTCACATTGCCGGACGGCGCGATGCTCGGGCGCCGACGCTTGCGCGATGGCTCGCCCCAGGGACCGCTGCCCGGCCCGTCGTCGGTCGACGGCTCCTCGCCGTCGCCGTTGCTCGAGCCCCACGGGCCCTTCGTGTCTGCGAACAGCCCGCGAATGCGGCCGCCCCACCCCAAAATCGTGCTCATCGTCCTTGAGTATAGGAACGCGGACCTGTGAAAAACAGTGGCAAGCCGCGGCCGGCTTCCTATGTGCCTGGCATGGCCCATCCGGTGGACCCATTGACCGACCTGCCGCACGATGAGCGGATACGCTCGCGCAAGCTGGTCGGCGGCGTGGCGACGATCATCGCCGACGCCACCGGTCTTTCGAAGAAAGAGGGCGACGCGCTCGAGCGAGCGCTGCGCTCCGCGGCTCTGGCAATTCCTGGCGTGACCGAGGCCCGCGTGGCGATCACTGCGGCGCAGACGTCCCGGACCCTGATCGCGATCGGCAGCGGCAAGGGCGGGGTCGGCAAGTCCACGGTCGCGGCCAACCTGGCGATTGCGCTTGCCCGCAAGGGCAAAAAGGTCGGGCTGATCGACGCAGATGTGTACGGCCCTTCCCAGACCACCATCCTGGGAACGCGGGCCAAGCCGGAAGCGGAGGGCGAGCGGCTGATCCCAGTCGAGGCCCATGGCATTAAATTCTTGTCATTGGGGCAATTGGTCTCGCCCGGGCACGCGTTGGCCTGGCGCGGGCCAATGGCGACAGGTGCGCTCGCCAATCTCGTGGAGGCGGACTGGGGTGATTCGGACCTGCTCATCGTCGATCTTCCGCCCGGCACCGGTGACGTGCAGCTGTCGTTGATCCAGCGGTCGCGGCCGGCCGGCGCGGTCATCGTCTCGACGCCCCAGGATTTGTCCCTGATCGACGCTCGGCGCGCGGTCGACCTGTTCAACAAGACCAGCGTGCCGGTGCTCGGTGTCATCGAGAATATGGCGACCTACAGCTGCCCGCATTGCGGTGCGGCATCGCACCCGTTCGGTACAGGAGGAGCGGAAGCGGCCGCCGCCGAAATGGGCGTGCCATTTTTGGGACGGCTCCCACTATCGTTGGCGATACGGGAGGCTTCCGACGCGGGCCATCCGCCGGCTGCGTCAGAGAGCGCCGAGGCGGGAACGTTCGCCGCCATCGCCGGCAAACTCCTCGAGGGCCTGGAAACACCGGTCCACTGACGAGTTATCCTCCCCGAGAATGCTCGGGGAGAAGAGAGAATGCCCCTCACGCGCGATGAGGATATCGCCGAGATCCTAATGAACGCACGCACCGTCGCGGTCGTCGGCGCATCGGACCGGCCTAGTCGACCTTCCTATGGGATCATGCGGTTTCTGCAGGATCAGGGCTACCGCGTCCTGCCGGTGAACCCGCAGATCACCGGCGAGCATGTGCTCGGCGAATTCGTGTGGCGCGAGCTTTCGCAAATTGGCCTGCCGATCGACATCGTGGACATCTTCCGTCGACCGGAGGCGGCGGGAGATGCAGTCGAACAGGCGATCTTCGTCGGCGCAAAGGCGGTGTGGATGCAGATCGGAGTGATCAACCCCGACGCGGCTGCTCGGGCGGAAGCGGCCGGACTAAAGGTCGTGATGGACCGTTGCCCGGCGATCGAGATCCGGCGGCTCGGATTGCCGAGAGTTGCGCAGGTGACCTGAAGTTCCTCGAAACTACGCCGCACCCACGGTCATCTCCGGCACCAGGATCGTCGGCGCGTCAATGCCGCGCCTGAATTCCAGATCAGATGCGGGCTCGAGCGTTGCAAACATGTCGATCAAGTTCGACGCAATGGTGATCTCCGCGACGGGCTCGGCGATCTCACCGCCGCGGACCATGAAACCCACCGCGCCGCGACTGTAGTCGCCCGTCACTCCGTTCACCCCCTGTCCGATCAGTTCGACGATCAGCACGGCCTCGGGGAAGGCAGAGAGCAGGTCTTCGCGGCTGCGCGACCCGGCATCCATGTAGAGATTGCTCGGCGCGGCGCTTGGCGCGCCGCCCACTCCTCTTGCAGCATGGCCAGTCGGCTGAATGCCCAGCTGCCGCGCGGAGGCACTTTCTGCGATCCAACTACTGAGCACGCCATTCGAGACCAATTCCTGCCGCGACACCCGAACGCCTTCGGCATCGAACGGGCGAGATCTGAGGCCGCGCAGCCGCAACGGATCGTCGATGATCGTCACCCCTTTCGCAAAGATGATCTCGCCGAGCTTATCCTGCAGGAAACTTGTCTTCCGCGCGATCGAGGAGCCGGAGATGGCTCCGGCAAGGTGACCAAGCAAAGATGATGAGACGCGCGGATCGAACAGTATGGGATATTTGCCGGGCTTGGGGCGCCTGGGATTGAGGCGCGCTGCAGCGCGCTCACCGGCACGCTGACCAATCGAAGCGGCTGATTCGAGGTCTTCCTCATGGCGTGCGCTGTGCCAATCGTGATCGCGCTGCATCGCCGCCCCGTGCCCAGCGACTACCGTCACTGAGCAGCTGTTGCCCGTCACTCGATAGGCACCGGAGAAACCGCCTGAGGTAGCGAGCGCGAGCGTTGTGGCGGTCGCGCTGGCGCCGGCACCGCTCGAGTTGGTCACCCCTGCAACGGCGAGCGCCGCTTTCTCCCCTTCGAGAGCCCGGGCCCGAAGTTCGGTCGGCTCCGGCTCTCGCAAATCCTCAGAATCGAGCTCGGGAAGGTCGCCGTGATGGAGGAGCTCCGGTGGGGCAAGACCGGCGAACGGGTCCTCGGGGGCTTCGCGCGCCATGGCGAGGCAGCGCTCGACGAGTGTTCCGAGCGCCTCGTCGGACAGGTCCGATGAAGCAGCGGTGGCCGACCGCCGGCCTTCGAACAGCCGAAGGCCGATGCTCTCGCCTTCCGAGCGCTGCACATTTTCGAGCTCGCCGAGGCGGACCTCGACTCCGGCCGAACGGTCGGCAACGCAAAGGGCGTCCGCGGCTGTCGCGCCGGCGGCAATCCCGCGTTCGACCAGGGACTCAGCGATGCGCCGGGCGTTCTCAGGGGAAAGCATGGCCGTCGCGCCTAGCGCGCGGAAAGCCCGACGACCAGCATGGCGAGGAAGACGAGCAAGCCGCAGGTGCGGTTGGAACGAAACAACCGAAGCGCGACTTCCCCATCGCCGGGGTCGGCGGCGAGGGCTTGATTAGCGAGATGTAGCGCTGCCGGAACGAGCGCCAGGAGCGCAACCCAATCGGGGCGCACGGACCAGATTGCTGCTCCCCAGAAGAGGATTGCGATGGCGTAGAAGATGCCGATTCCGAGCGGCGCCTTGCTGCCCAGGCGCCGCGCGGAGGATTTGACGCCAACCAGCGCATCATCCTCAATGTCCTGGATTGCGTAGAGCGTGTCGTAGCCAACGACCCAGGCAATGCTCCCCAGCCAGAGCAGCAAGGGAGTCCCGCCAAAGCTTCCGGTCACGGCCGGCCAGCCGACGAGCGCTCCCCAGGAGAAGACCAGTCCGAGCCACGCTTGGGGCCACCAGGTGATCCGCTTCATGAAGGGATATGCGGCGACAGGGAGGAGGCTGGCCAGCGCGACGACCACCGCCAAGCGGTTCAGTTGCAAGAGCACGACAAGTCCGATGAGACAGAGCAAGGCAATCAGAATCCACGCCGAGCGCAGCGACACGCGCCCACTGGCCAGCGGCCTCAGGCGTGTCCTTTCGACCCGGCCATCGAGATCGCGGTCGACGACATCGTTGTAGACACAGCCGGCACTACGCATCACGAACGCACCGAGTGCGAGCCAAAGGAAGAGATCCCAGCGAGCGCCGACTCCGGCAAGGGCGACGCTCCACGCGCACGGCCAGTAAAGCAGCCAGGTACCGATCGGACGGTCGATCCGCATCAGCGAGGCGAAGGGCCGGAGGCGCGGCGGAAGCGCGCCGATGAACCCGCGCCGTTCGCTGTCGGGGACGATGTCGGTGGTCACCCGCCGACCTATCGTCTATCGCGAATGTGACGGATAGGGCTAAGTCTGCCCAATGCTCGCGGTCCTAGCGCTCATTGCCGCCCAGGCACCCAAATCCATCCTGTTCCTTGGCAACAGCTTCACGTTCGGCGCCAACTCGCCGGTCATGACGTGGCATGCCGAGAGGGTCGCAGACCTCAACGGCGAGGGCATGGGCGGAGTGCCGGCGTTGTTCCAGGCCTTTTCCGACCAGCTTCATCTCGGCTGGCGGGTGTCGCTCGAAACCGCGGCCGGACAGACGCTCAAATGGCATTGGGAAAATCGGCGGCAACTGTTCGATCGGAAATGGGACGCGGTGGTGCTGCAGGATTATAGCACGATGGACCCGGACCGGCCGGGCGACCCAACCGAGCTGATCGAATATTCCGGGCGACTTGCGGCGCTATTTCGCAAACGGTCTCCCCAAGTCGGGCTTAGCATGACGGCCACATGGAGCCGGCCGAACCTCACCTATCCCACTGGCGAGCATTGGTCGGGTAAGCCGATCACACGAATGGCGATGGATGTCCGCCGCGGATACGATCTCGCCCGAGCCGCGCACCCCGCGATCCGCCGCATCAATCCAGTCGGCGAGGCGTTCAATTGTGCGATCGGCCGCGGGATAGCCGACGGCAATCCCTATGACGGAATCGATCCGGGAAAGATCGACCTCTGGGCGGACGATCATTATCACGCCTCAACCGCCGGCTATTACCTCGAGGCTTTGGTGGTGTTCGCTGGCGTGACCGGCGTCGATCCACGCCGCCTGGGGGCTGGCGAGAAATCGGCGCGGGAACTGGGCATCCCGGCGGTTCTTGCCGTCCAGTTGCAGCACATCGCGGATGACATGGTTCATCACGGCGGCTGCTCTCGGTAACGGCGCGATCATGACCGCCACGCCCGCCTGGCCACCGTCAAGCCTCCCGCGCCTGTTCGTGCGTCAGCCGCTGAGCGAAGGTGCGGCAGTCGCACTCGACGGACTTCAAGCGAACTATCTCGGCAATGTATTGCGGCTGGGAACGGGAAAAGAGCTGCTCGTATTCGACGGGCATTCCGGTGAGTGGCTGGCGCGGATCGATGAGGCCACGAAGAAGCGCATGATACTTCGGGTGAAGCAACGGACGCGTGAAGCGGAAGCGGTTCCCGACGTCTGGCTGGCCTTCGCGCCGGTGAAGCGCGCACAGACCGATTGGTTGGTCGAGAAGGCAACCGAGCTCGGTGCGGCGAAGCTGCTGCCGGTGATGACCAGGCGTACGGTCGCCGAGCGGGTGAGGTTAAAGCGGCTGGAGTCCATCGCCATCGAGGCGGCCGAACAGTGTGGACGCACGCGCCTCCCCGAGATCGCCGAGCCGCAGCATTTTGCCCAATTTCTCGAGAGCCGCGACACGGCGCGCGCGCTCTATTTCGCCGACGAAGCCGGCGGCGAGCCCGCGGCGAGCGCATTCAAACCCGGTCCTGCGCTTATCCTCATTGGTCCGGAAGGCGGTTTCGCCGATGAGGAACGAGCGCTCATCCGTGCGACACCCAACAGCATTCCCATTTCACTCGGCCCGCGGATCCTTCGCGCGGAGACCGCCGCCCTCGCCGCGTTGGCGAGTTACATGGCAGTGGCGGGGGACTGGCGCTAATCGGCCGATAAGACGGAATAGCTGGCGTCCGTCATTTCCCACCGCTAATCGCCGCCGCGCATGACGCAGCGCACCGACACGGGCGATAGTTCGCCGATCGAAAGCAAAGCCGATCTATTGTCGGTGTTCGAAGGGGGCGAGAAGCCGCGCGATGCCTGGCGCATCGGAACGGAACATGAGAAGTTCGTGTACCGCACGGCTGATCATCGCGCGCCCAGCTACGACGAGCGCGGCGGCATCCGCGACTTGCTGAACGGCCTCACCGAATTCGGCTGGAAGCCGGTCATCGAAGGCGGCAACGTTATCGCATTGAGCGGCGCCGACGGGACGATCAGCCTGGAGCCCGCGGGCCAGTTCGAGCTTAGCGGCGCTGCGCTACAGAACCTTCACCAGACATGCGCGGAAGCCGCGCGGCATCTGGGGCAATGCAAGATGATCGGCGACCGCCTCGGTCTCGGCTTCCTCGGCACCGGCATGTGGCCCGACAAGGCCCGCGCCGACCTGCCGGTAATGCCCAAGGGACGCTATGCGATCATGCTGCGTTACATGCCGACGGTCGGTAATCTGGGTCTCGACATGATGCTTCGGACCTGCACGATCCAGGTGAACCTCGATTATTCGAGCGAAGCCGACATGGTGAAGAAGTTTCGCGTCGGCCTCGCGCTGCAGCCGGTCGCGACCGCGCTCTTCGCGAACTCGCCGTTCACCGAAGGCAAGCCGAACGGTTACAAGAGCTTCCGCAGCCATATCTGGGAGGACACCGACCCGGACCGTACCGGGATGCTGCCCTTCGTATTCGAGCAGGGGTTCGGCTACGATCGTTACTGCGACTATGCGCTCGATGTGCCGATGTATTTCGTCTTCCGCGATGGGAAGTATATCGACGTTGCCGGCGAGAGTTTCCGGGATTTCCTCGAAGGCAAGCTGCCGCAGATCCCCGGCGAAAAACCGAAGCTCACCGACTGGACGGACCATTTGTCGACCGCTTTCCCGGAGGTCCGGCTCAAAAGCTTCCTCGAGATGCGCGGCGCCGATGGCGGGAGGTGGAGCCGGATATGCGGGCTTCCGGCGCTGTGGGTCGGATTGCTCTACGACGATCAGGCGCTCGACGCTGCCTGGGACCTGGTGAAGCACTGGACCATCGAGCAGCGTGAGAAATTGCGGCACGACGTCCCGGAACTGGCGCTCGATGCGATCACTCCCGATCAGGAGTCGATGCGCGATTTCGCCGAACGCGTGCTCGATATTTCCGCGGACGGGCTCACGCGCCGTGCCCAGCTCAACAGCGCCGGTGACAATGAAGGCGGCTTCCTCGATCCATTGCGCGACGTCATCGCAACGGGCATGACGCCCGCCGATCGTTTACTCGCAAAGTATCACCACGAGTGGGAAGGCGACGTCTCCCACATTTACGAGGAATTCAGTTTCTAATGGACATGCCAGCAAATACGCGCCGGACGTTGTATCCGGAGATCCAGCCGTACCAGACCGGCTATCTCGATGTCGGCGATGGCCACAGCCTTTATTGGGAATTGAGCGGTAACCCCGACGGTAAGCCGGTCGTGTTCCTTCACGGCGGACCGGGCGGTGGATCAAGTCCCGAGCATCGACGCCAGTTCAATCCCGAGAAATACAAGATCCTCGTCTTCGACCAGCGCGGCTGCGGCAAGTCCACGCCTTATGCGAGCCTCGAGGCGAACACCACCTGGCATCTCGTCGAGGACATCGAGAAGCTGCGCACCGAAGTCGCCAAGGTCGACAAATGGCAAGTTTTCGGCGGCAGCTGGGGTTCGACGCTCTCGCTGGCCTATGCGCAGAAATATCCCGAGCGGACGACGGAGCTGGTGCTTCGCGGAATCTTCCTGTTCGACCAGTATGAGATCGACTGGATGTACAAGGACGGCGGCGCCTCGCAGATCTACCCCGACAAGTTCGATGAGTTCCTCGCCCCCCTCCCGGAAGCGGAGCGCGATAATCTGGTCGAAGCTTATCGCAAGCGCCTGACCAGTGACGACACTGGAGAGCAGCTGCGCGCCGCGAAGGCGTGGAGCAAATGGGAAGGCGATATCGTCACGCTTCTCCCGAGCCCCTCGACCATCGAGCATTTCACAAGTCCTGAAGTGGCGGTCGCGGTCGCCCGGATCGAGAACCACTATATGGCTAACCACGGCTGGCTGGAGGAAGGCCAACTGCTGCGCGATGCAACCAGGCTGAAGGGCATTCCGGGGGTAATCGTTCAGGGCCGCCATGACAGCTGCACGCCTCCCGTTGCGGCGTGGAAGCTCAAGCAAGCCTGGCCGGAGGTTGAACTCAACATCATCCCGGATGGCGGGCATCTGTTTAGCGAACCCGGCGTGCTCGATGGTTTGATCCGAGCGACGGACAGATTTGCGGGGGTTTAAACGCTTACTCCGAATACGCGTTCAAACGCTCGCTCGCCAGACGGCGTTATGGTGATTGCGCGGCTGTCTTGCTGACGCTCGGTCCAATTGAGCTCGAAACAGCGATCCGCCAACGCGGCGCCGATGAACCCGCCGATGTGCGACCGCCGCTCGCTCCAATCGAGACAGGGTCGGCAAAAAACCCGGCGGGAATGAGCCTTCTGTTCGAGGCCGATCCCGAGCTGGCTGAGGAATGCTCGGCCGCCATCCGTAATTAGTCCGCTTTCATCGCCGAGCACGATGTGATTCAGCTCGACGAGACGGTCGGCCAAAGCGACCCCGAGCCGGCCGGCGAAATGATCGTAGCAGGTACGCGCCCGAGCCATCGCCTCATCGCAGCGAGAACGAGGACGGTGGCGCGGTGGACCGTCGACCGCCAAGGCCATTAGATTCTCCAGCACCCGCGCGACGGATGATGAGGCGAGGCGATAATAGCGGTGCCGGCCGCTGGAGCTGGGCGAAACGAGCCTTCCCTCGACCAGCTTCGCGAGATGTCCGCTCGCCGTCGAAGGGGCGACGCTGGCGCGATACGCCAGCTCGCTCGCGGTGAGTGCGCGTCCGTCCATCAATGCGGCGAGCATGTTCGCTCGCGCCGGATCGCCGATCAGCGCCGCGGCCTCGGCGAAATAGGGTCCTTCGGTCATGCGCCGACCTTAACCGACTGGCAGTGTCTCTGTCTGCGTCGATACTTCGGTATCGGACGAAACGATCTCGCGTGACAGCGCTCTTAATTCCGCCATTTTCCTCGAAAATTGGAGGAGGGATGGAGTGTTGGAGCTTCTTACGGCGCTGATGCTCGCCGGCGCGCCGGCGGCCGAAGAAACGTTTCTGCTTCGCCACTCCGGTGAACCCGCACTCAGTGTCCATCACGAACCGGGGTCCGGTCCCAGCGTGGTCTATGTTCACGGCGCGACGTTTCCAGCCGCTTTGTCGATGAACTATCCATTCGACGGGGCTTCATGGGCCGATGACCTTCATTTCCGTGGTTTCGACGTCTGGTCATTCGACTTTGCCGGCTACGGAGGCTCTGATCGGCCGGCGGCGATGCAGCAAGGCAGAGTTCCTCGCGATCAGGTGCCAGGCCGGGCAGCCGACGCCGCACATCAAATCGAACGCGTGATCGGCGCGATTCGCGAGCGGACCGGCCGTCCACGCGTGTCGATGATCGCGCATTCGTGGGGAACGATCCCGGCGGCGCTTTTCGCTGGAACGCACGGCGAGTGGGTCGATCGATTGGTTCTTTTTGGACCGGTCGCGCGGCGCGAAGGCCACGCACGGCTCAACAGCGCCGTCGCTCCAGCGGAACTCATCAGTGCGTCGGACCAATGGGACAGCTTCCAGTCGGGCGTGCCGAAGGGTCAGCCGTCCCCAATTTCGAAGAAAGATTTCGAACAATGGGTCAAATCCTATCTCGCCACCGATCCGGCCAGCGGCGAGCGGTCGCCGCCTAGCGTGAAAGTCCCCGCGGGTCCGGACGCGGATCTCGAGGACTCGTGGGATGGGCATTTGCCATATGATCCCTCGTTGATCCGGATCCCGACGCTGATTGTCCGCGGCGAATGGGACTCGATCACGCGCGACGCCGACGCCGCGTGGCTAGTGAATGCGATGACGTCGGTCCCGGGCGGCGCTCGCGACGTGAAGCTGACCCGCGGCGCGCATCGCATGCACCTCGAGAAGAATCGCCAGGCCCTATTCGATGCGGTCGCCCACTTCCTGGCGGAGGAACGGAAATGATCGCAGTGATCTTCGAAGTCGTTCCGAGATCTCACCGGCGCGACGACTATTTCCGGCTCGCGGAAGAGCTTCGACCCGAGCTCGAGCGCATCGATGGTTTCGTCTCGGTCGAACGCTTCGAGAGCCTCACTGAGGCCGGCAAATTCCTCTCCCTTTCCTTCTGGCGGGACGAAAAAGCGGTGCGGCGCTGGCGCACGCTGGACGAGCATCGCAAGGCGCAGGCCGCGGGCCGCGACGGCGTCTTCGACGACTATCGTTTGCGCGTTGCAGCCGTGATCCGCGATTACGGCCTGCATGACCGGCGCGAAGCGCCTGCGGATTCGCGGCAGGCTCATTCGCCGGGATGATAAGCTCGCTCCGTGTGTCCCTTTAGCTCGTCGGGAGAAAAATAGACTTCGCGCAAGGCCCCTGAAGCATAGCGCTGCGCCTCATCGTTGAAGTGTTTGGATTTTGGATCGCCACTTTCGCCGCCGGCGATCACCGCACGCGCGCGGACGCGCGGACCGAATTCCACGACCGCGACGAAGCTGTTCCCGTAATTGCCGTACCAGCGCTTCGTTCCGGGCCTCGGCTCGGAACGAAGCGAGGCGAGTGAACCCCACCTTCCTTCGGCGAACGGCACCGGCAAGCTTGGCGCAGAGTCGCTGTAAGTCGGGTCGATCGCCGACGAAATGCGCTGGATGCGGTTGATCTCCCCCCAAGGCACCCATCGACCGAAATCGCGGCGGAGATACGCAAGAGTCTCTTCGAGCGTTTGAAGCTTCAGCATTGGTGACGTGTCGCGTGCCAGACGCATCATGACCTTGTTGCCAGGTTCGGACTTCGGCGCATTGAGTGCCGCCCTCAGCCGTTCGCCCCAGGCCATCGCCAGCGTCTGCGCAACCGAATCCGCGCCCCAGCGGAAGTTCCACCGGCGCAGAACGGCAATCGGCTCCTCCAGACGCGCACGGTGCGGATCATCCTTCGGCAGCGCATCATAGGCCTGGATCAGCGTCGGGACGATGGCCGCGAAGCCCGGCTGGTCGCTGTCATAAGCCGCTGACTGAAGCGTATCGAGGGTCCAGCCGCTGCTGCCGGTCAGCAATTGCTGCGCGTGAAGTCCGCGAAAATTCTCGCCGTCACTGTCCATATATTTGGGAAAGCGCGCCGGATTGGGGCTGTTCGGGCCCCCGGAACGGTATGGCCAGGCATTGGTGTTCTGCACCCAGCCGACCGGCGGATCGATCACGTTCGGCAGCTCGTCCAAGGCGTGCAGCCCATGCCAGTCCGTTGCGGGATCGCTGCCGTCGACCGGCTTCGTGTAATCGTACCGATCATCGCGTCGCGGGACGAATTGCGGGTGAAGGTAAGCGATCTCGTCTTTGTCGTCGGCGAAGATCGTGTTGTTCGAGCTGTTCGCCTTCAGCTCCGCGACCCGGAGGAAGCCGGCGAGGTCCTTTGCCTTGGTGCGGCCGAAGCTTTGCTGAAGCGCTTCGACCGGCTTGTTCATCATGGCGAATGCGATCCAGCGACCGTCTTGCGAGCGAACGATCGGACCGTGGTGCGTGCGGTACGTCGTGAAGTTGCGCGAGGCGAGCAGTCCGTCCGCCGTCCGAAAGCGGATCGTGATCGGACGGACGGTCAAAGGCCGGCAGGCGGCAGCGTAGCGATAGCAAAATCCGCGCCCCCGCCGCTCGACCTTTTCGGCGAATTCATCGACGACATCGATGCCGCTCGACGTGTGCATCCAGCCGGCGTGCGCGTTGAAGCCCTGATAGATGAAGAACTGACCCCAGGTTGCAGCGCCGTACACGTCCAGCCCTTCATCGCTCGTCACCTGCGCTTCCGAACGGAAATAGAAGCTGGTGTGGGGATTGATGAGCAACAGGGCCTTGCCGCCCGTGGTCAGCTTCGGAGCGATCGCGATGCCGTTCGACCCTTGGCGTTCGCGATCGAGTGAATCGGCGCCTTTTCCGGCTGACGGAACGGACATTGAAACGAGTTCAGGATGACGTTGGGAATAAAAATCCCGGAGCGAGTCCGGATCGATCCGCTCGATATCGCCGCCGATGCTGCCTTCGGTGAAGCTCAGCGCCATCCACGGCTCGAACCGCTGGATCGCGCGCGGCCGAACGTTCGGGTGAGTAGCGAGGAAATAATTCAGCCCATCGGCCCAGGAATCCATCAGCGCCCGCATCGTGGCCGGACTGCGCTCATAATCCGCCTGAAGCTCGCTTTCGCTGACGTAGAGCCGCGCCCGCAAATCCTGCCAAATCGCCTTTTGCCCCTCGGCTTCCGCGGTGCGACCGAGCGCAGCCAGATAATTTGCTTCGATGCGCGGGAAGTCGTCCTCGGCCTGGGCGTAAATCATCCCGAAAACCGCATCGGCGTCGCGCTTTCCGTGCACATGCGCGATGCCCCAATCGTCGCGGGTGATCGTGACCCGCTGTGCTTCTGCGCGCCAGCGCTCGAGGTCAGGCGGGGCTGCGGCGGTGAGCAGGAGGAGGGCGAGGACGAAAAGATTACGCATGACTCTTTTGTACCCCTGCGAAGTGAGGGGTCCAGACGCGCGTAGCGCTCATTCTCGGTTTGGCCGGACTGGGCTCCTGCCTGCGCAGGAACATCAGAGGTCCGGAAGGGCCTGCTTCACCTTGCCCCAGCCCTCGAGCCGCTTGGATTTGGCCCGCTTCAGCAGCTCATCCGCATCGCGGATGCTGAAGTGGTGGCCGCTCTCATACTTGTCGAGCTCGTCCCAGGCGACCGGGGCCGAGACGGGCGCCCCTTCTCGGGCGCGGGCGGAATAGGGCATGACCGCAGTCGCTCCACGCTGATTTCTCAGCCAGTCGAGAAAAATGCGACCTTTGCGTTCCGCCTTCCGAATGTTCGCCGTAAAGGTTTGCGGCTCCGCTTCGGCGATCGCTCGGCTGAAGCGCTCGGCGAAGCTCTTCACCGTCGGCCAGTCTTTCGAAGCGTCGAGTGGGACCACGACGTGAATGCCCTTGCCCCCCGACAGCAGCGGGAAGCTCTCGAGCCCAAGGCCCTTGAGCAGGCCCCGAAGGTCGACGGCCGCCTCCTTCACATTCCCGAAGTCGAGTCCGACGTCGGGGTCGAGGTCGAACACCAGCCGGTCGGGACATTCGACCTTTTCGACCTTGCTGCCCCAGCCGTGGAATTCGATCGTCCCCATCTGCACGCATGCAAGCAACCCGCGGACGTCGTCGAAATAAAGATAGTCCTCGGTCTCGCCGTCTTTCTCCTCGATCGGGATCTGCTTCACGTGCGGGCCGAACGTACCCTTGTCATGCTTTTGGAAGAAGCATTCGCCGGTTCGCCCGCCGGGACAGCGAATGAGCGTTATCGGGCGCTTCGCCGTGTCGACCATGATCAGCGGCTCGATCGTCGCATAATAATCAGCGAGGTCTTTCTTGGTGAGACCGATCTCGGGGTAGATGACCCGCTCTGGACTGCTGATCTCTATGCCGAAATCCGCGGCCGTTTGGCGCGACGCTTTCTTCTTGCTTGAAGGCTTGCGTTTCGTCTCTTTCGTGATGCCCTCCAGATGTTGCGGGACTTCGCGTACGACGTCTTTCGCCGCTTTGTCCTCACGCAGGCCGATGAAGCTGGGATGCCGCAGCACACCGTCATCGGTCACTTCGGCGAAGGCGATCTCTGCTACTAGTTTAGGCTTGATCCAATGCGCGCCCTTCCGGTCAGCGCGGGGCACCTCCGCCGCCGCCTTTTCAATCGCCAGAGGCTCCATCCGCTCCATCAAATCTTCGATCAACCCGGCACTGAAGCCCGTGCCGACTTTGCCCGCATAGCGCAGTTTGCGACCCTCGCGGACGCCCAGGAGGAGCGAACGGAAGCCGATGCGCTTGTCGCTTTCGGACCAGCCAATGATGACGAATTCCTGGCGCTGAATGCATTTGATCTTCAGCCAGTTGCGGGTGCGAACGCCCTTGTAGGGCGCGTCCGCCTTCTTGGAGATGATGCCCTCGCCACCCTGTTTGCACATGGCGTCGAACAACTCCTGGCCGCGGCCGAGGACGTGATCGCCGTAGAGGATCGGTGGCGAAATACCTTCGAGCAAAGCAGCCAACCGTTCCTTGCGCTCAAGGTTCGGCAGCTTCCTGATGTCCTTCCCACGGTCGATCAGCAAGTCGAAAGCGTAGAAGGCGAGCTCCGCGCTCCCCCCTTTCAGGCTCGACTGAAGCAGCTGGAAGCTCGGCGTGCCCTTCTCGTCCAGCGCGACCGCTTCGCCATCGATGAGGCAGCCAGCGGGAAGGCGGGCCGCCGCCTTGACGATGGACTTGAATTTGTCGCTCCAGTCGAGGCCCTTGCGAGTCCAGGCGGTCGCCACGCCTTCTCCGACTGAAAGGAGGAGCCGGTAACCGTCATATTTATATTCGTGGAGCCATGCGTTTCCGGCAGGGACCTCGTCGACCAGGGTAGCCAGCTGCGGTTGTTGGAAAGGCGGCGGCGCCTTGCTCGCCGCTTTGCGAGCTCTTCCGCCCTTTCGGCCGCCGCGATTGGAGCGCCACACATCCTCTCCGGCCGCGATCTCGGCCATCGTCCGATCCGTCGTCACGCTGGTCACGCAATTGTCGATCAAAGCGTCGCCGTGATCCGGATCGGCATATTCGTCAGTGACCTTTTTGAGCATCCACGGCTCGGCCTTTTCACCGGGCTTGGGCTTCAATCGGAACATCACCCACTCGCCCTTCATCCGCTCACCCTCGAGCGTGAAGTGGAGATGCCCTTCCTCGATCGTCTTGTTCGGGTCCTTGCGCGGGTCGGGAATCCAGCGACCCTGGTCCCAGAGCATGACCGTGCCGCCGCCATATTCGCCCTTGGGAATCGTGCCCTCGAAGCCACCATAGTCGAGCGGATGATCTTCGGTCCGCATCGCCAGGCGCTTTTCGTCCGGGTCGAGGCTTGGTCCCTTGGGCACGGCCCAGCTCTTCAGCACACCGCCTAGCTCAAGCCGGAAATCCCAGTGCAGGCGCGACGCCTCGTGCTTCTGCACGACGAAGCTGTCGCCCTTCCCCTTGAGCTTGCGCCCACGGGGCTCTTTGGTCTTCGAAAAGTCGCGCTTGCGGTTATAAGTTTCGATGTCGAGCGCAGGGCGCCGAGCCATGACTTACGCCCGCTTGCGTGCCGGTGCCCTGACCGCTTCCTTCTTCGCCGTCGTTCGCTTCGCTGGGGCCTTTTTGGCGGCGGCCTTTTTCTTAGCCCCCGCTTCGGCCTTCTCCCCCAGGCTTTTCTTCAACGCGGCCATCAGGTCGATCACGTTCGATCCCTTGGGCGGAGGTGCGTCGGCATCCGGGTCCTGAATGACTTTTTCGCCTTTCTTCTTCTGCTTCTCGGCAATCAGGTCCTTCAGAGCGTCGACGTAGCGATTGTGGAACTCCTTCGGGTCGAACTCGCCGGCTTTGCGCTCGATCAGCATCGACGCCATGTCGAGCAGGTCGGGATCAGGCTTGTGGTCGCCGATGTCGCGAAAGAAGCCCGAGGATTTGTTGACCTCGTCGGCGTAGCGCAAAGTTTCGAGGGTCATGCCCCGGCCGCAGGGCTTTAGCGCCACCACATATTCCTGGCCGCGCATGGCGAGCTGGCCGACGCCGATCTTCTTCGCGTCGCGAAGCGCATCGCGCAGCACGACATAGGCTTCTTCGGCCAGGTCGTCGGCCGGCACGACATAATAAGGCTTCTCGAAATACATGGGATCGATGCCGTCATCGTCGACGAACTGGACCAGGTCGAGCGTCTTGCGACTCTCGAGCTTCACGCTCTCGATTTCTTCCGGATCGAGGAGGACATAATGCCCCTTGGACACTTCGTAGCCCTTGACGATCTCGTCCCGGTCGACGGGCCCGACGCCGGGCACCACCTTTTCATATTTGATCCGCTTGCCCGTCGGCTCATGGACCTGATGGAATTGAATCTGGGCGCCGCTCTTCGTCGCCGAATAAATCTCAACCGGGATCGAAACCAAGGCGAGCCGGATCTGTCCCCTCCAGATTGGTCGCGCAGCCATATCTCACTCCTACCGAGCCAAGGCGATTCAACCACTTTACCAGAAGAGTCGTTCCGTGTGCGCCATGAATCTGACTCTGTGTTGACGGGGCCTGCCCCAGAATGGCATTGCCGCCCTCTGCTCGCTGGCCGGGCGGGTGTAGCTCAATGGTAGAGCAGAAGCCTTCCAAGCTTACGACGAGGGTTCGATTCCCTTCACCCGCTCCAGCATGGCGAGGGGCGACAGCCCCGCACTTGCGTCACCGAGCGCGTTGACACGGCATTAGGGCGCCGCCATGTGGCGCGCCTGCCTGCACCTGGAGAGGTGGCCGAGTGGTTAAAGGCAGCAGACTGTAAATCTGCCCGCGCAAGCGTACGCTGGTTCGAATCCAGCCCTCTCCACCAACACTAAATTCGCATTTTCGCTTCCGACGCAATGCTAGCTGTTTGCAGTTTTTCACGACTTGATACGGAATAGCCTTTCATCGGTGGCGGATGCTCGAGCTGGGATGCTGGCCGCTGCTAATGTCACCAACGCTATCAGCAGATCGTGCACAGCTGACGTTTGGCGATGTACGCTACGCGCCAGGCAGCGGTAACCATTCCGCTCAACAAACGTTCAACTGCTGATCGTCACAATGGTGGGATCATGAGGCAGACAATTATTTTAGCGACTGGAGCGGCCGTCGCATTCGCGGGTGCAGCTGTGGCCAAGCCGGGAAACGGCCACGGACACGGGTACCACGGCCCCGGTTACGAAATACAGGGCCCGGTCGGCTACGGCCTCGGGGGTTGTCCGCCAGGACTCGCTAGGAAGCACAACGGCTGCATGCCTCCGGGTCAGGCCAAGAAGTTGGTCCGAGGCCAGCGCTTCCCATATGGCTTTGGCCGGAACTACGGATACCGGCAGATCCCTTACGATCTCCGAAGCCGCTACGACCTCGATCCGAACGATCGCTATTACTACGACAACGGATACCTATATCGCGTCGATCCGAAGACGATGTTGGTAGAGCAGGTGATCAGCGCATTAATTCGGCGATAAGGAACTGCGACGGTTTTAGATCCGCTTTCGACCCATTGCGGACATTGGAAGAAACAAACCGTTGTCGACCTGATTCGAGCCGTGCCTGCGCAAACTTCGCCTAGCCGGCCAATATCCTGGCGGCGGTTTCTTCCATACTGCCCGCGACCAGAATTGCGTCGCTGCCAATGATGCCGACTTTGGTCTGATTGTCCTCGTGCGAACGCAGCCAGGCGACGTTTTGAGCGATAACCATGTAATCGCCGCCGCGCGATTTGAGCAATACGAATTTCATGAATATGCCTCCCGACGTTGCGCTCTAAGGGAACGAACTCTCCGCCGGGTTAACGTCAATTTCCTTTCCACCGATTCTACACGCAATGTGCGCGCCCGTTTATTTGCGCTAAGCGCCAGCGGATGGAACTTCACGGCAGCATTGCGAACAACCTCACGTCAGCGGTCCAAAGCGCTCGCCGTCTGAGGGATCATCCAATTCACGCGGACACGCTTGCTCACTGGCGAGATCTTCTCGACCATGCTCGGCGCGAACTTGCGAAAGGTTCAACGGAGCCGCTCCAGGCTCCGATTCTCGAACTCGAAAACGAACTCGCTAACCGGACAACCTAACGTCCGCTTTCGACCCAAAGCAGACATTGCCAACGCCTCTGTTATAGGGACTGCTGCGATGGCGAGCGTGTCTTGAGCTACGATCATGATGATGCGTCAAAGGCCGTCCTTATCGCAGCCGCGCTAGAACGTAGCGGGCATTCAGTCTGGCTCGACCGTCAGATCGAAGGCGGCGTTCAATACGGCTGCGAGATCGAAAGTGCGCTTGAGCGGTCCGATGCGGTTGTCGTCCTGTGGTCCGAATGTGCGGTGAAATCGCCGTGGGTGCGCGACGAAGCTGCCACCGGGCGCGATCTCGGCAAGCTCGTCCCAGCAGCGCTCGACCGCACGAAGCCGCCGATGGGCTTCCGTCAGTATCAGACAATTGATCTCAGCGGCTGGAAGGGCGCGCGCCGAGGGCCGAAGCTGCAGGCGCTACTGACCGCGGTGGATCGGTTGTCGAAGCCCGGCTCTGCCACCGCTGTTCCGTCGCGTCAATTCGCTCGTCGGCCCCGGCTAAATGCCCGAGTTCTGCTGCTTGGCAGCCTCGCCACAATTCTTGTGGTCGCGGGTGCGCTGATCATATGGACTCTCGGCGGACGGTCACATGTTCCGGTTGTTGCCGTCGTCGCCGCGGATTCATCGAAAAATAGCCAAGCGCTTGCCCGTGACCTGTTCGTCAAACTCGGACAACTCCAGGCGGTCGATACCGACGCTTTCGAGATCGTCGATCAAGCCACAGGCGAGAGCGCCGATTTCACATTTCAGGTATCGAACGATGCCGACGGACGGCAGGTCAACGCGAGCGCGGTCCTTCTTGGCGGCAACCGCGCCCTGTTGTGGTCGAAAGACTTCCAGCAGCCGCAAGAGCAACTCGGCGATCTCAAGCAGCAATTCGGGGTGACGGCTGCGCGTGTCCTCGAATGTGCGAAAGAAGCTACAAATCGGTCAGGCAGCAAGCTCGATCAGCAAACGCTGAAGATGTACTTGAACGGTTGTGCGATCCTGGCGGAGCTTGCCGGAACAGACTTTCGCGCGCTGGTGCCGGTATTTCGGGAAGTCACTCGGCGCGCGCCTCGTTTCGAAGGGGGCTGGGCCAAACTGGTTGAAACTGAAGTTTACGTGATGGGCTGGGAAGGGATACCGCCCGATTCTGCCGAAGGAGAAGCACTGCGCGCCGACGTTGCCAGAGCGCGACAGCTCAATCCACGCATGCCTGAGATCTTCCTGGGAGAATATAGCCTGCTACGAAATGATGATCTCAGCAGGGAAGCGGAGCTTCTCGGACGAGCGTTAAAGGATAATTCTACCGATCCACGCATTCTTGCGGCGAATGCATTCTTTCTAAGGGGAATCGGACGATCAAAGGACAGCGTCGACCTAAGTCGTCGAGAGGCGCAAGTTAGTCCATTGAACCTCCCTGACGACTACGTCCTCGCGCTGGCTTACAC
>JBKPON010000032.1:0-2215 GCA_046733135.1 Pseudomonadota bacterium | reverse complement strand
TCTGCCCGGGGCGACGAAGGACCTGCTGCTCATCGTGATGACGGTCGTCAGCGCTCCGCTCTACGTCTATTTCGGATGGCTCTCGGACCGCGTGGGCCGGAAACCGGTGATGCTGGGCGGCATGCTGCTCGCGCTGGTGCTATACTTCCCCGCGTCGCACTGGATTGCCGAGGCGGCGAATCCCGCGCTCATCGAAGCGGAGGAGGCGACGCCCATCTTCGTCGTGACCGATCTCGCGACCTGTTCCGTGCAGTTCGATCCGGTCGGCACCGCGAAGTTCGACACTGCCTGCGACATTGCCAAGAGCATCCTCGTCACCAGAGGAATTTCTTTCCACACCCGAGCTTCGGCGGATGGCAGGACGAATGTCATCATCGGAACGGAATCGGTGCCGATCCGCGACGGGAAGGGCCTTAGCGGCGCGGAATTGAAGACCCTGAAGGCCACGACCGCGGATGCGATCAACGCCGAGCTGCAGCTGGCGGAATATCCCAAGAGCGCCGACCCGGCCCAAGCGAACATGACCCTACTGATCATCCTGCTGCTGCTGTTCGTTGTCGCTGCAACAGCGCTCTACGGTCCGCAAGCGGCGGCGCTGGTGGAGATGTTCCCAACCCGAGTGCGCTACACCGCCATGTCCCTCCCCTACCATGTGGGCACGGGCTGGGTCGGCGGGTTCCTCCCGGTCACCAGTTTCGCGATCGTGGCCGTGACCGGCGATATCTACGCGGGCCTTTGGTACGCGGTGATCTTCACCGGCATTTCGGTCGTCGTTTCGCTGCTGTTCCTCAAGGAAACCGCGGGCAAGAGGCTGCAGAAGGTCTAGTTCACGGGCACCAGTGAATGTCGATCGGCTGCTCAACCTCGGCGAGCACGCGGCCAATCGGCAGCTTCGAGCTCTGGCCGTCGCCAATCGCCTGCTCAAGGATCTCGCGCTTCTCGTTGCCGGTTACCGTGATCAGGATCGTTCGCGCCGACAGAATCGCGGCCCGGGTCAGCGTCACCCGAGCGACGGGAGCCTCCGTCGGCAGGGGGTCCGGCATCACGCCGATCGCCCGCCGCGCCTTGGGCGCGTCCAATGCCGCCTGCAAGTCCGCTCCAGGGAAGATCGACGCGGTATGCCCGTCCGCTCCCATGCCGAGCCACACAAGATCGGGAGGCCAAGGCAAATCCTGCAGCCGCGCGTCGGCCGCGTTCCCGGCGAGGCGATAATCATCGGCTCCACCGCTGACGATCGGAATGACCCGCGCGCCGACGGGCAGAAATGCTTTCGCAATCTCGCGCACATTCGCCAGCTCGCTATCGACCGGGACGAGCCGGTCATCGGTCGGGACGACCGTCACTCGCTTCCAAGGCAGTGGCTGCGCAGCAATCCTGGGAAAGATCGCGGGCCCTGTCTTCCCGCCGGGCACTGCGATCAGCGAAGCATTGCGCGCGTCGACCGCACTGTCGATGATGAACCCGACGTCGCCGGCGACGGCATCGGCGAGCTCGTCCAGGGAGTCATAATCCCACCATTCCGCTTCGATCATGCGATTCCTTCTACCTAACGGGGCGCTGGTTGCGCGTATCCGAACCAACCTGCAACCGCTTGCCCGCCTCGATTCAACGCGGGTCGGAAGCGCAACCGACCGTGGGCCAAGTTGCACATGCTCGAATCGATTGCCGGCATGCCTGTGCCGCGGTCGACCGTGCATTCGCTGACGTATCCACGCGAGTCCACCCGCAGACGGAGGAACACCGTCGCTCCGCGCGGCCATTGATCCAGCAAGTCGCGCGGAAGATCGCGTCCTCTCAGCACCGGCGTAATCAACTGCGGTGGAAATACCGCGCCGCCTTCGCCGCCACCTCCGGAACCGCCGCCGGATCCGGTTCCAGTGCCGGTCCCGGTACCTCCGGCACCGGCGCCGGGACCGCGCACGTCGGCGGCTCCCTGGGACGGCGCGGTGCCCTGCCTCGGGGTTTCAGCCACCGCGATGTTAGGGGGCTGCGGAATTTCGATTTGCGGCTTTGGCGCAACCACGGGCGTCGCTTGGCTCCGGATGTTCGCCGGCGAGCCGCCCTCCCTTTCTTTGGGTTTGGATCGCTGCGCCTGTTCCTTCGGCGGCGGAGGTGGTGGCGGAGCGACCTCATGAATTTCGAACACGCGCAGCGCACTTTGTGGATCGGTCAAGTCGATCTTCCCCGACAGATGAAGGAACGCGAATAGCAACAC
>JBKPON010000031.1:0-23869 GCA_046733135.1 Pseudomonadota bacterium | reverse complement strand
GTCGAAGACCACGGCCGGCCCTTCGAACGCGCCGGGATCGTCAGGGTTCGACAGGTAGCGCTGTCGAAATTCTTCGGAAATCACGCTCGTTTTCATGATCGCGCTGTCAAACAAATTGCCCTTAAGGGTGATGAAACCGGCGTCCTCCTTCAGTGGCTGACCGAACGGCCGGATTACTCTTTCATTTTCAATGGTCGCACCGCGGTAGTTATCGCCGACGCTGCGTCCCGCAACCGTCATCGCATCCTCACGGATGAGTCCTTCGCCGATTAATTGTGCGACGACGGCGGGGACTCCCCCGGCTCGATAAAAATCTTCTCCCAGATATTCACCGGCGGGCTGCAGGTTGACGAGCAGCGGCACATGATGGCCGAAGGTCTGCCAATCGTCGATGCTGAGATCGGCGCCGATGTGCCGGGCAATCGCCGCGAGGTGGATAGGCGCGTTGGTCGAGCCGCCAATTGCGGAGTTGACCACGATTGCATTGATGAAGGCGTCGCGGGTCAGAATGTCGGAAGGCTTCAGATCTTCGCGGACCATGTCGACGACCCGTTTACCGGTCTCGTAAGCGTTTTGCTGGCGGTCCCGGTAGGGCGCGGGGATCGCCGCCGACCCCGGCAGAGACATTCCGAGAGCCTCCGTGAGCGAGTTCATCGTCGTCGCCGTGCCCATGGTATTGCAATAGCCCGTCGAGGGCGCGGACGACGCGACCAGGCGGATGAAGGCGGCCTCGTCTATCTCGCCGGCCGCAAGCAGCTCCCGCGCCTTCCAGACGATCGTCCCCGACCCGGTCCGCTCGCCCTTGTACCAGCCGTTGAGCATTGGCCCGACCGAAAGGGCGATCGCAGGAATGTTCACCGTGGCTGCCGCCATCAGGCAGGCGGGCGTTGTCTTGTCGCAGCCGATGGTGAGCACCACGCCGTCGAGCGGATAGCCGAACAGCACTTCGACAAGGCCGAGGTAGGCCAGGTTGCGGTCGAGCCCCGCAGTCGGCCGCTTCCCCGTTTCCTGAATCGGGTGGACGGGAAACTCCAACGGGATGCCGCCCGCTTCGCGAATGCCGTCGCGGACCCGATCGGCAAGCACGAGATGATGCCGATTGCACGGGGCAAGATCGCTTCCGGTCTGGGCGATGCCGACGATTGGCCTTCCCGAGCGCAGCTCCTCGAGCGTGATGCCGTAGTTGAGATAGCGCTCGAGATAGAGCGCCGTCATGTCGACATTGTCGGGATTGTCGAACCAGCTGGCGGAACGAAGCTTGCGCTCGCGCGGATCGCTCATTCGCCCCGCTCCAAGGCCGCGGCGGGATCGCCGCGCACCGACAGCCGGTAGACCATGCGGTGATGGTAGGGCTTGCCCGGGTCCACCCGTGCCGATCCGAATGCGGGTTTGTTCGGCGTGTCGGGGAAGACTTGCGGCTCCAGAGCGATCCCGTCGCCCATCCGGTAAACGTGCTTGCCCTTGCCGACGAACGTGCCGTCGAGGAAGTTCCCCGTATATATCTGGATTCCCGGCTGATCGGTCAGCACTTCAAGCACCCGGCCGGAGTCAGGGTCCTCCAGCCGCGCGGCGAGCTTCGGGTCGGCGGTCTTGCCGCCGTCGAGCGCGAAATTGTGGTCAATTCCGCGGCCGATGACAATCTGCGGATCGCGGCCATCGCGAACGACCTCATTGATGATCCGGCCGCTCGTGAAATCAAATGGCGATCCGGCGACAGATTTCAGCTCGCCGGTCGGAATAAGCGCGGCATCGACCGGCGTGTAGCGATGCGCGCTCAGCGTCAGACGATGCGCCAGCGCCCCACCCGGGGATCCCTCGCCGGCCAGATTGAAGAGCGCATGATTGGTGAGGTTGACGATCGTCGGCGCGTCGGTGCTCGCATCCATGTCAATGGTGAGCGAGCCGCGGTCGTCCAGCGTGTAGGTCGTTGTGACGGTGAGGCGGCCGGGATATCCTTGGTCGCCCGCCGGGCTCACGAGCCGAAGGGCGACTTTGGCGAGCCCGTCTTTGTCGCCGACCTCCAGGATTTGCCAGACGCGCTTGTCGAACCCGACTGTGCCACCGTGCAGCGAGTTTGTCTTGTCGTTGAGGGTCAGCTGGTAAGTCTTGCCATCGAGCGCAAAGCGGCCGCCCGCAATGCGATTGGCGTACCGGCCGATGGTCTGTCCCCAATAGTTGGGATGTTCGACATAGCTCCGGACATCGTCGTAGCCGAGGGTCACGTCGGCGACGCGTCCCGACCGGTCGGGCGCGCTCAGTGCCTGCAGGGCTGCGCCCAGCGTCATGATCCGCGCGCTGACACCATTGGCGCCGGTTAGCGTGACAGCCTCGACGGGCGTTCCATCGGGTAGCGTCCCGAAGGGCTCGCGCCGTACCGTTGCTCCATTGGCGGATCCTGCGCCGACTCCTGCAACAACCATTGCGACCAATCCCCTTCTCCAGCCCATAAATCGTCTCCCCACTGACTAAAGGACGCGTACCGACGGCCGCTCCTCGCGCGATCGCACCAGGCGGTTGCGAAGCGGCAGCCCAAACGGACTCGCCTCGATTTCAAATTCGTCCCCGGCCTGCGTTTTGAAGCCGTCGCTGAAAGACAGAGTCGCGGTCCCGAGGAAGTGAACATGAACGTCACCCGGCCGGCGGAACTGCGGGTATTTGAACTGGTGCCATTCGATATTGGCGAGGCTGTGGCACATGTTGTCCTCGCCCGAGAGGAATGGCTTCTCCCACAGGACGGCACCGTCCCGCCGAATGCGGCTCACGCCTTCGACATGATTGGGCGGTGGACCGACGAGGAGCTCCGGGCCGAGGGACGCCTGGCGCAGCTTCGAATGGGCGAGCCACAGATAATTGTGACGCTCGGTCAAATGGTCGCTGAACTCATTCGCAAGGCAGAGACCGAGGCGGCAGGGCGCGCCGTCCGGTCCGATCACATAGATTCCAGCAAGTTCGGGCTCTTCCCCAGCGTCGGCCGCGAAATCCGGTACCGTGAGCGGTTGCTCCGGCCCGACCAGTTGCGAGCCGTCACCCTTGTAGAACCACTCGGGCTGACAGCCCGCTTTGCCTGCCGCGGGTTTGCCACCCTCCACCCCTTCGAGGAACATGCGCATGGAGTCGGTTTGGCGCTCGGCCGCTGTCATTCGATGCATCCGATCGCGAGTGTCCGCGGAGCCCAAATGCGTGAGCCCTGTGCCGGACATTAGAAGATGAGCAGGGTCCTCGTGATCGATCGGGGCGAGGATCCTGTTCGCGGCAAGTTCCACCCGGACATCGACTTCTTCGCCGAGACCGAGGCGCGAGATGATCTCGGCAATCGAACAGCCGGCCTCGATTGCCTGGAACGCGATCTCCCGGGTCGAGGTGGCTCCATTCACCATCCGCGCCGCCCGTCCGTCATCGGCCACGACCGAGCGCGTCCCATCGCCGGTGCGGCGTTGGAGCAACTTCAGAGTCATTTCCCGCGCATCGCTGCCGAGCTTGGCCCTGGGGGAGATTCGCTGCTCATTGCAGCGAGAAATACTCAGACTTATACGAAGCGCCAATCTTTTCGGGAAAGCGGTGGGAAAGCACCGGATCCCGGTTTGGAGGGGACCCGAACGATGGCCGGACCGGCAGCAACGACCGCGCCACCCAGCACCGAGCGCCGGCGGTCAAATTATGCGCCCGCGCTGGCGCTGCTTGCGACTTTGTTCTTCATGTGGGGCTTCATCACCGTCATCAACAATACACTGCTGCCGCACCTCAGGAGCGTATTTCAGCTCAATTACACGCAGACGACGCTGATCGAATCGACCTGGTTCATCGGCTATCTCGTGGCTTCAATTCCCGCCGCGAAGCTGATCGAGCGCATCGGGTATCACAAGGCGCTAGTGGTCGGGCTTGCGATTATGACCGTCGGATCGCTCGGAATGATTCCGGCCGCGCGGCTTCCCTCCTACGAAATCACGCTGGCCTCGCTTTTCACTGTTTCATGCGGGATTGCGATCCTTCAGGTCGCCGCCAACCCGTATGTCGCGGTGATCGGTCCGCAGGAAACTTCGGAATCGCGCCTCACACTTGTCCAGGCCTTCAATACGACTGGAGATCTGCTCGCGGTGGGCTACGGACAGCAGCTCATCCTCGCCCGGACGGTCTCTGGAACGACGCTCGAGGGAACGGCGCTCAGCCACGCGCAGCGAATGGCGGACGCAGAGGCGACGCAGCTTCCCTATCTCATCGTGGCGGTCGTCCTGGCGGTGCTCGCCATCGTCATTTGGCGCGCACGGCTCCCTGAGCTTGGCGCCGCGACCCGGCGGGTGAACGCAGAACAGCGCAAGCACTTGTCGCTTTGGCGCCACCGCAATCTGGTGTTCGGCGTGGTGGCGATTTTCGTTTATCTGATCGCCGAGATCGGGGTCGGAAACCTGTTCATCAGCTTCGCTTCGCAGCCCGACATCGGCAACGTTACGCATGAACAGGCAGCCAATTATCTGATGTTCGTCTGGGGCGGAATGGCGGTCGGACGCTTCCTGGGCGCGTTCGTCATGCGATCGATCGCGCCAGAGAAGGTGCTTGCCACTTTCGCGCTGGGCGCCTTCATGGTGATGATGATTGCGAGTTTCGCGCACGGCCCCACGGCCATGTATTCGCTGATGGCGGTCGGATTTTTCCACTCCATCATGTTCCCGACCATCTTCGCGCTCGCAATCCGCGGTCTGGGACCTTTGACCGAGGAAGGCTCCGGATGGCTCATCTGGGCGATTGCCGGAGGCGCGCTGGTCATCGTCCAAGGTCAGCTCGCCGATTGGTTTGGGATCCAGCGGTCGTTCCTGCTTACTGCTGCTTGTGAGCTGGTCGTGCTTTTGTATGCGCTGTGGGGCTCCCGGTCCACCGAAGCTCTCGCGCCTGAATGCCTAACCGCAGGCGGATAGTGGGTTTGCAAAGGAGCTGGCCCATCGCGTCCGGGAGGGTCGTGCGGGAATGTTTATAACGCGCCGTTCTCTTCTGGTCTCGGCAAGCGCCCTCGCGATTGCCGGGCCCGCGCGGGCAAAGCTCCGTTCCGACAAGACCATCGTCCCCGCCCGGCCGCTGCCGCTCCCAGCGGTGCGGCTGAAGCCTTCGATCTGGGCGACGGCCGTCGAGACCAACCGCAAATATTTATTGTCGCTCGATCCGGACCGTCTCCTGCACAATTTCCGGAAATATGCGGGCCTTCGACCGAAGGGCGACCTCTACGGCGGGTGGGAAGGCATGGGCATCGCCGGCCACACGCTCGGCCACTATTTGTCGGCCCTTTCCCTCATGTATGCCCAGACCGGCGACGAACGAATGCGCGATCGGCTGCGCTCTATCGTCGCCGAGCTCGCCGAAGTGCAGAAGGCGCGGGGAGACGGCTATATCGGCGGCACCACGGTCGAACGCGGTGGTAAGATATTGGATGGCAAGATCGTCTTCGAGGAAGTGCGCGGCGGCGACATCCGCTCCGGGCCATTCGAGCTCAATGGCGGGTGGGTACCACTCTACACCCTGCACAAGGTGCACGCCGGGCTGGTCGACGCGATCCGCCTCGCGAGCATCGATGAGGCGCGGCCCGTACTCGTCGGCATGAGCGACTATCTTGCCGGGGTGTTCGATGCACTCTCGGACGAACAGATTCAGAGACTGCTCGTGTCCGAACATGGCGGGCTCAATGAGAGCTATGCCGAGACCTCTGTGCTGACCGGCGACCCGCGATATCTGAAGGTCGCCAAGCGCATCCGCCACCGTGCGGTGCTCGACCCGCTCTCGCAAGGCAAGGACATCCTCCCGGGACTGCATGCCAACATGCAAATTCCCAAGGTCATCGGCCTCGCACGGCTGTTTGAGATCACGGGCGATCCCTCGGACGCATTCGCCGCGCGGTTTTTCCACGAGCGTGTGATCCGGCACCACTCCTATGTGATCGGTGGCAATTCGGAGCGCGAACTGTTCGGCGAACCTGACCAGCTGTCGAGCCGCATCACCGACCGCACTTGTGAGCATTGCAACACCTACAATATGCTTAAGCTGACGCGGCATCTCTATGGCTGGTCGCCGGACGCCTCGCTGTTCGACTATTATGAGCGCGCGCACCTCAATCACGTGATGGCGGCGCAGCATCCCGAGACCGGGCTATTCGTATATTATATGGGTCTGGCGCCGGGCTCGAAGCGGACTTGGTCGACGCCGTTCGACAATTACTGGTGTTGCATCGGCACCGGCATGGAAAGCCACGCAAAGCACGGCGACTCCATCTATTGGGAGAACGGACGGACACTCTTCGTCAATCTCTTCATCCCCTCGTCGCTCGACTGGAAGGCGCGCGGACTGACGCTTGACCTCGATACCGACTTCCCGTTCGACGACCGCATCACGCTAACCGTCCAATCTGCTCCTCCCGAGCCCCTTCCAATCGCCGTGCGCCTGCCATCCTGGTCGGAGAGCCCACTGCTGAAACTCAACGGCGATCCCACCGATTTCGAGCGGCATAATGGCTATGCGATCGTTACGCGCCGCTGGCGTCCGGGCGATCGGCTCGAGCTCACATTGCCAATGCAACTCAAAGTTGAGTCGACGTCGGACAATCGGCGCATGGTCGCCTTCACGCACGGGCCGCTCGTGCTTGCGGCCGACCTCGCGGGACCCACACCCGTCTGGGAAGGGCCAACGCCGGGGCTGCTCGACTCAGATCCTGCGACCGCCCTGCAACCGGTCGACGGGCGCATGCATGAATTCCGCATGCCGAATGCGGTCCCTGCCGCGCTGACGTTCAAGCCTTTCTTCAACCGCTATGGACGCCGTACTGCGGTCTATCTGCCGCTCTACACCCAGGCCGAGTGGCGCAACGAATGGGCGTCTTACCACGTAGCGCAGAAGCAAAAGGCGGTGATTCACGCTCGCACTGTCGACCTGCTCCAGCCAGGCGAGGAGGACCAGGAGCGTGCGCATGACCTGGCGAGCAATTTCAGCGAATTCTGGCAGTATGGCGGCCGCGGCATGCGCGACGCCTGGTGGGGTCCCGGCCATTTCGTCGAGGCGTCCATGAAGGTCCGCCCGGGCGTCAGCGCGCTCCGCGTCCTTTATTGGGGGGAGGACGTGAACAAGGATTTCGCAATCCTCATCGACGGGCGCGAGCTCGTGCGTGAACAGCGCAAGGCCGAGCCAGTAAAGCGCTTCATCGCCGTCGAGTACCCGCTGCCCGATGCTTTTGTTGTCGGCAAGAACAAGGTCCGGGTCCGCTTCGAGACACGCGGTACGGACGCTCCCGTCTACGAGCTGCGGACGGTGACTGCTTGAAGCGCCCACTTGCACTCTCGGTTCTTCGAGAAAGAGGTGCAATGAAGCGGTTTTTCCTGGTGTTCGTCGCCGCTGGTGCAAGGTCTGGGCTAGGATAGCTCCTCGGCCATTCTCTGAAGAGCTGGCGCGGGCCGCTCGATCATGTCTCCGTGCGACGGGATTATGCGCCGGAGGCCGGGAATTTCCGACCATTCGCGCAACTGCTTCGCCAGCTTACTCTTGTCCTCGACCATAATGCGTTTGACCACACGAGGGACTTGCGGCCGCTTGACGCCAAAACCAGCCAGTCGGGCAATGATCTTCCCGCCCAAACCGCGCGGGTGGCGAACGTTGGCGATGACATCATTAGCGACAAGCGTGGTCCCGCTCTTGCGCCGGACGACGAGCGCGGCCTCGGCTTTGTTGGTGCCTTCCACGACCACGAATTGGACATCTTTGTCGCCCAGTATGTCGTCGGTCGAATCCACCGGGACGGCCTCGCAAACGCTCCTCTTCGCGCCTGGTGGGCACAGAACCTTCAGCTTGGGATAGCGCTGCTTCCAAGGGCGGGCGTCGATGCGGTGGTGACCATTCGGAACGATGAGGAACGAAGGTTTCCCAACTTCCTCGATGTGCCGCATGGCTGGCTCGTCCAGGGCCATGGCGCTGAAGACGGCGCTCCGATTGCGACTGAGGCCAACGACCGTCATCCGCCGCGGGAATTTACCCAGGGGCATGGGTATGTCGCCTTCGACAGTGACAATGCGGTCGTCGACTGTTTTGACTTGCCCGTGCGGCAGAACCGTCCACTCCTTGTTGAATTTGGGCACGGAGCCGCTCCTTTCGAGCGGACAAACTCGCGACAGCCGTGGAATGCTCCAACAATCAGATGCGGATCGGCTTGCCGGGCAGGGCCGAATTGGTGGAAAGCTTACATCCACGAGGATGTGAGCAGCGGCCGCGCGATCGCCGCTATTGCTCCTTCACGAACCTCGTTTCGTAAGGATCGCGGTTGAAGAGGAAGATGATGCAGGCTGTCGGCGACAGACACTTGTCCTTGTGTGGCTGGTCCTTAACCTGAGTCCAGTGTGCGCCGGGCGTCAGGCGGATGCCCTTGCCCTCGCCGGTTGAGGGTACCCAGTGGGTCCATTCGCCCTGGATCACGATCGCCCAGTAATCGGCCGTGTGATAGTGAAGCGGGGCTTCCCAGCCGCCGGGTACCCGCAGGTACGTCCCTGCCTCCCCTTTCGCGCGGTCGCCCCACAAGGGTGCGAGCTCGGCGGGAATGTTCGGCGCTTCGCGATACCAAGGCAGCTTATCGATCGGCAGGTAGTGATTGCCTGGAGTTGCTGCCACGGCAGCTTGCGCGAATAATCCGAACATTAGTCCTGCCACTGTTTCCTCCTTCGGTTCCAACGTCCGATCGTGCGCCGCCAGTCCTCAACCCAAGATCTCCGCACGGGTAGCCAGCAGGGCAGCTTCTTTGCGCTACTCGTGATTGGCTCGACATCCCCCAGCTGCGTCGAATCTGCACGAACATTTCCAATCTCCGCAATGGGTGGAAAGCGGACATTCGCGCGGACTTATCCCAAACGCGGATTGGGCATCCGAAGGTCTAGCATGTTAGACTTTCGTTTATTGCCTAGTGCTGTTTGCCATGATTAGAAGCCTGGTCCGCCGCGAGTCCGTCGGGCGTCACGAAGGGGAAAGATATGCACAAGGCGACGATCATCGCGGCGTTGGCCGCTGCGTCACTGCTCGCGCTTTCGGCTTGCAAACAGCAGCCGGCAGCGAACGAGGCCGCGCCCGCTCAAACTGCGAGTGCAGGCGACATCAACGGAACCTGGAAAGCTGACCTCGACAGTGTCCAGTTCGACCAGAAGCCAGACGAGTTTCTTCTTCAGGCTGGGCAGTACACGTGCAAGTCGTGCGTGCCGCAGGTTACGGTTCCAGCCGATGGCGCTTTCCATCCGATTAAAACGCCTGCTGCGGACAGCCTGGCCGTGAACGTTGTCGACGATCACAACGTCACCCGGATCGCGAAGAAAGGTGGACGCCAAATCGGCGAGACCAAGATGACGGTGTCCGCGGACGGCAATACGCTGACGGGGTCTTTCACCGACACATCAATGGCGGGCGCCCCGGCTGGAAAGGGCGAGTACACAGAAACGAGGGTCGGACCGGCCCCTGCTGGAGCACATGCAATCTCCGGTCAATGGAAGCCGGCGAAGCTAGCCAACTTCAACGCTGAGGCACTAACCTTCACCTACAATGTTGAGGGCGACATGCTTCACATGAAGAGCGGCACCGGCCAGAGCTTCGATGCCAAGTTCGGTGGCCCCTCCGTTAAGATAAACGGCGATCCCGCGGGCACGATGGCATCGGTGAAGAGGGCCGCCGACGGCGGGTTCGAGGAAACTGACAGCCGTGACGGAAAGGTCGTCGGTGTTTACAACTTCTCTGTCGACGCCAATGGGAAAGGCCACGGACGCTTTGAGAACAGGGAAGACGGTTCGAAGGTCACCTTCACGGCCACAAAGCAGTAGCAAGGGCGGGCGGCCCGCTCACGCCGGTCGCCCGTTTCCTCCGGTTCCTTCTAGTCGCAACTTTCCGCATGAGGCGCTGCGCCGATGCAACTCGCATGCGCAGCGTCGCTAGGATTCTCACTGTTGGGCTGGGCTCGTGCGGATCTGAGTAGGAATGCGGGCAGCCTTGATGGTGACCGCCCTCACACCGCGAGGCAGCAACTACTTTGCGGCCGGCGTGCGTTCCCCGCGGCCGAGCCGCGCTGACTCCTCGATTGAAACATCCTCGACGAGAGGATCAGCGTGACGGTGCAGGAGCTTCCAGCGCCCGCTTTCGCGTTTGAAGACGGATGTCACGCGCAATCCCCAGTCCTGGGCCGGAAGGCCGCCGACCTCGACGTTAGCTCGCTCTATCGTCGCTAGAACAATCATGTCGTCGGTCGCGAAAGTCTGGACGACTTCCTGCGTGAACTTCCCGTTGCGAAAGAAGCGGCCCATCCGCTCGATCCGCTCCGGCGTATAGTCTGCATAGCGCGAGGGTGTTCCGCCGAACGGCGAGAACAGGACGAAGTCCTCGCTGAGCGGTGCGAGCTCGTTCCAAGTCTTCGAATCGCCGCGCAGCAGCGCCGCATTAGCCGAGGCATAGGTCTCCTGCAGTGACTTCACGGCGGCAGCGGCCGATGCTTCCAATGGCGAGCCAATGGCGGCCGCGGCGGCCATGGCCATCAGGGTTTCCATAATCATGATGCTCCTTTCCGATTTGAGTGGAAGGGCGAGATCGCCGCTGGAACAGCATGAGGCAAATGGTATGATTTCACCGTTATGTTGAATTATGCTCAACTCGCGCGGACGGACATTAACCTGCTGCTGATTTTCGATCTGCTGTTCGAGGAGCGGAATGCCGGCCGCGCCGCTGCCAAGCTGAACCTCAGTCCGTCGGCCATCAGCCACGCATTGAGGCGATTACGTGCCGTCCTCGACGATCCCTTGTTCCTGCCGACGCCGAAAGGGATGGTGCCGACGGCGCGGGCGCAGGCCCTCGCGCCGTCTGTCCGCGACATCGTCGAGCGGGTGCAGGGGGTGGTCGCGAATATACAGGGCTTCGATCCGGCAATAGCGGTCCGTCGCTTTCGGATCGGTGCGCCCGATGGCGCGGTCTCGGTGCTGGTGCCTCGGCTCGTCGAGCGGCTTGAATCCACGGCGCCCGGAATCGATCTCTCTATCCTCCAACTTCTCCCCCAACCGGGGGCGCTCGATCCGAGTGAAGCCTGGCGCGGTGCCTTTGCCGAAATCGAATCCGGTCGAATTGATCTCGCTATCCTGCCCTTTCCGGCGAATGAGGCTCGCTTTCTCTCGGCGCCGCTCTACTTCGAAGACTTCGTGATCTTGGTCCGCCGAGGGCATCCCCTCGTCAAGAACCTGACGATCGAATCCTTCGCTGCCGCTCGCCATGTCCTCGTATCGGCCACAGGGGATTCCTGGGGCTTTGTCGACCGGGCCCTTGCCCAACGAGATTTCGAGCGACGGATCGCTCTCACCGTTCCGAGCTTCTTCATGGCGGCCGCGGCAATCGCATCGTCCAATCTGGTCGGGGCGCTTCCGCGGCGGTTCGCCCGCGAGGCAGAGCACAGTTTCGAGGTGGAGATCGTTGAACCGCCCTTCGACATGCTCTCGTCCGACCTCTTCGCGGTCGTCTCGAAGGCAGCGATGCTCGACCGGGGCATCGCCTGGCTGCTCGAGACCGTGTCCGCCGAGCTGCAATGAGCGATGCTCGCGGGTCGCGCACGAATGACGTGCGACCGTAGAAGGCCGGCGCTGTGCTCTGTCCGCATTGGGGCGAATCCGGGTGTCCGCTTTGGGTCGAAATCGGACCTTAGATCGTTCCGTCCGCGAGCTTGTTATGAGTTCGAGGATCAGAGCCCGGAGCAGTCCGCTGAGCCCGTCCTAAGCTCGCCTAGGCAACGAGCCGGTTGTCGAGCCCGCTACTTTGTCCGCGGCATGCCAAGATAGCGGTCTCTCGCCGTGCGGAGGTAGTCGAGCGTCGCCTGACGTTCTTCAACGTTGCGGTAGTCGGCGCGGCTTTCCGCCGTTGCGATCACGCGGTCCAGCCATGCGGCGAAATAGGTAGCGTCCGCTGGAGCCGGTGGAGGACCGCCGGGCATTTCGACATAGACCGGACTGGTCGTGGCGTAGGGATATATGTCCAGCACCTGCGGGTCGGCACCGTCGTTCCACGCCCGCAGGAGAAGCCAGCCGCCTAAATCGACCTGCAGCTCACCGGCTGAGTCAAATTTGCGGCGATCGCCGGATAAGGGGAAGCTCTTCACGACTTTGCCGTTCTGCACGAGATCCAGGTGGTCGACCGCCACGGGCGAGCGCAGCGCGATGCGATAGCCGAGCTTGCCGGGACCGTCGCGCGAGACCGTTTCTCCCGGGTGCTTGCCGTCGAGTTCGAGGCCGAGCAGCGGGCCATTGCTCGCGAACGTCCGTCCCGACTTGATCGCGGCCTTCAGCGCTGCCGGGCTCAAGTCGCCGCGCGTGTCGACGAACACCCGGTTCATTCCGACAGGACCGCGTAGCGATGCATAATTGGCCATGGCGTCGGTGCCTGCGCCCGCGGGAAGGCGGAAGCCGAGGTTGAGCAGGCGGTACCAAATGGCGGCCGTCGACTTGTGATCGGAAAAGCCGACGATCTCCATATAATCGACCTTGCCATTGGCCACGTCGGCGGGGAGTTCGTTGCTGAGTGTCGTCTCTTTCACCGGGTCGATTTCGGTGTCGAAGGGATGGACGTAGCCGACCAAAGCGCCTTGCTTGTGTGCCAGATCCGCGACGACGCCATTATCCGGATAGGGACTGGCGAGTGCGGTATGCTGATAGGCGGAAAAGTCGGGCGTCAGGATATGGTCCGAGAGGTGGAGAAGCCCGAGGTGGCCCCAAAAGCTGGTGTGGAATTCCTGCGCTTGCATGATCAGCACGCCCTCGCCGCTCGCCGGATCGGGATCAGGCCGGAAGTAGCCGATGTCGGGAATCCGCTCCTCCTTGTTGACGATGAGGTTGTAGACCACGTCCAGATCCTCCGCGCGTGCCTGCCGAGCGAGATTCTCCGGCGTGTTTCGGTAAGCGCCGCCGTAATTCATGTGGACGTGAAGATCGGCGCTACGCCATTGCCCGAATGATCTTGGCAGGTCGTTGAGCTGCAGCTTCACTGGGATCGTCCGGTCCGCACCGGCGATCAGGTTCACGGTCTCCCGCCACGGCAAATAACGAAAGCCGCGCTGCACCCAGATGGCGGTGTTTCCGGCAGGCGCTTCGAGCGTGCACGGCGACAGGCAATGAAAATAGTGCGTCTCGCTAGACTGCAGCTTGCGGTCGAAGCCGTCGTCCGCGTGCATCCAGGCTGAAACGGGTGCCGCGGCTCGGCCATCGCTGCCGAGCACGTCGACTCGTGCCGCAACGCGGCGGCCCTGTTCATCCCGTATATCGAGCGTCAGGCGAGCCTGCGAACTCTTGTAGTGTCGCCTGGCTGCGATGACCGGCGTTTCCGCTCCGCCGATGACGTCGCGGACAACGAGACTGCTGTTACCCTGCTGGTTGCTGATGGCCGCAACGCGTTTGCCGTCAGGCGACCAGCGTGCGTTCCACCGGTCGAAATCGCCGAACGTAAGCGGAAGCGGCGCGACTCCGTCGGGATTGGTCAGCCAGAGCTGACGCCATTGCCGGCCGTGATAGCTGGAGAACAGGATCTGGTGACCGTCCGGCGACGTCTCGGGCCTGGCGCTCCAGCTGGTTTCCTCGCTCAGCAGTTTTCGCCGGTCCTTGGGATTGTCGACGGCAACGGACCAGATGTCGCCCGTGCCCCACGCGACCTCCGCGTTGGAGACGTATAGGATACGCTTGCCATCCGGCGACCACGACGGATTCAGCGCGTGGTCGTAGGGTGAATAATAATAGCGGCTAATCTTGCTTTGACGTTCGCCGAGCAGCGGATGCGCGTTACGTAACCCGTCGCGCGCGATGTCCGCGACGAACAGATTGAAGTGACCGGTGCCCTTGGTGGACACCCAGGCGATGCGCTTGCCGTCCGGCGAGAGCCGCGGCTCGACGTTGACCGCACCACCGGAGGTTAGCGCTCGTTCGCGGCCGCTGCCAAGATCGAGGCGCCAAAGCTCGATCGCATCGCCGTCGTAGCGGCTGAACACGGCGCTCTGTCCGTCGCTCGCTACGTCCGGCTGATAGTCATAGGCGCCGCGCGCGTGCGTGAGCTCGACGGCCTCATCGGAACCGATCGTCTGCCGCCAAAGCGAGCCGCCCATGCTGTAGACGAGTTCCTTGCCGTCCGGCGTAAAGCTCAGACTCGAGGGGCCGGTCGTCAGCTGCGGGATATAGAGCTCGCGCCAATAATAGCTGTGCGGCAGATCGACCTGCTTGAGCACCGGCTCGCGAGCCGCGCCGAGGCCGATCGCCAGGAATGCGGCGAAGATCATGCGTCGGAACATGCGCGTCACCGCGCGGCCCCAACGTCGACGCGAATAATCGTCCCATCGGCGAAGGATCGCGCGGCTGCGGCGAGATCGGCGGGGGCGATGGTCCGAAGCATCGCACTCAGCTGCTCGTGCGATCGGAGGCCGCCGGTCTCGACGAACTCGCGGGCGAGCTTGGCGGTCAGTTCTTCATTGCTCTGGGCCGCGGTCAAATCGCGGCCGAGCAGATGATTGCGCGCGGCTTCGACTTCAGCCGCGGTTGGTGGGTTGCTCGCCAACTGAGCGAGGGCGGTGCGTAGCTCTGCTTCCATCGCGTCGGCCTTGTCTGGATCGACCCCGGTGGAGATCGTCACCCAGGAACGCCGACCATCGGTCCGCAGCAGGCTGTAGATGTGATAGACGATGCCCTTGTCGCGGATCGCGGACAGGCCGAGACGGCCGGAATAATCGTGCGTCAGCACGTAAAGCAGCATCCGCCATACGAAAGCTTCGCGCGTTCCCGGCGGAGGAGCCTCCACGACATAGCCGATGGCGCCTTGTGAGAGCGGCTTGGCGATCCGCTCGCGGGCGATCTTTGGTGCGTCGGAATGTCTCCCCGGCGGTGCGTCGGCCAATCCACCAGGCCGCGTTCCACCAAACTGTCGCTCAAGATCGGAGAAGGCTGTCGCCGGGTCGACATCACCGCTCACGATTACCGCGAGAGGTAGCGGAGTGTTGCTCGCTTGCCGGCTCATTCGGCCCGCTATCAGCTGCTGCAGACGCGTCGCCGGATCTTCGCTTCGCGCGTCTGTCGGTCGCCCCTGTCCTACCGCAATTTGGCTGAGCAGCGCGGTGAGCTGGTCCGGTGCGCCGGAGCGGATGACAGCGTCGAGGCCGGAGAAATCATCGGGATGCGCGCCGCCGTCGACCGGCGTTGAGACCAGCAATTCAACGGTTGCGCTGTTGGAGAGCGGGTTCACCTGGACGATCGCGGGCAGCCCCCCGGAAAGGCGACGGAGCTGGGGCCGACCCGCCGCGATCGCCGGCGGGATCGCCCCAGGGCGGTCAGCCGCAGGTCGAGGATCGCCCAGGCCTACCGATGAGGCTGGAAACTCGCCGGGCACCATCCAACCGACGGTCAGCTTGTTCGGCACAAGATAAGTGCGTGCGATACGCTGGACGTCGGCGGCGGTCACGGCAGCGACGCGCCGAGGCATGTCGAGCAGCATGTCGAACGCGCCGATGCCTTCGAAGAAGGCAAGCTGGTGAGCGGCATCTTCGGTGGTTTGCACATCCTCGGCGAGATCGCGCGTGACTGCGGCCTTGGCGGCGGCGAGTCGTTCTTCGAGTGCAGGCTGCGCACGGACCGCCGCAATCCGCTTCTCGACATCGCTCTCGAGGGCTTTTGGATCGGCACTCGTCGCGATCGAGCCACTGACGATGAATAGAAACGGATCGCGCGTGGGCGGAAGCCAGGTGGCAATGTCCTCCGTCACTCCAGACAGCGCCGAGCCCTCGTTGGCGGGGGTCGCCGCCCAATCGCTTTGCCGCAGGTTCAGGCCCGAACCACCGGACAGAATCTGCTGCAGGACGAGAAAAGCCGGAAAATCGGGGCTGGACGCAGCCGGAGCGGGAAAGGCGAGCTGGAAATATTGGCGATCGACGGGACCGACCAAGCGCGTTCTTCGCTCACCCCTTTGCGGAAGCTCGGACGTCAGATTCGGGTGGGCGACCGGCCTCGCCGATACGTCGGCGAAGTTTCTGGCGAGCAGTGCCTTGGCCTCGGGCAGCGTGAAATCGCCAACAATTGCGAGCACGGCGTTACCCGGGGCGTAGTGACTGGCGTAATATGCCCGCGCGTCGTCCGCGGTCAGTTGTTCGACGTCGCTTACATAGCCCGCCATCGGACTGCCGTAGGGATGCGCCTGAATGGCGGTCCGCGTCACTGCCTCCTGAAGCACCGATGCGGGATCGTTCTCGTAGCTGTGCAGTTCGGTGACGACCGCCCCCTTCTCGGCCGCGATGGACGCGGGATCGATGACGGTGCGGGCCATGCGATCGGCTTCGATCTTGAGCAGCAGATCGAGCCCGTCTCTTGGCATGGTGGCGAAATAGGTGGTCTGGTCCATGGCGGTGTAGCCGTGCCACTCGCCGCCGGAATCGTAGATGAGCTCCGTAGCGCGGGCGTTGGGAAAGTTCCGGCTGCCGCGGAACACCAAATGCTCCAAAAAATGGGCGAGACCGGTCTTGCCGGTCACTTCGGCGGCAGAGCCGCTCTTATAGAGCATCTGCACGCTAATGAGCGGAAAGCTGTGATCTTCCAGCATGATTACCGTGAGACCGTTCGGAAGATGGCTGACCGCCGCGCGCCTGAGATCGAGCTCGGCGGATACCGGCGCGGCGCCCGCCAATGCAATCGCCGCAAGTAGAAAGCGTGCCGCCTTCATCGCCCTCCCCAGCTCTGCACGAACGTAGGGCGATTAAGGCAAGAAAAACAGCCGCACCTTTGATGCTGCCGTTAGCGACGTTAGGGTGACGATATGAACGGGGGCCATGTCTTTCATCGATCAACGTCCGTCCTCCCTCCGGTCGCCGTTCGCGGAGAAGGCATTTTCCTGATCGACGCCGACGGCCGCCGCTACATCGACGCGTGCGGTGGAGCTGCTGTCTCTTGCCTCGGGCATGGACACTCCGCGGTCGCGGAGGCCATCGCCGAACAGGCCGCGCGCCTGGAATATGTCCACACCGGTTTTTTCACGAGCCAAGCGGCCGAAGAGCTGGCCGCGCTCATTGCCGACATGTCGCCGGGGTCACTGGGCCGCGTCTGGTATACGAGCAGCGGGTCGGAGGCGATCGAAGCGGCGCTGAAGCTGGCACGGCAATATCATCTGGAGCGCGGCGACGCGGGGCGCAGCCGGATCATTGCCCGGCGCCTCAGCTATCACGGCAATACCCTGGGCGCGCTCGCGGCGGGGGGAAGCGCGTGGCGGCGCGCGCCTTATGCGCCATTGCTCATCGACGTCGCGTTGATCGATCCTTGCTTTGAATATCGCTTCGCCGAGCCGGGCGAGACGTCGGATGATTATGGTCTAAGGGCCGCCGACGCGTTGGAGAAGGAACTCCTCGAGCTTGGGCCGGAAACGGTGATCGCCTTCGTCGCGGAGACCGTCGTGGGCGCAACCGCCGGCGCCGTTCCGCCGGCCCCCGGATATCTCGCGCGGGTTCGCGAGATTTGCGACCGATACGGAGTGCTTTTGATCCTCGACGAGGTAATGTGCGGCTCGGGCCGAACCGGAACGTTTCTCTCATGCGAACAGGACGGGGTGGTTCCCGACATCGCGACATTGGGAAAAGGTCTCGGCGGCGGCTATCAACCCATCGGAGCGGTGGTCTGCACGAGCGACGTGTACGAATCGGTGGCGAGCGGTTCGGCGGGGCTTAAGCACGGACAGACCTACAACGCTCATCCGGTGGGCTGCGCCGCGGCGCTGGCGGTGCAGCGGACCATCCGGAGCGAAGGATTGCTCGACCGGGTCAATGAGGCGGGAGATCGGCTGTCGACACTTTTGCGCGAGCGCTTCGGCAACCATCCGCACATCGGCGACATTCGCGGCCGCGGACTGCTCCAGGCCGTCGAACTGGTGGCCGAACGGTCGACCAAAGAAGCGTTCGATCCGGAACTGGCGATCCACCAGCGTTCGAAGGAAGAGGCTTTCGCTCGCGGGCTGCTCATCTATCCGGGCGGAGGAACGGTGGACGGGCGCCGCGGCGACCATATCCTCCTCGCGCCGCCCTACAATGTGACAGATGAAGAGCTTGAGACCATCGTCGACCGACTCGCCGAGACGATCGATGTCGTCATTCCCATGAGGGTCGCATCATGACCCGCGACCCGCGCTACGACATCCTCTTCGAGCCGGTCTGCATTGGGCCGGTGACTGCACGCAACCGCTTCTACCAGGTGCCGCATTGCACCGGCATCGGCTGGACCCAGCCGGAGACGCTCGCGCGGCTTCGGGCGATCAAGGCCGAAGGCGGCTGGGCGGTTGTCGCGACGGAGGAGACCGAGATCCATCCCACCGCCGATTGCGAGCCGTTCCACGAAGGCCGATTGTGGGATGATCGCGACATTCCGGCGATCGCGCTGATGGCCGACGCGGTGCACGAGTATGGCGCGCTCGCTGCGATCGAGATCATGCACCATGGCGGATCGGTCGCGAACTGGGGGACGCGAATGGCACCCATGGCCCCATCGCACCGGCCGATCATTTATTATTCGCCAGTGCAGGCACGCGCGATGGACAAGCAAGACATCCGCAACCTGCGCCAATGGCACCGGGACGCGGCGATCCGCGCGAAGAAGGCGGATTTCGACGTCGTCTATGTCTATGCGACGCACGACCTGTCGATCGCGCAGCAGTTCCTCGAACGGCGCAAGAACGACCGCATCGACGAATATGGCGGCAGCCTCGAGAATCGCGCGCGCCTCCTGCGCGAACTGATCGAGGATACGAAGGAGGCGGTGGGCGACCGCTGCGCCGTGGCGGTGCGCTTCTGTGTGGACGAGCTGATCGGCAAGGTCGGACTGACCCACGACGGTGAGGCGCGCGACGTGGTGGAAATGCTCGCGGAGCTGCCCGACCTTTGGGACATCAACATCTCGACCTGGCCGAACGACAGCCAGACGTCGCGCTTCGCGAAGGAGGGCTTCCAGGAAGAATATACCAGCTTCGTGAAGCAAGTGACGAGCAAGCCCGTCGTGGGCGTCGGTCGCTTCACATCGCCCGACACGATGGTCTCGCAGATCAGACGCGGCATCATGGACTTCATCGGTGCGGCGCGACCGTCGATCGCCGATCCTTTTTTGCCAAAGAAAATCGAAGAAGGCCGCGTCGACGACATCCGCGAATGCATCGGCTGCAACATGTGCGTGTCGAGCGACTACACCTCGACCAACCTGCGCTGCACGCAGAATCCGACGATGGGCGAGGAATGGCGCCGCGGCTGGCACCCGGAGATCATTCCGCCCAAGAGAAGCGAGGGGCAGGTGCTCGTGGTCGGCGCTGGGCCGGCCGGTCTCGAAGCCGCGCTCGCGGCCGCCCGGCGCGGCTATGAAGTCCATCTCGCTGAGGCGACTGACGAACTCGGCGGCCGAGTGACCCGCGAGAGCCGACTTCCGGGTCTGTCGGAATGGGCACGAGTGCGCGATTGGCGCGTGGGCCAACTCGAGCGGATGGCGAACGTCTCCATCTACCGCGGGAGCGCGCTCGAGGCAGAGCATGTGCTCGAATTCGGTGCCCGGCACGTCGCGATCGCGACCGGCTCGGTTTGGCGGCGCGATGGCGTGGGCAGGGATTCCGGCTTTCCGATCCCCGGGTTCGACGGGCCCGCCGTCCGCACGCCCGACGACGTCATGTCCGGCCGCGATCCCAACGAAGGGCCGGTGATCATCTGGGACGACGACCATTATTACATGGGCGGTGTTCTCGCCGAACTTTGCCGATACGCCGGGCATGAGGTCATAATCGTGACCCCGGCCGCGATGGTCTCTGCGTGGACCGTCAACACATTGGAAGCGGTGCCCATCGCCAGGCGCATCGCGCGGATGGGCATCGAAGTCCTGCCCTACACCAGCGTCACGGCTTTCGGTGACGGCGGGGTGCTGTTGACGAACGTTTTGACCGGCGCCCAAATCGAGCGCCCCGCCGCTTCGCTGGTTACGGTCACCGCGCGACTGCCCATAGACGGGCTCTACTCCGAGCTCGACGGAATGCGCGATCGCTGGTCGGACTGCGGAATCGCGTCAATCGCCCGGATCGGTGACTGCTGGGCGCCGAGCACCATTCAGCAGGCGGTCTATACCGGCCACAAATGGGCGCGTGAGTTGGATGAGGAGCCCGAGGGCCTGACCCCGCGCGAGCTCCCGATGATCGAATCCGGTCGCGTGCAACTGTGAGAATCGCTCTCGCCCTCCTCGCCCTCATGATGTCGGTGCAGGCCGAGGGGCGGGCTCGCGACCTCGGCATCCCATTCGAAGGAACGCCTGGTCCGCTGAACGCCATCACTGACATAGCCGGCGTCGAAGTCGGGCAGACGACACTGATTGCGGGAGAAGGCCCTCTCAAAGTGGGGGTTGGACCTGTACGGACCGGGGTGACGATCGTTATTCCAAGAGGCCGCGCGGACCCGAGGCCGGTCTACGGTGGCTTCTTCGACCTTAACGGCAACGGAGAAATGACCGGGCGTGCCTATCTTGAAGACTTCGGAATCGTCCAGGGCCCGATCGGCCTTAGCGATACGAATGCCGTGGGCCAGGTTTACGCCGGCATACAGCAGTGGGCTGCGAAACATTTCGGCGCCGCGACATGGCCCGTTGTGGCTGAGACATGGAGCGGGCGGCTGAGCGACATCGAAGGATTCCACGTCACGTCCGCCACGGCGGAAGCGGCGCTGGACAGCGCCAGGGCCGGTCCGCTCGACGAAGGCAATGTCGGCGGCGGGACTGGCGTGGTCTGTTTTGGCTTCAAAGGCGGGATCGGCACAGCGTCGCGCGTCGTCTCGATCTCAGGAAAGAACTACACCGTCGGCGTCCTCACCCAATGCAACACGGGCTATCGGGAGGTGTTGCGCATAGCCGGACTTCCGGTGGGCGCAGTGCTGGCGAAGCGGTGGCTGCCCTGCTTCGACCCCAAACTCTCAACTAAGAACAGCGAGCTTCCGCCCTGCACTCCCGACGGATCGAAGGGCGCCGCGCCCCCCGACCAGGGATCGATCATTATCGTAGTGGGGACCGACGCCCCACTCATGCCGGTGCAGCTCAATCGCGTTGCGAAGCGCGCGGCTTTGGGGCTCGCACGGCTCGGGTCGTACTCGGGGAATTCGTCCGGCGACCTGATCGTCAGCTTCTCGACGGCGATGGCCGAAGTCAACGACGAGGATCAGCAAAGGCCGACGTCGATCACGGCCATCGGGAACGCGCACATCGATCCGATTTTCCAAGCCACGGTGCAAGCCACCGAAGAGGCGATCGTCAATGCGCTCGTCGCCGCTCGGACGATGACGGGCGTGGGTGGAGCGCGCTATTTCGCCCTTCCGCATGACGAGCTCCGCACCATTCTAAAACGCTACAACCGGCTCGAGGAGCGCGTTCCATGAAAAATCTCCCACGCGTGACCTATTCGAACATCGGCGAGGACTTCTCAGGCGTTCACGCCCACCTCGATGCGATCATCCCCGATGCGGAGGCGCGGTTGCTGGGCAAAGTGCGGGCGGCCTTCATTGGGGGCCATGATCGGAAAGAAGGCCGGATCGCGCGAGAGCACAGCCCGATCGATCGCGACATCCTCCTTGGCGAATTCCCGCAAGCCGATCCGGCGTTGGTCGATGAGGCCGTGCAAGCGGCGAAGGCTGCGTTTCCGACTTGGCGGGACATGGGCTGGCAACGCCGCGTCGCCCTCCTCCGCGCAGGCGCCGACGTGCTTGAGGAGCGCAAATGGGATTTGGCGATCGCCTGCTTGATCGAAGTCGGCAAATCGCGGTTGGAGGCGGTCGGGGAGGTCGAGGAGGCGATCGACCTCATCCGTCATTATTGTGCGGAGATGGAGCGCACCGACGGCTTCTCGGAGAAGCTCGGCGGAACGGCGTCAACGGAACAGTATGGCGTCGTGTTGCGGCCCTATGGCGTGTTCGGAGTCATCGCGCCGTTCAACTTTCCGGTGGCGCTGTCGATCGGGATGATCTCGGCGGCGCTCGTCGCCGGCAACACAGTGGTGTTCAAGCCGAGCGACTCGGCGGGACTTACCGGCCGCCTAGTCGTGGAGGCGCTCGTCGAAGGCGGATTGCCCGCCGGCGTGCTCAACCTCGTCTTCGGCGGCCGCGAGACCGGCGAAGCGTTAGTCAATCATCCGACCGTCGACGGCTTCGCCTTCACCGGCTCCAACGCCGTCGGCATGACGATCCTCAGGCATGCGGCGTCCGCGCAGGCGATGCGCCCCGTGCTCGCCGAAATGGGGGGCAAGAATCCGGCATTCGTCACCGGGAGCGCGGACCTCTCGGTGGCCGCTTCGGGTGTGGCGCGATCGGCATTTGGGCTGTCCGGGCAGAAGTGCAGTGCCTCCTCCAAAGCCTATGTGGCGCGCGAGGTGCTCGACGACTTTCTCGGCGAGCTTCTCGAAACCACATCGCGCTTTGTCGTTGGCGACCCGCGCCTGCGCGACGTGTTCATGGGACCCGTGATCAACGACAAAGCGCTGGACCGTTTCACCATGGCTGCGGGTGAAGCCGCCAGTGCGGGCACCGTCGTCCTCGGCGGCAATCAGTTGACTGGGGACTTGTTCGGCCGCGGCCCTTATGTCGCTCCGACCATCGTCAGCGGACTCGCGCCCGACCATCGCATTAATCGCGATGAGCTGTTCCTGCCGTTCCTCAGCGTCCTGCCATTCGACGATCTCGAGGTCGCGGTCGCCGAGGCCAACAGCAGCGCCTTCGGTCTTACGGCCGGCATATTCACCGAGAGCAAGCAGGACCTCGATCTCTTCTTAGACGGGATCGAGGCCGGTGTGCTTTATGCGAACCGGGCGGCCGGCGCGACCACCGGCGCCTGGCCGGGCTATCAGAGCTTCTGCGGCTGGAAAGGCTCGGGAACCACCGGCAAGGGCGGGCTCGGCAGTTGGTATGTGCCGCAGTTCATGCGGGAGCAGAGCCGCACAGTCTTCGGCGGCTCATGAACAAGATCTACGGCTCCCCTCGGGCGGCGCTGGAGGGATTGCTGCGCGACGGGATGACGATCATGTCCGGAGGGTTCGGCCTGGTGGGCAATCCTGAAAGCCTGATTCCGGAGATCAAGGCCGCGGGCGTGAAGGATCTGACGATCATCTCCAACAATGCGGGGGCGGACGGCTTCGGCTTGTGGCAGCTGCTCGAGACGAGGCAGATCCGCAAGATGATCTCGTCCTACGTCGGCGAGAACAAGCTCTTCGAGCAGCAATATCTCGCTGGCGAGCTAGAGCTCGAATTCAATCCGCAAGGCACGCTTGCCGAACGCATACGGGCGGGCGGCGCGGGTATCCCCGCTTTCTATACGCAGACCGGCGTCGGAACGATCGTGGCGGAGGGGAAGCCGCAGGAGGAATTCGACGGCCAGTCGTACGTCCGCGAAACATGGCTGCGGGCCGATCTCGCGATCGTCAAAGCCTGGCGCGCGGACCCCCATGGCAACCTCCAGTTCCGCAAGACCGCGCGCAACTTCAATCCGGTCATGGCGACCGCAGCCGAGGTGACGGTGGTCGAGGTGGAAGAATTGGTCGACGTCGGAGCGATAGCGCCAGACTGTGTGCACACTCCTGGAATCTACGTGCACCGCATCGTCAAAAGCACGATCAACGAGAAACGCATCGAAAAGTTGACGGCGCGGCCCTCGGATTAATGCCCGCGCCGCCACCAGGCGATTCCGCCAAGGACCAGGCCGCATGCAATCGTGTCCGCGACCCAGTCCCAAACGCTACTGTCCCGATGCAGCGAGGGGATGGCCTGCACCACCTCGATGAAGGCGCCGAACAGCGAGAGGCGGAGCGCCAGCTGAAGCGGCGAGATAAGCGGATACGCCAGTTT
>JBKPON010000030.1:0-3495 GCA_046733135.1 Pseudomonadota bacterium | reverse complement strand
CTTCTGGCCCTGCGCATCGCGGACCAGGCCGTGCAGGTAGAGCGTCTTCCACGGCGCCTGCTTCATAAACTCGATGCCCTGCATCGCCATTCGCGCGTCCCAGAAGAACAAGATGTCGAAACCGGAGATGAGGACGTCGTTGGGGTAATGCCGCTTGAGGTCTTCAGTCTCGTCCGGCCAGCCGAGCGTGGCAAACGGCCACAGCGCCGAGGAAAACCAAGTGTCGAGCACGTCTTCATCCTGGCGCAGCGGCTGATCGCCCGCTTCCTTGTGCGCTTCCTCCTCGCTCTCAGCGACGTAGATCGTGCCGTCCTGCGCGTACCATGCAGGAATCCGGTGGCCCCACCATAGTTGCCGCGACACGCACCATGGCTGAATGTTCTCGAGCCAGTTGTACCAGGTCTTCTTCCACGTCTCCGGAACGACCTTGATCTCGCCCGAGCGCGTTGCCTCGATCGCGGGCTTAGCCAGGGTCGCGGCGTCGACATACCATTGGTCGGTCAGCATTGGCTCGATCACGACATTCGAGCGGTCGCCGAACGGCTGCATGATCTGCTTGTCCTCGACCTTGATCATCAGCCCTTCGGAATCGATGTCGGCGACGACGCGCTTGCGCGCTTCGTAGCGGTCGAGACCACGATAAGCTTCGGGGACGAGGTTGAGGGCATCAACCTCTGCGGGAGTAGCGGCCTGGCCGTGGGCAATCGCCTGCGCGCGAGTCGCCGACTCCGCATAAGGCGGGCCGTCGCGACGCATATGTGCGGTCCAATCCATCAGCCGGTACATCGGCAGGCCGTTGCGCTGCGCGACGCCATAGTCGTTGAGGTCGTGCCCGCCGGTGATCTTGACCGCGCCCGATCCGAAATGCGGGTCGGGGTAGGTGTCGGTGATGATCGGGATCAGGCGCCGATGTTCTTTCGGCCCGACAGGGATCTGGCAGAAGCTGCCGACGATCGGGCGGTAGCGCTCATCGTCCGGGTGGACCGCGACCGCGCCGTCGCCGAGCATCGTTTCCGGCCGGGTGGTGGCGATCGAGATATAGTCTCGCTCTTCCTCGAGCAGGATTTTCCCGTTCTCGTCGCGCTCCACGTAGCGATAGGTCTTCCCGCCCTCGAGCGGATATTTGAAGTGCCACATGTGGCCGCTGACTTCGCGGTTATCGACCTCGAGGTCGCTGATCGCGGTCTGGAACTTGGGATCCCAGTTCACCAGGCGCTTGTCGCGGTAGATGAGCCCGCGCTTGTGAAGCTCGACGAAGGTGTGAGTGACGGCACGCTGGTAACGCTCGTCCATCGTAAAGCGCTCGTGTGCCCAGTCGCATGAGGCGCCGAGGCGCCGCAGCTGGCGGGTGATCGCACCGCCCGACTGCTCCTTCCATTCCCACACATGTTCGAGGAACGCCTCGCGGCCGATCTCCGCGCGCTTGATCCCCTGACTATCGAGGTTGCGCTCGACCACCATCTGCGTGGCGATCCCGGCGTGGTCGGTTCCCACCACCCACAGCGAATCCTTGCCGAGCATCCGCTCGCGACGGGTGAGCACGTCCTGAAGCGTGATATCGAGCGCGTGGCCGATGTGGAGCGAACCCGTCACGTTGGGCGGCGGCATGACGATCGTCCATGGCTTCGCGTCCGGGCGGTCCGGCCGGAACAGTCCCCGCGACTCCCAATGCTTGTACCAGCGGTCCTCGATCGAGCGAGGTTCGAAGGTCTTGGGAAGATCGGTCATCCGGTGCGGTTAGCGATGCCGCGCTGCAGCATCAACTGGCCCCCACTGTCACCCCGGACTTGATCCGGGGCCTGCCTTTCTTTTTCAGCCGAAGAAAAGGCAGATCCCGGCTCAAGGCCGGGATGACGTCATTGACCCCGCTCGGCCTGCACTGGCTGACTCTGCGGAACCGGCGCCCCCTTCCCCAGCCAACGCCCCAACCATCCAAACACCTCGTCATACCATTGGATCGAGTTCTTCGGCTTCAGCACCCAATGGTTTTCGTCCGGGAAGACCAGCAGGCGCGACGGAATATTGCGCCGCTGGAGCGCGGTGAAGGCCGCGAGGCCCTGCGTGTAGGGAATGCGGAAGTCGTTTTCGCTGGTAATGACGAGCTGCGGCGTCCGCCATTCGGTCACGGTATTGACCGGGTTCCACTTCTCGAATTCCTGCGGCGCTTCATAATAAGGGTGGCCGCCGTGCTCCCATTCGTCGAACCACAACTCCTCCGTCTCATATGCCATGCCGCGCGCATCGAACACGCCGTCATGCTGGACGAGGCACTTGAACCGGTCGGGCCACCGTCCTTCGATCCAGTTCATCATGTAGCCGCCATAGGACCCGCCGAGCGCGCACGCATTTCCGCCGTCAAGCTGCGGATCATGCGCGATGGCGTAGGCGAGCCCGAGCTTCAGATCCTCGAGCGGTTTGCCGCCCCAGTCACGGTTGATCGCATCGACAAAGGCTTGGCCGTAGCCGGTGGATCCATGGAAATCGACGCTGACCACGCCATAGCCCGGTCCCGAGAAGACGCGCGGATTCCAGCGATAGGACCAACTGTCGCTGAAGGTGCCTTGGGGTCCGCCGTGGACCACGAAGGCGATCGGCAGCTTGCCCGCCGCGTTCGTGGGCTTGAGAGTCCAGCCCCATACCCGATCGCCGTTCGCCCCGGCGAAGCTGAATTTGGTGAACGTCACCGGATCGAGCTGCGAGAGAAGCTCGCCGTTGACATTGGTGAGCTGGACCGCGTGCCCAGCCGAATCGAGACGATACAGGTCATCCGGGGCCTTGATGCTGTTCATTGTCGCCACCGCGCCGCCGTCCTGTAGCGCTCGGACATTGGCGAAATTGCCGTCCTGAGTAAGACGCGCCACCTGACCCGTCGCCGCGTCGACCCGGAACACGGGCTGCTCAAGCGTATCCTCAGCGGTGACGAACAGACTCTTGCCGTCCTTCGCCCACTCAATCGAGCCGACGGACCGGTCCCAGCTTGGTGTTAGCGGCCGGACGGCGCCGGTCGATAGGTCGCGCAGCATCAGCACCTGGCGGTCCGCCTCGTAGCCCGGCCGGGCCATCGCGAAATAAGCAAGCGTGCGCCCGTCCGGCGAAACCGCGGGCAGATTGTCCGTGCCGTCGTTCGCCTCGGTCAGGTCGACTGGCGGCGCACTACCGTCGCTGGGAACCGCGAAAATGTCGAGATTAGTCGATAGCGCCTCGATCCGACCGGCCTCGCGCAACGCGAAATAGAGGGTGCGCCCGTCGGGCGAGAAGGCAATCTCCTCCGCGCCGCCGAACGGCTTCGACGGCGTGTCGCCGACGAGGCGACCAGTCAACGGAACGCCCCCGCCAGCGAGCTTGCCGCCTTCCATCGCGAATCCGAACAGGCGCGATTTGACGCCCGGTTCGGCCCACGCGTCCCAGTGGCGAATGAACAGTTGGTCATAGGTCCGTCCGCTGCCCGTCTTCCGCTTCTCGGGCAGGCCGGCGCAATTGAGGTCCATGCATTTG
>JBKPON010000029.1:0-16674 GCA_046733135.1 Pseudomonadota bacterium | reverse complement strand
GGGGTCGACTATCGAGCTGAAACCTATCGCGACGGTGACATGGCCGACTACCGCACGAACCCTCGCGACATCGTGATCGAAAAGCGGACGGTGAACAGCAACAGCCGGTTGAAACTCCGCCTCGCTCCTGGTGGCGGCGCTGCCGTCCGCTTCGTCGCACTCGCCAAATGATCCTCTCGGTCATGTCGAACGGAGCAAAGCAGTGGATGCGAGTTTGGATGGCCACGTCGCTGACGCTCGGTGCAACGGCCGGCCCCGCCGCGAGCGAACCTCTAAAGCCCGTTCACGTCAGTGCGGGGACGATCGTCGACCTCGGCGTCCTGGAGTCGAAATACACGGATCCACGACGTGTCCTCGTATGGCTGCCTTCCGGTTATCAGCCGCACGGCCGCACGAAATATGCCGTGCTCTACATGCACGACGGACAGAACCTCTTCGACAAGGCGACCGCCGGATATGGCATGGAATGGGAAGTCGACGAACGTCTCGACCGGCTCATCCGCGAAAAGAAAGTGCGGCCGACGATCGTCGTCGGCATTTGGAATACACCCAAACGGTTGCAGGAATATGTGCCGTCCAAGGCGTTCAACGGACTGCCCACGGACTACCGCGGCAAGGTCCGCGCGCTCTATGGCGGCGATCCGCTTTCGGACGGCTATCTCAAATTCATCGTGCGCGAATTGAGGCCGATGATCGACAAGCGCTTCAACGTGAAGACAGGTCGAGCGGACACGGTGATCATGGGCTCTTCGATGGGCGCGCTTATTTCGCTGTACGCGATCGATGAATATCCCGAGGTATTCGGCGGCGCCGGTATGATGTCGACGCATTGGCCGCTGGTCATCAATCCCGACAACACGCCCGTGAGCGACAAGGATTATGAGATCGTTTCATCGACGTTCGAACATTATCTCGCTCCCGCCCTGCCGGACCCGCGGACGCACAAGCTTTATTTCGACCACGGCAGCGAAACTCTCGACGCCGTCTACAAGCGCTATCAGGACCGGGTCGATGCCGTGGTCGCTCGGCGCCATTATAAGCAAGGGCAGAACTGGCTGACGCGGAGCTTCCCCGGCCAGAAGCACAACGAGATCAGCTGGGCATCGCGCGTGGACATCCCGCTGCAGTTCCTATTGCCGCCAACCTAGGCTTCCAGTCGCGCATCGAAACTCCTCTCAATTGCCCCGAACAAAGAAATTGGCCGTGAGACGCCCTTCGCGCGTGTCGGCACTGAAATTCATGTCCTGCGGAATGATCCCCGAATGGAGCAGGCTGCCTTGGTAAATGATCATACGATCAGGGACCGCTTCAACCGCTCCGATTTGCTCGAAGAAGGCGTTGGAACCGCCGATGTAGCCGGAGGTGGGTGGTAGGTGCGCGACCTCCGCCCGTGCCGTCCCGACGAAGGCAGATAGATTGGCGTCGGTGACGCGCTCGATCCCGGTTGAGCGCTGGCGGTAGAACGCCGTCCCGCTGTTCGCCGGGACGCGCAGGTAATGCAGCAACGCGTAATATTTCTGGTCGGTGGAATCGAAATGAGGGCACCGCTGCGGCGGCAAAAGCTCAATTGGGCGGTCCGTCACCATCGAGAAACTCGCCTCGATGAAGGTGAAGCCGGCCACGCCGAACGCACCGGCAATGAATTGTGCGGCCCGCTGACAGGTGCGCTCGACGTAGGCGCTCGCCTCGCCATCGGATTTGCTGATGATGCGGCGTACCCCGGGATAGTAATTGTGGCCCTTCACATGGGGGAAGGGGGCAAGCGCATCCGCGAGCGCAGATATGCCTTCGCTATCGCCGCTGAAATCATCGATGACGACGACGGGGCTCTGGCTATTGCCGACGCGGCGGAGCTCGGGTTTCACAGCATCACCCAAAAGAAGAGGGACGTTTCCGCCTCCCTCCCGATGAATGCAACCGAAGATCAAATAGGACGCGGATCACAAAGGCGCACAGCGCGAAGCGATCTCGATGGTTATGCCCTCCTCGCCCGCATTTGCGATGGCGTGAGTGATTTCCGTGACGTGAATCGCGAGCTCTGGAGAAAGCCGGCATTCGCGACCTTCGCGCACGGCCGCGGCGACCTCCGCCAGACCAAGGGCATAGTCCATCTCATGCCGGCGAAGACGGCGCCGAAGTCCGACCCGGGGGCTGAGATCGGATGTGCGCGAGCGGATCCCAAAGAATGCGCGCGTCCAGCCGTGGCGAGTCAGCCACGGATAAGTCTCCGCCCGAAGCGTGAAGCGTCGCTCGCGCCGAATTTTCAGCGGTGCCCCGAAATGCCAGGCTTCATCAACTTCCAGGACACCCGCGTCGCCGATCAGGCGGATCGAATGGTCGTGCGGCGCAACGATGCTGCAGGTGAGCCTTGCGACGACACCCGATTCGAATAGCAAAGTGGCGACCGAGAAGTCGGGCGCGCAGAGATCCGAAGCCAAATCGGGATGCTTGTCGGACACCATCGCCCGGGAGAAGGCGATTACCCGGATGACGCTGCCGAACAACGCCACGAGCCAAGAGAGATGATAGCTTGCATGCTCCACTGTGCAGCCGGTCACAAACTCATTGCGCCACGGCCAGGGCGTGCCGGCGGGGCTCGCCCAGCTCTCGGGACGCATGCGGTGGATGGGGCCGTCGTCCAGTTCGGCATAGACGAGGCGGATTGGTCCGACATCGCCTCGGCGCACGGCGGCCCGCATTGCCGCTGCTGTTTCACCTAGGACGCTGCATGGAGCGGAGGCGAGCACCAGGCCGCGGGATTTTGCGAGCTCCACCAGTTCCCGAGCCGCGGCGAGGTTGGAAGCCAGCGGTTTCTCGGAATACACGTGCTTGCCCGCTTCGAGACCGGCGCGCGTCATCTCAGCATGACTTTCCGGATTGGTCAGGTTGACGACGATTTCGATCCTATCGTCCGCAAGCAGATCGCCGACGGTTGGGAACGCGCCGCAACCGTTCCGCTGGGCAAAAACTAAGGCGCGAGTTTCATTGCGGTCGGTGCACCCGATCAATTCGAGCTCAGGGTGCAAAGGCAATGTGGCGGCGTAGAAATCGGCGACGAACCCGCAGCCGACGATTCCGACCCCCACCTTCGGGCCATGTTTTGAACGGTCTCGCACTTCGTCGGGGCCCGAACCGGCAAAGGAATCGATGCGGTTCAGCAGAAACGCGCGAAGCCGATCGAGTCGCCTGCCTATCCTCCCGAGCTCCATGTGCCCCTCCGATGCGAAGGCTAACAGAAGAGCCGTTGTCCGCAATGGGGCCCGGTCGAGGGGCGCTCACGCGTAGGAACGGGCCATTCCGGGACACAATTCCAGCGCTCGTTAAATTTGCGTTTACTTTCAATTAACTTATGAGATTATAAGACCTCCTTCGAGGGCGCTATTTCGTTTGGGAACCTCAGTGCCGATGGCGATTCACGCAATCAGCCTCATCAAGAATGAAGCCGATATCATCGAGCACACGCTTCGTGCTGCGCTTCGCTGGTGCGATCACATCTATGTCTTCGACAACGGAAGCACCGACGGAACGTGGCAAAAGGTGCAGGCGATGGCGAAGGAATATCCCGCGATCATCCCGTGGAAGCAGGACCCGAAGCCGTTTCGCGACAGTCTCCGGGCCGAGGTTTTCCGCCAATTCAAAGATCGGGTCAGACCGGGCGACTGGTGGTGCATCCTCGATGCCGATGAGATGTATGTCGACGATCCCAAGGAATTCCTTGCCAAGGTTCCGGATTGCTACCACTCGGTTTGGCCGCAGCTCTACACTTATCTCTTCACTCAGAAGGATGCGGAGCAATATGCCCGAGATCCGGATGCTTACGAGAAAGTGCCGCCGCCCGAACGGCTGCGATATTATGTGTTGAGCGAATATAGCGAACCTCGCTTTGTCCGACATACTCGAGATCTGACAAGCCATCCCGACTGGCACCGGCATCCGATCTACCCCCAGCGCATCAGGCTGCGTCACTATGGCTATCGATCTCCAGGGCAAATCACCCTTCGCCTGGAGACGCGAATTGAGCCGATGACGAGAGGCGAGTTCCTCCATGAGAAACGCTCGAACTGGCAGCCGGACGGACACGCCGCGCCTGGGCCAGCGACCCTTTCCGACCTACCGGTTGGATGGGAAGAGCGGGTGGTTCCCGGTCTCGACTGCCACCTCGACACAGGCATCGAATCGCTGTTGCCTCCCCGGCCGTGGGATCTGAGCCTGCTGAGAGCGCGGCCAGTCCGCGAGGCCAGTTCCCTGAAGCGAATTGCGCGACGTGCCGCCCGCTCACTCCGTGGTCTGGTCGCGCTAGACCGTGTCCCAGGCCTGCGCTAGCTTCCGCCTTCGGATGAGCTGGCGCGTGCTCCTGCGAGCTGATGACGGACGCTGATCTTTCGGCGGACCCCATCGACGTTTCGGTGCTGCTGGTCACTTACAACCACGCGAAATTCGTCGCCGCGACGATCGAGAGCGTGCTCGATCAGGAGACCAGCCGAACTGTCGAGCTGATCATCAGCGAGGACGCGTCAACCGATCAGACGAGAGAGATCGTCAACCGCGCTGCGAAGGACAGCCGCATTCGGACGCTCTTTTCAACGCATAATCTGAGGTCGAACGAGCCGGTCTTGCGCGCTCTCCAGGCTGCGCGCGGGCGCTATGTCTGCTTGCTCGACGGCGACGACCGCTGGCTGGCTCGCGACAAAATCGAGCGGCAAGCAACGATTCTCGACGCGAATCCCGGCGCCGCCGGCTGTTTTCACAATGCTTTGGTGGTGCTGGACGACGCCAATGAGCCCTCCGAGCGCCGATGGACTCCGTCCGGACAATCGCGAGACACGACCTTCGCCGACTTGTGGGAAGGCAATCCATTCGCGACTTCCGCGGGTATGCTCCGCCGCTCCGCCCTCGACGGAGTGGGTGATTGGTACGTGAACTGCTTTCCCATCACGGACTGGCCGCTCTACCTGCTCGCTGCGGAGCATGGCGATCTGCTCTTCTTCGACGAGGCCGTCGCCGGCTACCGCTTGCACAGCGGCGGCGAAGTTTCCGGCCTCGCACGCAAGGAGCAGCTGCTGGTCATCAACCGCTTCTACCGGCAGATGGCGAGTGTCGAGGAAGGCCGCTGGTCCGATTTGGCGCGCCGCGGTGCGAGCCTTTATTTCGCCGGCCAAGCGCGTCGTTTTATTCGCGAGGACGACAAATCCGTCGCCCGGCTGTGCGCCCGCCTTGCCTTCCAGGCCGGTGGAATTGGACGATCAGTTCCCTGGCCCAAATGGTTTGGGCTTGTGCGACGGAGCCTCCTGTGAGGGCCTCGTTCGCTCCGATTCCGACCGGAATCCCCCGCCCCCGTTGGTCGGTGATGATTCCGACCTACAATTGCGCGCATTTCCTCCGCAGGACCCTGGAGAGCGTGCTTGCTCAAGACTCCGGTCCCGACCTGATGCAGATCGAAGTCATCGACGACGCCTCGGACGACGATCCTGCCTCCGTCGTCGAGGCCGTCGGGCGCGGTCGCGTCGGATTCTATCGGCAGGAGTCCAACCAAGGCCAGATTTCTAATCTCTCAGCCTGCGTCGAGCGCGCCCGGGGTGAGATCGTCCACATTCTTCATGGCGACGATTACGTGCTGCCGGGTTACTACCAAGCACTGGAGCGGGGCTTCGCGAGCAGTCCGCGCGTCGGCGCAGCCTTCTGCCGGTGGAAGATCGTCGACGGTGGAGGCGAAGATATCACTCTGGCCAAACCCGAGCAGCAGCACGAGGGGATCCTCGACGATGCCCTGGCCCATCTCGCCAGCGAGCAGCGGATCGTCACCCCGGCCATTGCCGTTCGTCGGGAGGTTTGGGAGCGGCTTGGGGGCTTTGACTCGGAACTGCGCTGCGCTGAGGATTGGGAAATGTGGGTCCGGATCGCAGCGCATTACGACGTCTGGTACGAACCGCGTCTGCTCGCCGCCTATCGACGCCACGATTTGTCGAACACCAGCTCGAATACCCGCAACGCCGAGGAACTGCGGTACAGCGGGATGGCAATCGAAATGTTCGCGCCGCTGCTCCCGCGCGAACGGGCGCGGAACATCGTGAAACATGCAAAACGGGCCTATGCACGCACGGCGCTGCGCAACGCCGAAATCTTCGCGCGGGAGCCGGACTGGCGAGCCGTCAAAGCCAATCTACTGATGGCGCTGCGCCTGAACCCCTCGCCCAGCACTTTGGGCAAGGTCGCGAGCGTGTTGCTGAAAAGAAATCGTGGCTGAACGCCGCAGAGTCGCGATCTTCGGCGCTGGCGGTTTTATCGGCGCGCGCGCGGTCGAGCTGCTCGAGGAGCAGGGCGGCTATGAGATCGTACCGATCACCCGCAGGGATGCAGGTCCGCAGCTTTCAGCTGCGCTGGAGAAGCGCAGAAAATTGGCGGATGCGTTCGACCAAGCTGCCATGTCTGCCGCATTTGCGGGTTGCGATGCTGTTGTATCGGCCATCGCCGGCGACCCGCGTACGATCATCGACACGATCGACCCGCTCTACGCGGCGGCCGAAGCGGCTGGGGTGCGCCGGATCGTCTATCTCAGCAGCGCAGTTGTCCACGGCCATGCGCCCCTGCCCGGAACGGATGAACGATCCGAGCTCTCACTCGATCAGCCCCTGCAGTACAACCGGGCGAAGATCCTGGCCGAGCGGCGCCTCCTCGAACTGCGCGGCAGCGGCGGGGTCGAAGTCGTGATCCTCCGCCCCGGCATCGTATACGGCCCTGGTTCCCAATGGACTTTTAGACTTGCGCAGCAGCTGCGCGCCGGTGAGGGAATGTTGCCCGACGGGGGAGCCGGGATTTGCAACGCCATCTTCGTTGACAATCTCATTCACGCGATCGACCGCGCAATTTCTGTTGATGACGCGGACGGCGAGGTCTTCCTGCTCAATGATCGGGAGGTTGTCACCTGGCGCGACATGATCGCGCCGATTGCCGAGGTGGTTGGGGTGGACGCCGGCCGGCTGCCGCAGCCTTCATCGGACTCGATCCTGCGGCGTCAGCCGTCCTATGCGGAACGACTGATTGACCGACTTCCTCGTCGCGCCGGTAGATCCCTGGCCAAAATTCGAAGGATTTTCGGCGACGCGACGTCAGACCTGCCGCCCGGCTTCCTGCATGAAATGGCGCTGCTCCATTCCTGCCGAGTCCGCCTCCCCACCGGGAAGGCCGAACGCCTACTTGGCTTCTCGCCGCCAGTCTCCTTCGCCGAAGGATGTCGGCGGTCGATCGAATGGCTACGCACCGAAGGCGCTGGCGCATGACCGGTTGCGACGTGGCGGTGGTCGTTCCAACGTACAATCACGCGCATTTCCTTGAGTCGGCGATCGAAAGTGCGCTTGGACAGATACCCAAGCCGCGCGAGATCATTGTCGTTGACGACGGTTCCAGCGACCGTCCGGAAGAGATCACCAGAAGATTCGAAAATGTGCGCATCGTCCGGCAGCCGAATTCCGGACTGGCAGCGGCGCGCAACCGCGGCCTGCGCGAAAGTTCATCTGCCTATGTCGTCTTCCTCGACGCGGACGACAGGCTGCTCCCGGGCGCGCTCGCCGCGGGACTCAAGTCGCTCGGCGAAGAGAAAGCGGCGACCTTCACTTATGGCAAATATGAGATCGTCGTTGAGCGGACGGCGGAGCGAAAACGCGCGGTGAACACGCCTGTGCCAAGGATGGCCTTCGCGCATTTCCTGCGTGAAAACTGCGTCGGCATGCATGGGACGGTCATGTACCGGCGAGCAGCGATCGAGCAGGCGGGTGGATTTCGGGAGCATTTACCGGCCTGCGAGGATTATGACCTCTATCTGCGGCTGGCCCGCGACCTGCCGGTCCTGTGTCATGACGCGTATTGCGCGGAATATCGGCACCACGACTCCAACATGTCGCGTGATCCGGCCTTCATGCTCAAGTCGGCGTTGTCGGTGCTGCGCGACTACCGCCGGGATGCGGAGGCGCGCGGGCTCCTCGCCGATTATCGCGCCGGCGTCGACGGGTGGAAGCGCCACTATGTCGCAACCTGGTTCGAGGGGGCGAGGCAGTTACCGCTCCGCGCGCTGGCAACGGCGCCCGCAATGATGGCGCTGGCTCCACGGCAAGTAATCCGGACTGTGGGGCGTTTTGCGCTCGCAAGGTTTCGCTGATGCCGCGGGTGAGCGCGATCATCATCGTTTTCAACGGCGAAACCTATATCGCTGAAGCGATCGAGAGCGTGCTCGCGCAAGACTTCGTCGACTGGGAGCTGCTGGTCGTCGACGACGGCTCGACCGATCGGACGCGCGACATCGTGCAATCCTATGTCGACGCGCGACCGGAGCCCGTCCGGCTGATACGCCATCCCGACAAGGGCAATCACGGAATGAGCGCGACGCGGAACCTCGGCGTCGCCGAAGCGCGAGGCGAATATGTTGCGTTTCTCGATGCGGACGACGTGTGGCTACCGCCCAAGCTTTCAGAGCAAGTGCAGTTACTGAACGCCCACCCGACGGCGGGCTTGGTCTACGGCCGGACATTGATCTGGAACGAATGGGATCCGAAGTCGGGCAGGAAGGATTATTTCTATAGTCTCGGCGTGGAGCCGGATGCATTTCACAGCCCCCCTCGCCTCTTCTTCCAGCTGCTCGAGAACGTCCACCAGACGCCGACGACCTGCAACGCAATGATGCGGCGCGGCGCCATGCTAGATGTCGGCGGGTTCGATCCCAGCTTCCGCGATATGTTCGAGGACCAGATCTTCTTCGCGAAATTGCTCCTCGCCTATCCCGCCTATGTCAGCGGCGAGTGCTGGGCGAAGTACCGACAACATGGCACCGCGGCTTCGTCGCAGTCGGGGCGGAAGGTGCGGCGGGCGCATTTGCGGTACCTCCGCGCACTCAGGCGCTACGTCGTCCAGCGTGGAGAGCGCTGGTCGAAGGTGCGTTTCGCCGTGGAGTGGACCATCGCGAGGCTGCTCTCCAAACAACTCGCGGGCGGTATCCGGAGGCGGCTACGGGGCCTTATCGGCTAGTGGCGCCCGGATCCGCCGCACCAAAGCGCTTGCAGCATGATGCAGTCGAGGAAAGCGGCAGCGCAGGATCTCGCGGCTGACGCGCCAGGCGAGGCGCAGATCGTCCACTCCACTCTCCGGTAGATAATCGCGAAGCCATTCAAAATAGAGTTTCTTCGCCGCGATCCATTCGGCCCGACTGGCGCGGTTGGAGCTGGAATCGGGATGCTGGCGATAGCGGTCGAAACATTCGTTCGATACGAGAGTCGAACCGCGCAGGGTGGCTTTGGTGATGAACAGCAAATCTTCGAAGAGCGAGCGGAAGCGATCCTCGAAGCCCCCGAAGTCGAGCGCGAACTGCCGTCTGATCATGAAGCCTGACTGTGAAGGCGTCAGACCTCGGCCAAGGGGATAGAAGTGCCGCAGCAGACTGGCCGGCGGATAGACGCGACCATCTTCCAACGCGGGCCTTCCATCAACTTCCCCGGTCCATCGCAGCTTGTCCTCGGCACCACTCCCGTCCCAACTGCGCCAATATTCTGTCGCGCCGCACAGAAACTGGGCCTGTGGATAGCGGTCGAAGAGCGCGACCTGGCGTTCGAGCTTGTCGGCTAGCCACACGTCGTCGCCGTCGAGAAAAGCGATCAGCTCACCCCGTGACTCGGCGAGGGCGAGATTTCTGCTCGCACTCTTCCCGCGATTGGCGTGGCCTTCGTGGTCCAGGTACCGGATCTTGCCGGGCTGACGCGCAGCGAGCTCCTGCGCCATTCCCGCACTCCCATCGCTGCTCCCATCGTCGACGAGCAGAAGCTCCCAATCGGTGAAGCTCTGTGCAAGAACGCTTTCGATCGCTTCGCCCAGGAACCGCTCTTCGTCGAGGAAGATGATCGCGCAAGTGACGCGGGGCGTCGACGTCATCGCGTTGCTCAGATCGGCAGGAATTCGGTCAGCATCGCCTTGAACTCCGCACCTGAAACGTTGCGGACGCCAACGCGGGGGAGCTCATACAGGTCGGAATCCCGCTGAACGGGGCGGCGCTGGGTGCCGCAGGCAAAGGCATAACCGGCGGCTTCGGCGAGCCGCTTCGTATCCGCGTTGCAGCTGCCATGCGGATAGGCCATCGCCGTGACCTTGCGCCCGAGGATATGCTCGAGCCGGTCCTTCGATGATCGCAGCTCGTGATCCTGTTCGGGCACTGCCAGGTTCGCCAACTCGGGATGTGAGATGGAGTGGCCACCGATATCGACCAGATCGTCCGCGGCAAGGCGGCGCAGGCCTCCCTCGTCGAGGATCCTTCGCTTGGGCCGGGCGGCGACGGGAATACCCGCCCAGGCGAGTAGCTCGGCAATCGCCCGGCCCCGCTCCGCCGGATTCGTGCGTAGCACCAGCTCACGAAGCTCCTGATATACACGTTGCCGCGCCGTGAGCGGCGGCGCGTACGGCCTCCAGTCGCGGTATCGCTCCGCGTCCCCGTCGGTCCAGGTCGCGTCGCCGTTGAGTTCCCATGATTTCCGCTGGCCGTCGATCTCCACCTGGAACTTCTCGGGCAGCTTGCCGGCCGTCAAGAAGACGCGCTCCATAGCGTCCCACCAGAACTCACCTTCCGAGGCGAGGTAACCCGATGCGACGAAGACAGTTGCTGGGATGCCGTACCGCTCGAGGAGCGGGCGCCCATTCTCGAGGTTGTCGAGATAACCGTCGTCGAACGTAAGGACGACCGAACGCTTCGGGACCTTGCCGGCCGCAACCGACGCAGCCAGCTCATGAAGGTGCATGACGCGCAGCCTGCTGGAGCGGAGCATTTCCAGCTGCTGCCTAAAATTTTCCGGAGTAACGCAGAGGTTCCACGGGTCGAGCCGTTCATCGGCGATCCGGTGGTACATCAGAATGAGCCCGCGCGGGTTGATCTGCTGCTTGGCCCAGCGGCCGGCGCGGCGGATCGGAAGTGGCAGGCGGTCGCGGATCATTCAGCGGGCTTCTTCTGGGCGCGCGCGCTGATGATTAACGGATACTCCGGATCATAAACCCCGAGCTCGTCGCTCCGTAGCTCCTCCCGTGCAAGACCGTGCAGGAAGGCCGTCGCGGCCAAAATGTTGCCCTGTGCGGACACATTGACGAGCGAAGGCGGGAATTTCTCCTCGAGCAATCTTTGCACCGAATCCCGCGTGAAGCTCCAATACCAGGTGCCATCATGCGACATCGGAACACGCGTAATTCCAGGTACCGTCAGAAGTAGTACGCCGCCCGGCGCAAGACTCCGTTCGAGGTGACCGATGCACGAACGCACCTCGTAAATGAGATGAAGAGTCTGGGTGAGAATGATGCAGTCGAACGTCTCCGATGGCAGTTCGACCGCATCGTTCAAGTCGGTGACAATCGTTGCGTCGGGATTTTGCGCATCCACGTCGAGCACTGCACTTTTAGTGACCTGCTCACCTCCGAACTGACGCGTGTAAGCCGCGTCCTTCACCTCGAGGACATGACCGCCGATGTCGGGCGCGCGTTCGCGGAGAAAATCCTCGATATAATCGCGGTCGACCGGTGTCCCGCGCTCGAAGCCCCAGCCGCCCCCGATCGAGCGAGTGCGGCGCAAGTCACCCCAGCGCACCGCGCCGACAGCCGGCGGTCCGATCCGCAAAAGCTTCTTGATGACCTGGCGCAGGGCTCTGGACGCCGGAGTACGGCGGGCATGTTTCACCTGCATTGTTCCCGCATCCGCCATGCCGTTCCTTCAGAGGGAAACGTATCGGTTTGCCAGCCAGGTGTCGATGCGCCACCGATTCGCGGCCCGTCTTGGCACAGCCTCAAGACTCTCCGCCCAGCCGAGAGGTCGAGCGGGCGCGAAGACCATAAAGGCACCCGGGAAGCAAAGCACTCAGCGCCGTCAGCCGCTCGCGGACCCCATTCCACCTGCCGTTGCGAAGCTCCGGCCGAATTTCTCGCAGCTTCATTCGCGAATAAGAAGCGAGCATTCGGAACCCGTAACCGTCGCGCTCCGCGAGCCGAAGGCCGCACAGCGCTCCAATCCCGAAGCCGTACGACCAACGGGTCGCCTTTCGCCGTTCCTTTGACTGCCACTCATGACGCATGAGTGCTTCGCCGTCGTAACGAATCACCCCGTTGGCCGCGAGAAGACGGTCGATGATCTCGCAATCCTCCGCCGCCTTGCCTCGAGTGCCAACGCCCAGCCGCTCGTCCCAGCCGCCGATGCGTTTGAGATCCGTGACCCTTGCGGCGAAGTTGGCGCCACTGCCGACGGCCCAGGGGATGGTCCGGCCGCTGAACAGTCGGCTATCTCTGGAAGGTCGGCTCGAAGTGGCGAACATGTCCGGTGGAGGTGCGCCGGGGGGCGGAAGGATCGGGCCAGTGACGCCGTTGAGCGACGGATCGTCCTCCATCGCCTTGCTCACGGCCGCGGCCCAACCCGGATCGGGGAAACAATCGTCATCCGTCACCGCAAGCACGTCACCCGTGGCTTTAGCGAGCGCGAGGTTGCGCGACGCTGACAACCCGAGACGAGGCTGTTCGAAATAACGGACCGATAGTTCGCAATCCCGGATCGCGATTCGCACAGCCTCGGCGGGATCCTGGTCGACGACGATGATCTCGTTCGGCGCGCGGGTCTGCGCCCGAACGGCTGCAAGGCAGCGTGCCAGCGCATCGGCGCGGCCACAGGTTGCGATAGCGAGCGTCAGGCGCAGCGACATCATTCACGACCTAATCGTCTCTTCGCCCGTCGTCGACGCCTGGCCGCGAGGCAGAGGCGCCCCTGTCACTTTGGTGTAACATGAACGTTCGAAACCCAACGCACCTTCGTCGGGTTCTGCCGACCGTTCGTCGAAGCCCCGGCCATCGTGACGAAGAGTTAACCTACCGGCCCGGGGACGCTCATGTTCCATCGGCCACGGACCGGGCGGCCTTGCAATCCGCGGTTTGAGAAGGAAGTGCGTCACCCAGTGAAGCTCCAACATCGCATCCGACTCCTGATCAGAGCGCTTCTTGCACTGAGCTCTGCCCTGGTGCTTACCGCCTGCGGCAGCAGCGGACAGCAGGCGGACGGGGGCGCCGGCGGCCGCGGAGGTCGGGGCGGGCCGGGAGGACCGACGCAGGTCGGCTACGTCGTAGTCCAGCAGGGCAGCGCCCCAATCGAACAACAGCTCCCCGGGCGGGTATCGGCTTATCAGGTGTCGGAGGTTCGCCCGCAGGTCTCGGGGGTGATCCTGCGCCGCCTGTTCCGCGAGGGCTCGATCGTCCGGCAGGGTCAGACGCTCTACCAGATCGACCCGAGCATCTATCAGGCGGCCGCGGCCCAAGCCGCAGCGAACCTGCAGAGCGCCCGGGCCTCCGCCGTGGCCGCTCGCACCCGGGCCGCGCGATACAAGCCACTTGCCGAGATGGAGGCGGTCGCAAAGCAGGATTATACCGACGCGGTTGCCCAGGCGCGCCAGGCGGAAGCAGCGGTCGCCCAGAATGATGCGGCGTTGAGAAGCGCGCAGATCAATGTGCGCTTCACGCGGGTTCCTGCCCCGATCACCGGGCGGATTGGTCTGTCGAGCGTCACCGAAGGAGCGCTCGTCACCGCCAATCAGGCGGAATCGCTGACCACGATTACCCGGCTCGATCCGGTGTACGTCGACATCCAGGAATCGGCGGCCGATCTTTTGGCCCTGCGTCGCGCACTTACCCAGGGCGGCGCTGTCGCGACCTCGGCCCAGGTCCGGCTGACGCTTCCCGACGGTGGCGACTATGGTTTCAGCGGTACGGTCGAATTCAGCCAAGTGCTCGTCGACCAGACGACTGGGACGGTCACACTTCGCGCGCGCTTCCCAAACGCCCAGGGAATCCTTCTTCCAGGCATGTTCGTGACTGCCCAATTCGCACAGGCGATCGACACCAGCGCGTTTCTGGTCCCGCAGGCCGGCGTCTCGCGCGATCCGAAGGGCAATGCGACCGTGTGGCTCGTCGGCCCCGGCAATCGCGCCGTGCAGCGCGTCGTGGTGGCCAATCGCACCCAGGGGCAAAATTGGGTCGTGACCCAGGGCCTGGCTCCCGGCGAAAAAGTCATCACCCAGGGCACGGCAAACCTTCGCGACGGCGCCCCGATCAAGCCGGTGCCGGCATCGGCGCCGCAGCGGATCAAGGCTCCGTCTCCCGATGTTCTGAAAAAGATGAACGCCAACCGGCGCGGCGGCTAAGGCATGTCGCGAATCTTCATCGATCGCCCCATCTTCGCCTGGGTGATCGCGATCATCATCATGCTGATGGGTATCGGCGCGATCACCTCCCTACCGGTCGCGCAATATCCCGACGTGGCGCCCACTCAGATCAACATCCGCGCGACTTATCCCGGCGCATCGGCTGCGACCCTCGAAAGCAGCGTGACACAGATCTTGGAACAGCAACTGACCGGGATCGACGGGCTGCTCTATTTCCAATCCTCGTCGACGGCGCGCGGACAGGTTTCGATCAGTGTGATCCTGGAAAAAGGCATCGATCCCGACATCGCTCAGGTGCAGGTGCAAAATGCTATCCAGACGGCGATCACCCGGCTGCCGCAGCAAGTGCAGCAACAAGGCGTGCGCGTCACCAAGTCCTCGCCCGACCTGCTTCTGATTGTCGGCATCTACGATGAGACGGACCGCAGCACGAACTTCGACGTGTCTGACTGGCTAACCACGAACATGCAGGATGAACTCTCGCGCGTTCCCGGCGTCGGCGACGTCAATGTGTTCGGCTCGTCCTACGCGATGCGCATCTGGCTCGACCCGCAGAAACTGGCGAGTTTCCAGCTGATGCCGAGCGACGTCGTCACGGCGATCCAGAATCAGAACACGGAGGTGGCGGCGGGCGAGGTCGGCGGCGTTCCGCAACCCGAAGGGCAGATGCTCAACGCGACGGTGACTGCCCAATCGCGACTTCAGACGCCCGAACAGTTCCGCAACATCATCGTCAAGGCCGATCCGAGTGGGGCCCGAGTGTTGCTCGGCGATGTGGCTCGAGTCGAGCTCGGTGCCGATAATTACTCGGCGCGCATCCGCGCCAACGGTCATCCCGGCGCCGGCATCGGTATCAGTCTCGAGCCTGGCGCCAACGCACTGCTCACCGCCGACCTGGTTAAGGCCAAGGTCGCCGAGATCGCGCCGCGGATGCCGACCGGCTACAAATACGCTTACGCCAACGACACCACCGACTTCATCAAGCTGTCGGTAACCGAGGTCGTGAAGACATTGATGGAGGCGATCGTCTTGGTCGTCCTCGTCATTTTCGTCTTCCTGCAGAGCTGGCGGGCGACTCTCATCCCGTTCATCGCGGTGCCTGTCGTGCTGCTCGGGACCTTCGCGATTCTCTACGCGCTCGGGTTCTCGATCAACACCATGACCTTGTTCGGTCTTGTTCTCGCGACCGGCCTGCTGGTCGACGATGCCATCGTCGTTGTCGAGAACGTCGAACGGTTGATGCACGAAAATCCGGACATGACGCCCCGCGAGGCGACGATCGAGTCGATGGGTCAAATTCAAATGGCGCTGATCGGCATCGCGATGGTCCTTTCTGCCGTGTTCCTCCCGATGGTGTTCTTCGGCGGATCGACCGGTGTCATCTACCGCCAATTCTCCGCGACGATCGTTTCGGCGATGGTCCTGTCGATATTCATCGCCTTGACCCTCAGTCCGGCGATCGCTGCGAACCTGCTCCGGCGGAACCACGCAACGGTCGAGGAGAGCTGGCTGGGCCGAACGGTGCCCGCCGTTGCTCACACCATCGAGCGCGGGCGGGTCAAGTTCAACGAGGGCTTTGACCGAATGGTCCATTGGTACGTCGGCACCGTCCATCGGGCCGTTGACCGTAAATGGATCTTCCTTGCCATCTACGCCGGCGTCTGCGCGCTGCTGATGATCCTCTTTTTCCGGCTCCCTACGGGCTTCCTCCCGACCGAGGATCAGGGCGCGGCCTTCGTCCAATTCCGTCTCCCCGCCGGCGCAACCATGACGAGGACACTCGAAGTCCAGCGGAAGGTCGAGAATTACTTCCTCAAAGGACCGGAGAAGAGGAACGTAAAAACCTATTTCACGGTCGCGGGAGGCGGTCAGGGCGCAGCCGGCCAGAATACCGGACAGGCGTTCATCAACCTTGCCGATTATGACAAGCGCGGGAGCAGCAAGGATTCGGCGGACTCGATCGTCCAGCGCGCATCCGCGGCATTTCGCGGGCTCCGCGACGCACAAGTGTTCGCGCTGGTTCCCGGCGCGATCCGCGGCCTCGGCCAGTCCAGCGGCTTTACCATGGAGATCCAGAACACCGGAAGCATGACGACGGAACAATTCGCCGCCGCGCGCGACAAGCTCCTCGCTTCCGCCTCGACCGATCCGTCGCTCTCGTCAGTGCGCCTCACCGAGCTGCCAGATGTCGCCAGCCTCAAAGTCGACGTCAATCAGCAGCGGCTGGCGGCGCTTGGGCTTAGCGCGGGAGACGTCAACAGCACCATCTCGACTGCCTGGGGCGGCCGCTACGTCAACGACTTCATCGACCGCGGCCGAGTGAAGCGTGTCTATGTGCAAGGCGATGCTCCCTATCGGGCCGCACCGAACAACATCGGACAGTGGTTCGTGCGCAACCTCCAGGGCGAGATGGTACCCTTTTCGTCCTTTTCGCAGACCGAATGGATGACGACCCCCACCAGCC
>JBKPON010000028.1:0-3480 GCA_046733135.1 Pseudomonadota bacterium | reverse complement strand
TCCGACAAACGGGCTCGGGATACGCTCCAGCGGAAGCGCTCCGTCAACTAAAGGCTATCCCCCGTCGAGGCAACGCGTGAACAAAGACAATTTTCCGTCTCTAGCGCCAGTTTGCTCCGTCGCGGCGGTCAAGTGGGGTTGACCGGAGCGGCTGACCTCGCCGGTTCCGCCGGCCTGCCGCAATCACCACTGACCGTCGACACGACTTTCGGGGCCTTGCCCGAGCCTTGCGAAGTCACCTCGGTCTGCCGCGTGCAGGTGCTTCCGCCGTTGCTGACGCTGACGACGCTGACGCTGCTCGTGCCATCCGGCAGGTCTCGTCCGTAGGAAGCGACGTCCATTCCCGGGGCGTTACCGGGCAGGCGGGCCATTTGCTCCATCTGTCGCATTTGCACATTCAATTGTTCGAACAAGCGATCGAATTGGGCAAAGGAGGGCAGACCGCCCATCCACAACGTGCCTGGAGTCGAAGCGGGGGCCAATGTCACCTTCGGGGCGACATCACCGACATATTCGACTCGAGCCACCGATCCGTCCGGCAGCGGCACATTCATGACATGAGTCTTGGGGCCGGCCGCGACGGCCGAGCCTACCAGGGCCACGGCGGCAACGCCGGCAAGAGCGATTGCAGTAAATTTCCTCACGAAGGATCCTCCATCTCTGACTCTGACACGCGGGAGAACTATTCGATGATGCTGAACCGAAGATTGCTGCGGCCCCGCATGACAATAATTTCATGAAGACCATCCAGTTTCCCGCCGGCAACAGCGTTGCCCCAATCTTTTCGCCTCTCCGGCGGGGTATTATTTTACCCGTCGGCAAATGGCCGGATTTGCTTGACTTTTGGACGCCCGACGGCGAATGACCGCCTGCCGGCGTCGCCCTGTTGCGGCGCCTTTCGCATTCCAATGAAAGGATTCAGAGCCATGAAGGCGCTGATGAAAACGACCAAATCGGCCAAGCCGGCTGAGGTCGAGAAGAAATGGCATCTCATCGACGCCGACGGCCTCGTCGTCGGCCGCGTTGCGACGATCGTCGCCAACATCCTGCGCGGCAAGCATAAGGCGAGCTTCACGCCGCATGTCGACTGTGGCGACCATGTCGTCATCATCAACGCCGACAAGGTCCGCTTCACCGGTCGCAAGCTGGAGCAGAAGCTTTATTACAAGCACACGGGCTATCCTGGCGGTCTCAAGGAAGTCACCGCCGGCAAAGTGCTGGAGGGTCGCTTTCCTGAGCGCATCCTCGAGAAAGCGATCGAGCGAATGATCCCGCGCGGGCCGCTCGGGCGCGATCAGATGCGTGCTCTGCATCTCTACAACGGCACTGAGCATCCGCATGCCGGCCAGAACCCTCAAATCCTCGACGTCGCGTCGATGAACCGCAAGAACAAGGTGGGCGCATAATGTCCGACACTCGTGAATCCATTGCCGATCAGCTCGCCGTCGCCGAGACAGCTCCGCCCGCGCCGGAATCGGCGGAGGAACCCGCACCCGAAACGCCGGCCGCTCCTCCTCCGACCGAGGCAGCGCCGCTGCGCGAGCAGCAGCTCGACAAGTTCGGCCGCGCTTATGCGACCGGCCGCCGCAAGGACGCCGTCGCGCGCGTTTGGCTGAAGCCGGGCTCGGGCCGGATCGTCGTCAACGGCCGTGAACAGGAGATCTATTTCGCACGCCCGACGCTGCGTCTCGTCATCAACCAGCCGTTCGACATCGTCGACCGCCGCGGCCAATATGACGTGGAGGTGACGGTCAAGGGCGGCGGCCTCTCCGGCCAGGCCGGGGCCGTCAAGCACGGCATTGCGCAGGCGCTCAGCCGCTACGAGCCGGCGCTGCGCACCATGGTCAAGCAGGCCGGCTTCCTGACCCGCGATAGCCGCGTCGTCGAGCGCAAGAAGTACGGCCGCGCCAAGGCCCGCCGCAGCTTCCAGTTCTCGAAGCGTTAGGTTCTCGTCCCCCGCTTTTTCGGGCCAAAAAAATGCAGCTGCGCAGCGGCTGACGAGCCCCTCCATCTGGCCAGCTGGTCCCCTCCCCTCGGAATCGAGGGGAGGAAACGGGCGATCCGACGTCTGCGTCCAGGCTTCCCCAAACGCGATTTAATCTTTCTTCCATCGACTGATCGGACCGAATAGCGCAGATTCACGGCTCCCGGTGCCGAGGGAGAAAAATCATGAAGACGTTCGTCATCGCAATGACTGCACTGAGCCTATTCACTAGCACGAATGCCACCGCGGCTGTCTGCCGCGACAAAGGCAAGTTCGTGAAATGTCCACAGCACACCGTTGCTCCGCCCAAGAAATGCCGCGATGCCAAGGGCCACTTCGTGAAGTGCAGCGCCAAGGGCGCCAAGCCCGCCTGAATCCAATACCCTGTTACGCGACGAGGGCGGTTGGGACTTCCCCAGCCGCCCTTTTCGATTCTAGGTTGCCCCATCAAGGGGGAGTCCGATGCGCCGCCTGATCCTGGTCCTGCTTGTCGCCCTTTTGGCCACGCCCGCCCTCGCCGAGCCGATCCTGCTCAAGGCCGCGCTGGTTTTTGACGGTGTCAGCCCTGCGCCGCACACCGGCTGGTCGGTGCTGATCGACGGCGACCGCATCGTCGCAGTGGGTTCGAACGTAACTGCGCCGGCAGGGGCACGGGTCGTCAATCTGCCCGGAACGACGCTGTTGCCAGGGCTGATCGAGGGCCATTCGCATCTCTTCCTCCACCCCTACGATGAGACCCTGTGGGACGATCAGGTGCTGCACGAGCCGCTGGCGCTACGAACGGCACGCGCGGTGGTTCACGCCCAAAAGACTCTTGAAGCGGGTTTCACCACTGAGCGCGACCTCGGGACCGAAGGCGCGGGCTTTGCGGATGTCGGTTTGAAACAGGCCATCGATCAAGGCATCGTCCCTGGCCCTCGCCTGCTCGTTTCGACCAAGGCCATCGTCGCCCGCGGCGCTTATGGACCGAAGGGTTTCGAACCCGGAGTTTCAATCCCGCAAGGCGCGCAGGAAGTCGCTGGCGTCGACGAGATCGTCAAAGCCGTTCGCGATCAGATCGCCGGTGGCGCTGACATCATCAAATTCTACGCCGACTATCATTGGGGCAAAGGCGAGCCGACGCGACCGACCCTGTCCCAAGCCGAGCTCAATGCCGGTGTCGCCACCGCGCATGACGCGGGCCGCCTGGTCGCCGTCCATGCGACGACCGCCGAAGGCATGCGCCGGGCTGCGCTCGCTGGCGCCGACACGATCGAACATGGCTATGGCGGCACTGCCGACGTGTTCAAGCTGATGCACGACCGGCACATCGCTTTGTGCCCGACCATCGCCGCCTCCGAAGCTTATGCGCGCTATTTCGAGCATTGGAACGGCCAGGAACCGGCGCCCGAGAGCGTTCAGGAGAACCGCCGCTCCTTCCGTCTGGCGCTCAAGGCCGGTGTCCCGATCTGCATGGGCGGTGACGTCGGCGTGTTTCCGCACGGCCAGAATTGGCT
>JBKPON010000027.1:0-17127 GCA_046733135.1 Pseudomonadota bacterium | reverse complement strand
GAGGCCGTTAAGGAACCGGACGCGCTGTCCGTGCATTTTTGCAATCAAAGTTAAACAGAGAATATGGTGTAAAATGAAGCAGCTGGCGCGAATGGTTGCGGCGGCCTGTGCGTTTGCCCTTTCATCGACCGCGTTCCCACCCCCGGCCGGGGCGCTCGAGACCGTCGAAGCCAGGATGCAGGCGGACGAAGCCGCGCAGTCGGCCGCGCTCGATATGTTCGAGGCATTCGGTTTCAAGGATTTGAGACCCGGTCAATATCTATGGCGAGACGTCCCCGCGAGCGCCGGACCCGAGCGGGTTGTCATCAGCCTTACGGAGCAACTCGCCTACCTTTATCGCGGCGATAGTCTGATGGCAGTCGCAACGATTTCAACGGGAGTGGAAGGGCGCGACACACCGACCGGCATCTTCGCGGTCCGCGGCAAAGCGCCGTTTTACCGCTCGAAGAAATACGACAATGCGCCGATGCCCTTCACGCAGTTCATCGACGAATACGGAATTGCGATGCACGGTGGATTCAACCCCGGCTATCCGGCTTCGCACGGTTGCATCCGGCTACCCACCGCTTTCGCCAAGAAGCTCTATTCGCTCACCGAAATCGGCACACCGGTTTACATCGGTGTTTGACCCGTTACGGGGCGCGCGTGAGCTACCCTGCACGATCGGCTTCAGGACAGGGACGAAGGACCTCGTCTCGGAACTGAACAACTCACGAGTGTACCAGGCGAACTCGGAACTTTTGTTGGCGGGTCGCACTTGCCCGATTGTGCCCTGCGAGGCTTTGATCAAGATCGAGGTCTGCCCGTGAGGACGCTAGGCCAGGCCGCCCGCGCGGTCTTGATTCTCTGTGCGCTCCTCCTGGCGATCCAGTCGCAACCATCCACCGCGCAATCTCAATCGACATCGGTCAATGACGCTGTGAATTCGTTCTATGCGTCGCGGCACAATGCGCCGCTTTGGTTGCAAGCCGGTCCGGACAGCAATGCTGCTCGGGGGCTGCTCGCGGCACTTCGCCGCGCGCCCCTCGACGGCTTTCCAGGAGGCCCTCCGCTGGCCGCCGAAACGCAGTCGTTGCTCGGACGCGCCCGGGCTGGCGACGCGGCCGCGCTCACGGCCGCAGAACGCCTGCTTTCGACCGGTTGGATCTTCTACGTCAAGGCGCTGCAAAGGCCACCTGTCGACATGGCCTATTCCGATCGTTGGGCCGAGCCTCGTAGGGATACGCCGTACGACATTCTTGCCCGTGCCGCGGCCGCGCCGTCACTTCCCGCCTATGTCGAAGCGGTTTCAACCGTGAACCCGCTCTACGCGCAGCTGCGCGAGGCGGCTGGGGTCCAAATCCAGTCAACCGGTGGCTCCGTCGACCCCCGCGTGAGTGCTAGTCTCGACCATCTTCGGTTTGCCCCGTTCCAACATCGCTACATCATCGTCGATTCGGGCTCCGCCAGGCTCTGGATGATCCAGGATGGTCGCATCGTTGATTCAATGAAGGTCATCGTCGGTAAGCCATCGACGCAAACGCCGACGCTTGGCAGCGTCATCTACTATGCGACTCTCAATCCCTATTGGAATGTCCCACCGGACCTCGTTCGAACCCTCACCGCGCAACGTGTGATTGAGCAGGGCCTCAAGTACTTATCGACGCGCGGCTATCAGGTCATCAGCAAATATGGCAGCGACGCCGAGTTGCTCAACCCGGCCGAAATTGATTGGAAAGCCGTGGCGACAGGGGAGCAGACGGTGGCTGTGCGGCAGCTGCCTGGCCCGGCCAACTCGATGGGCCATTTGAAATTCGGCTTCGCCAATCCGCAGGACGTCTATCTTCACGACACACCAGAAAAGAATCTGTTCGGCGAATCCAACCGGAACCTCAGCAACGGCTGTATCCGCCTAGAAGATGCGCAGCGGCTGGGGCGATGGCTACTTGGCCATGAGCCGACGACCGACTCGAGCGAACCGGAGCAACATCTGCTGTTGCCGCAGCCGGTGCCCATCTATCTGACATACCTGACGGCGCATGCCGATGATGGGCAGCTCAGCTTTGTCGACGACATCTACGCCCGCGGCGAACAGACCACGGAAGATGCTAGCCGCTGATCCTCAGACGGACGCTTCATCCATCGTCGTGAGCTTGGGATCGGGGACGCCGTCCGACTTGTAGCTCGCGGTCAGCTCTTCCTTCCTGGCGGCCAGCTGCTCTCCGACGGTGTCGAGGTCGAGGTCGCCCTTGCGTGCCTGGGCGAATACGCCGCTTCCCGGCTTCTCTTCTTCTTCGACGTGGTGTTCGATTTCTTCCTGCAGCACCTTCACCTTGGCATCGAAAAATTCGTCGCTCTCGCCCTTGCCTGATTGAATTTCCGCGATGAGGACCTTGGCGGCATCATGCTCGACGTAGCTCTCCTTCAACAGGTCTTCATCGACTGCGCCTTCGCAGGCAGGATAGAAAATCTCCTCTTCGAGTGCGGTGTGGACCGACAGCTCGAGGCAGATCTGCTGCGCTAACCGTTCCTTACGGCCCTCGCCTTTAGCGCTCTCGAAATCCTTGAACAGCTTTTCGACCGTGCGGTGATCCTCTTTCAGAAGCGCGATTGCGTCCTTCGAACTACCAGCCATGAGTGCATCCTCCTGTTACGCAGAGAAACCGAAACATTTGCGTGGCTTAGTGGTTCCTCACTCGATGCATCACAAATCTGTAACAATAGGAGTGAGTCCGGGTTTCGACTGGAAGGGATTGGGGTATCTAATCTCCATCGTCAGCGTGTTCTTCCTGGGTGCTATCGCGTGGCCGAAAGAGGGCGAGCCGCGCTGGTATATGCCGGCGCTGATCATCGGCATGGCCAGCTCAATCATCGGGATGGGATGCCGCTATAAGGCGCACCTCGATCAGCAGCGCGAGCTCAAGAGAACAGAGGCGGAAGCGCGCCGGCGCTAAGTCCTGTGTTTACGCTTCGCGGAATCGGCGGTGTCTCCACTCCCGCTATCCTGGTCGTTTTCCACGGCCGCGATCGTCTGTGCTGAGGACGGCTGAGTATTGAGTTCCAGCCAGTCGCGGAATGGCAGACCGTAGAGCATATCCATCACCTCGAACTCGAGGCCGCCCGGCTGATTGGTGTTGCTGTTCCACAGCGCGACCACGCCGCTCTTCTTCTCCGGGTCGAATAGGATCAGCGATCGATAGCCGTTGATCCCACCCCGATGGCCGATGATGCGATGGCCCGCATAGTTATAGCTGCGCCAGCCATAGCCGTACCAGGCGGTGCCGAGCCGCTCGAGAAACTTCCTCAGACGTCCGCGCTCCGTGGGAGTCACAACATAAGGCGCGTGGATCGTATCGAGGACGCGACTGTCCAGAACGTCGGGCATTTCGCCCATTTGCGCCAACATCCACAGGGACATGTCCTTGATGTTGCTATTTATTCCGCCGGCGCCCGGAACCTTATAGTAAGTGTCGACCATCGGCAGCGGGCGCTTGCCGACCGTGTGCGGTCGCGCCCAACTGCGGTTCGCTTCGAGGCCGGCGAGCGAAACGCTGCCACTGCTCATCCCGATCGGATTGAACAGATATTGCTTCACCGCTTGCTCGTAGGGGAGCCCGGTGACCCTCGACACCATTTCGCTTGAGGCGTCGTAGGCGACGTTTTGATACGACCAGCAAGTGCCGGGCGGGCATACGGCGTTGAGCTGGGCAAGCGACTGGCGGAGGATGCTTGGGTCCTGCCCCTCCTCCAGCTTGTTGTCATAGGCGTTCCGATAGAGTCCGAGTCGGTGCGACAGCAGATCCCCGACTGTCGCGCGCAGCTCATTACCCGCGGGCAATTTGAGATCGGGGGCGTAATCGGCAACCGGCGCGTCCAACCGTATCTTGCCCTCTTCCGACAACTTGGCGACCATTGTTGCCGCAACGCCCTTCGATACCGAGGCCCAGCGGAACACGGTTTCCGGAGTCACCGGATTTCCCGATCCTTCCAACGTCTCGCCATAGCCGCGGAGGAATGTAATTCGCCCGTTCTCTACGATACCAACGGCGAGGCCGACCATCGCCGGCTTGTTAATCAACTGCTGAAGGCGCTGATCGATAAGCGCATAATCGACATCATGGCGCGCCTCGGTCGACAAGGACGCCAGCCGCAAATGCGCCTGTTGAATCTTCGCCGTCCTGTCCGCCGCGCTGTTCGGTCGCGTGGCGAACAGCGACGCGCCCATCAGCAATGCCAGGGCCCCGAGCGCAATCTTGACCGGTGTTTCCAACGAAACTCCTCCCCCGCTCCTCTGTGTGACCTGTGCGGCGGTCGCTCTCAATCTCGCTTTTGACCCGCTGCGACGAGACGATTCAGTCGCGCGACGAACCGGGTTCTAGTCTTCAACGCACGGCTCGCCTAAAGGGCCGCACGTTATGCAATTCCTGAAGACCCTGCTCTGGGTCCTGATCGCGGTGGTTGTCAGCCTGTTTGCGTTCCGCAACTGGAACGATGTCACGCTCAACCTCTGGGGTGACATCCAGGCGGACATCAAGATCCCGCTTCTCCTGCTGGTCGTCTTCCTGCTCGGGCTCCTGCCAACGTGGCTGATCATGCGGGCACGCATTTGGTCCTTGAGGCGCCGTCATGAAGCTCAGGAGCGTCAACGGGCAACGACAACTGAAGCGCCAAAGCCCATAGAGGAAGGCGAGCCTCCAGCATGAGTCCGATCTACGTCGCAATCGATACGACGGACGTTCATCGGGCAGCCGCGATCGCCCGCGAGGTTCGCGGGCATGCGGGCGGAGTCAAGCTCGGCCTCGAATTCTTCTGCGCCAATGGTCATGAGGGGGTGCTGCACATCGCCGAGCGCGAATTGCCGATCTTCCTCGATCTGAAGCTGCACGACATCCCGAACACAGTTGAAAAGGGGGTCGCCGCGCTCGCACGGCTGGAGCCGGCGATTCTGACCGTCCACGCGGCCGGAGGTCGCGAGATGATGCGGGCCGCGAAAGCTGCGGCGCGACCGGAAACGAAGGTCGTAGGCGTCACCGTGCTCACCAGCCTCGACGATGCCGATCTCGCAGCCAGCGGAATCCAGGGTTCGCCGGCCGATCAGGTGAGGCGGCTCGCCGAGCTCGCTCGTGAGTCGGGCCTCGACGGGATCGTCTGCTCGGGCTCCGAAGTGGCCACGGCGCGGGCCGATTGGCCGGACGGATTCTTTGTCGTCCCCGGAGTCCGTTCCCCCGGTGACGATGTCGGGGATCAGAAACGGGTCGTGACTCCGCGTCAGGCTCTCGACGACGGGGCTTCAGTGCTTGTCATTGGTCGAACAATTACCGGCGCCCCCGATCCGGCCCAGGCGATCGCTCAAATCGCCGCATCCCTGTCGCTCGAAGAAATGAGGACACCACGATGAGTTGGCTAAGCCGAGTCCGCAGCGGCATCCCTTTCCTGCCCAAGCGTCAGACCGTCGAGAATCTCTGGCACAAGTGCAGCAAGTGCGGGACGATGGTCTTCGTCAAGGAATGGGAGGAGAATTACAGCGTCTGTCCGCGCTGCGACTTCCACGACCGGATCGGCCCGAGGAAACGATTCGAACAAATCTTCGACGCTGCGCAATACGAGCTGCTTCCTATACCCGAAGTCCGCGAGGACCCGCTGCGGTTCAAGGACACGAAGCGCTACAGCGACCGGTTGAAGGCCGCGCGGACCGCCACCGAGGAACGTGATGCCCTGCTCAACGCCCGCGGCAAGATCGACGGACGTTCGGCGGTTGTCGGCGTCCAGGACTTCGCTTTCTTGGGCGGATCGATGGGGATCGCCGTCGGCGCCGCTTTCCTTGCCGGAGTACGCGCCGCGATCGCCGACAAATGCCCGTACATCCTGTTCACGGCGTCCGGTGGGGCGCGCATGCAAGAGGCGATCCTGAGTCTCATGCAAATGCCGCGGACAACCGTGGCGCTCGCCGAGCTTAAGGATGCGGGCTTGCCCTATATCGTCGTACTCACCGATCCGACGACTGGCGGCGTCACCGCATCCTACGCCATGCTCGGCGACGTTCAGCTCGCTGAGCCCGGCGCCCTCATCGGCTTTGCCGGTCAGCGAGTGATCGAGCAGACCATCCGCGAGAAGCTGCCCGAAGGGTTCCAGCGGGCCGAGTATCTCCTCGATCACGGCATTATCGACATGGTCGTCCAGCGGGCCGACTTGAAGGAGAAGCTCGCCCTGCTGATTTCCTATCTCACGCCGGAGACCAAGGCGGCTGCGTGACAAAACTTCCGCGCCCCTGCGGGGACAAAGCCAGTGGCTGATTTCGCGCGCTCGAAACACCCGGGCGTTCAGGCGCAACTCAACCGGCTCGACAGGCTTTCGCCCGCCGGCGACCGCCTCGGTCTTGAGCGAGTTTCGGCCCTTCTCGACCGCCTCGGCTGCCCGCAGGACAGAATCCCGCCAGTTTTCCACGTCGCAGGTACCAATGGCAAAGGGTCAACGGTCGCCTTCCTCCGCGCCGCGCTCGAAGCCGCGGGCCACGCGGTGCACGTTTTCACCAGTCCCCACCTCGTGCGGTTCAACGAGCGCATCCGCGTTGCCGGCGAGCTGATCGATGACGACGAACTCGCGGCGCTGCTCACAGAGGTGCTGGACGCCAGCGAGAGTATCGAGCCGACCTTCTTCGAAGTCGCGACCACCGTCGCGCTGATGGCCTTCGCGCGAGCACAGGCGGACGCATGCATCCTGGAGGTCGGTCTGGGCGGCAGGCTTGACGCAACGAATGTCATTGAGCGTCCACTCGTGAGCGGCATCACCAATCTCGCGCTCGATCACCAGCATTTCTTGGGGAAGCGCCTCCCAGGCATTGCCGCCGAAAAGGCCGGCATTGCGAAAGCGGGCGTCCCCATCCTCAGCCAACACTATCCCCTACCCGTCAGCCGACGGATTGGCGAAATCGCCCATGCAATCGGCGCTCCATGGCTGCCGCGCGGAAGCGTTTGGGACGCAACCGTGCGGCAAGGCAGGCTCCGCTACGCGGACGAACAGGGCACGCTCGACCTCCCCTTGCCCCGTCTTCCCGGCCGCCACCAGGCGATGAACGCTGCGCTCGCGGTCGCCATGCTTCGCCATCAGCAGAGATTGCGGGTTCCTGCGTCAGCACTCTCCGCCGCAATGGGCTGGGCCGACTGGCCGGCGCGCCTTCAGCGCCTCATGCCGGGACCGCTGGTGGGCGATCGTGAGGTCTGGCTCGACGGCGGACACAATCCCGCGGCCGCGCGGCAGATCGCCGCATGGGCTCGGCATCAGTTCGCTGATCGCAAGACATTGCATCTGATTTTTGCCAGTCTGGCGAGCAAAGATCCTGCCGGCATGCTCCGACCCTTCAGCTCCGTTGCGTCCCGAGTTCACGCGGTGCCGATCCCCGATCACGCCTGTTTCGCGTCTAACGATTTGGTGGACATAGCGGGCGCCCTCGGCTTTGCCGCCGACGCGCATGACACCGTCGAGGAGGCCCTGGGTGTCATCCCCAAGAACGACGCGGTTCTGATTTTCGGATCGCTATACCTGGCCGGCGAAGTCCTAGCCGCGAACGATCAAATTCCCGACTGATCAGGTCCTCATGCCCGTCAGCTCGCGCATCGCCCAATCGTACATCGGCGCGTGAGAGCTGCGGGAGTAGCGATCGAGATATTTCATCCGATGCTCAACGTCTTCAAGCACCCGGCGAGCCTCGGCCTGGCGTCCGACTTTCAGTAATAGGGCCGCGTACCGGCAGCGTGCCTCGTCACCAACGAACCGCTCGGCGATCTCGCCGTAGAGCTGCAGCGCTTCGTCGTAGCGGCCGAGCTCCTCTAGAACGCGCGCCCTGAGCAACGCCGCCAGATCGCGATCCGACTGGCCGATCACCGAGGGAAGGCCCTCGAGCACAGACAATGCTTCCTGCGGCCGATCGTTGAGAAATAGGCATCGCGCAAGCTTCTCGCCGGTGCGGAAATCCGGCCGAGGCCCCGCCCCACGCTGGTAGAGCGGCAAAGCTTCGGAATGTCGGTCGAGCGACGCCAATGCGTCGGCAACCCGGATGCGATTGGCCATCGTGTCGACAATATCGAGCGCCTCCCGTGCAGCGCGAAGTTCGCGTTCCGGATCGATCTTCTCCACGACTTTTTGCCGCGCCACACGGACGTGCCGATTGTGCTGCAGACCCGGCAGGATCTCCGCGATGAAATAAGCGATCGTGCTCGCCACCGGAAGGAAGATGAGCGCGCTGATCCAGATCATGCTTCGGCCGTTGCGAACAACATGCACGACGCAACAGACTTGCACAGCGATGAGCAGGATGAAGAGCAGCATGTCGGTGCGTTTCCGCCAACTGATCACAAGAAGACTGGAATCAGTCCCTATCGCTCACAGGTTAACGCATTCTAGCTGGACTCTTACCGCGCGGTCGCGGCTTCATCGACCGTCGGCGAAGTATCCTTCGTGGCGCGGCGACTCTCGGCGGTAACTCGCATCCATTCGAGCAGCACGAACAGAACCGCAAATGCACCTGCCGCGGCGGTCCAGCGGAATACGGTCGCGTATCCGTAGATGTCGAAGGCTTCTCCCGCGATGCCGCGACCGAGCGAGCCGATCAGGAAAGTAAGCGATGACAGCAGCGCATATTGCACAGCCGTGAACCGCTTGCTGACGATACCGGAGAGGTAGGCGACGAATGCCGCGCCGGCGATTCCGGTGGAAATGTTTTCCATCGAGATCGCCAGCAGCAGTCGAACCATGCGCTCGTCGAAACCAAACAGTCCGAACAATTGGGTCAGACCGATCGTGCCGGCGACTGCGTCTAGGTGCGGACCTCCTTCCGCCAAATCGGCATAGACGAAGTTGCCGAATACCGGGAGGATCGCTCCGATGAGCACTGTCGGTAGTCGGCCGATCCGAGCGAACAAATAGCCGCCAAGGGCGATCCCGATCATCGTCATGAAGATCCCGAACACCTTCGATGCAAAGGCTACCTCGTCCTTCGAATAATGGAGGAAATCGAGATAGAAGGGGAAAGCGAACGACGACCAGATATTGTAGCAAAGCGTGTACGTCAGGATGAGGCCGAGCACGATCAACACGCCCCAGCCCAGCCGCGCCGACAATTCGCCGAGCGGCGCGACCAACGCGACGTAGAGGTGATTCAAGGCATTGCGGCCCGGCGTGTGCCGGTGATCGGGTTGGGTCAGGACGTGGCGATGATGCTTGCGGAGCCAATTGATCAGTGCCGCAACGATGAGCGGGACGATCACCGTCGCGAAGATGATCCACGGACCGTAAAGCTTGGTGAAATCGGCGACCGACGGCTGCTTCTCACCCGGCGCTGTAGTCAGCATCGAGATCATGAAGTGGCCGATGGTGAAGATTGCCCACGCCCAGCTGACTCCGACGATTGCGAGGGCAATAATGCGTGCACGTGGCTCGAGCGCTCCTGGCTCGTCGAGCTCCTTGTGCAGCATCCCCGCGTCGGGGCGCTCCGTATCCGGGGCCTGGAGGGCGATGAGCGCCATCAAAGCTACCAACGCGCCCATCAACAAGTACACCAGGGACCAGGACATTCGTGCAGCCATCACCAGAGCGAGAGCGCCGCCAACGATCGACGCGATGCGGTATCCGAACTGGTAGATGGCCGACAACAATTCGACTGGCGTCTTCTCATCCGCCACATCGATACGCCAGGCGTCCACGGCCACGTCTTGGGTTGCGGACGCAAGTGCCGCGATCACGGCGAAGATTGCGAAAGTTCCTATGTTCGTTGCCGGATTTGTCGCAGCAAGCCCGGCAAAGCCGCCAATCATGATCGCCTGACAGAGGATGATCCAGCTCTTGCGGCGACCAAGCCGCTCCAGCAGCGGAAGCTTGAGCCGGTCGACGAGCGGTGACCAGAGGAACTTGAAGCTATAAGAAAGACCGATCCAGGACAGCACGCCGATCGTCGCAAGGTTGATTCCAGCCTCGCCCAACCAAGCGTTCAGCGTTCCAATCAGCAGGGCGAACGGCAGCCCCGATGAGAAGCCGAATGCGAGCATCGTCGCAGCCTTGCGGGTTGCCAATGCTGCCTTGAGCAGCTTCCAACCTTTCGGACGCTGAGCTGCCAATTCCCCCTCCTCGACTGAATCGTCTTGGACCTTAGACAGGATTCACGACCTGCCTAGCCCCGCCATGAACGGCTCGCCGGACTATTCCTGCTCGTCGATGACGATGAACAGTTGTAGGCCCTTGGGGGGCTTTACTTTCTCGCCCTGGAGATGCCGGTCGACGCACTCGATGGCTTTGGTCAGCTGCCGCTCCGAATAAGGCTTCTTGAGACAGCCGACGGCGACCGCTGCAGCATTCGGATAGGGATGCCCAGTCGCAAAAAGCGTCGGCACGCCGTGTTTCTTTGCGTGATTGGCAAGCTCGATGCCGGTCTGTTGACTGCGCAACCGAACATCGCTCAGCACGAGGTCGACTTTCTCACGCCGCAGCACTTCCACGGCCTCCTCGAAATCGTCGATCGTCGCGACGATCTCATAGCCGGCGTCGCCCAGCATATTTTCATTGTCGAATGCGGTAAGCGGCTCGTCCTCGACAATGAGGATCCGCTTGACGACTTGCTTATGTCTCCCGAACAGCATCGGCACCCCATGACTTTTCCCCCGAAACGAGTGACCAGGCGTCCGGTGCCAAAGCAGCGCAAGGTTCGGCCCACTGTGCCCGCTGAGCCACAGGATCGCGGTGGGCCACAGCGCATCGCCAAGTTGCTCGCACGCGCCGGAGTCGCCTCGCGTCGAGAGATTGAACGCATGATCGCCGAAGGACGCATCGCGCTCAATGGGGAAAAGCTCACCACGCCCGCGACTTTGCTCGAAGATCTCACGGGACTAACGGTTGACGGGAAGCCAGTCCGCCCTGCCGCCGCCACGCGCTTGTTCCGCTTCCACAAGCCGCAAGGAACGATCACTGCCGAGCGGGATCCGAAGGGCCGTTCGACCATTTACGACCGGTTGCCAAAGGGATTGCCGCGGCTGATGCCGGTCGGCCGTTTGGATTTCATGACCGAGGGGCTGCTGCTGCTTACGAATGATGGCGAGCTTAAGCGGCAGCTCGAGCTTCCCAGAACCGGCGTTGTACGCACCTACCGCACGAGAGCGTTCGGCAATGTTAGCCAGGCGCAACTCGAGCAACTCGCCGAGGGGATCACGATCGACGGCGTCCGTTACGGGCCAATCAATGCAAATCTCGAGCGCCGAACCGGCCGCAATTGCTGGATCGAGATGAGCCTCACCGAGGGCAAGAACCGCGAAGTCCGCAGGGTATTGGCCCATCTCGGGTTGCAGGTCTCGCGACTGATCCGCACTGCCTATGGTCCGTTCGCACTGGCCGGTCTGGAACCTGGCACCGTTGACGAAATCGAGCGTTCCGAACTGGACAGCTTTCGCGAAACCCTCCGATGAGAATTATTGCCGGCCAGTGGCGCGGGCGAACGATCGAGGTGCCTCCGGGGCTCGCCACGCGCCCCACCGCCGATCGGGCGCGCGAGACGTTGTTCTCGATGCTCGCGAGCCGTCTCGGCTCATTCGAGGAGCTCCGGGTCGCTGACCTTTTCGCCGGTAGCGGCGCCTTGGGGCTCGAAGCTCTGTCTCGTGGAGCTGCTACAGCGACATTCGTCGAACGCGATCCCAACGCAACACGCATCTTGAAAAACAACACCGAGAAGCTGGGCGCGAGTCTTCGAGTCCACATTTTGGTCGGCTCAGCCCTCACGCTGCCCTCGTTCGAGCCATTCGACCTCATCTTCGCTGATCCTCCTTATGCGCCAGGTTCAGGTACCGCCGTCGTGCAAGCCGTCAGTCAGTCTGGTTGGCTCGCGCCCGGGGGATGGATGAGCATCGAAACGGACCGACGTGACGAAATCGATTCCGGGCCGCTAGTCGTCGATACTTCGCGCGAAGTCGGCCGTGCTCGGCTCACGCTTTTGCGCCGGCCTTAGATTGCTTCGTCGCCTTGCGGATTTCCTCGATCTCCGTGCCGAGCCGTCGGCCGATTGCCGCGGCTGCCGCTGCCCCGGCGGCCTTCACGGCGCGGCCCGCGCGCTTTCCGGTGGAACCGCCCCCGCCGGCGCGATTGCTGAACCCTTGTTCGGCAAGCGAGGCCAGAGCGGCTGTCGCAGCGACCGCGACAAGATCAGCCACGAGCGGGCTCTGAAGCAGCTTGATGAAGGCCTCGCCCATCGAATCCTGGGAACTCCCTCCTGATCGCGCTCCAGAGCGCCGCCCGACCGCGCGGGCGGGGGTTTTAGACGTCCCTTTCTTTGCGCTTTTCGTGCGGGTTCCTTTGCCCGTCGCCTTCTTCGCCATCGCAAGCTCTCCTAAAAATCCGACGTTCCAACGTCTAACTCTCGCAGCACCTCGCCGTATCCGCGCCGGCCGTCGTAAACATTGCGCATACCCGCCAGCTTCGTGTCGCCTCCAAAACAACCGTTCGCCGTTAACGACGCGGGTTTTGGTTAACCGCCTCTCCAACTATCAGACGGTACGCCTCTAAGTGAGGTGCGAGAAAGAAAAGAGGGAAATTGATGCGCAAGATCGTTCTGGCGCTGGCCGCGACCAGTCTCGCCATTCCGGTGATCGGCACTCCGGCTGTTGCCCGCACCCATTACTATCACGGTAAGGTTTGGCGCGACTCGCACGGCCGAATGAGATGCAAACGGCCCAACGGAACGACCGGCCTGATCATCGGGGCCGCCGGTGGCGCCTTGGTTGGCCGGGCAATCGACACGCACGGCGAGCGCGCCACGGGCACAATCCTCGGTGCCGTCGGTGGTGCACTGGTCGGCCGCGCGATCGAGCGCGATCGGGTGGTCTGCCGCTAATCTGTTTGGCGGGCGCCCGCTCCCCTGCATCCCCTCCCGGGCGCCCGTCATTCCTGTAGTACTGTATTGACACTATAATACACTTGGCATTATCTTCCGCGGAAAATAGCGGAGGATTGCCATGTACAGTCAGCAAGAGCTCGACGACGCTGTCGCCGCGGGCGTGATCAGCGGCGAAGCGGCCGACGCGCTACGCGCGCATGTTGAACGCGAGCGCGCGATTGCAATTCCCGATGAAGAGCAGTTCCGACTCATCACCGGCTTCAATGATATATTCGTCTCGATTGCTGCGGCCATTTTGCTCTTCGCTGTCGGCTGGATCGGTCAATGGATCGGCCAGCATGCCAATCTCGCGATTGACGGGAACGGCCCCTCACCGCTCGCGCCATTGTTCGTGGCGATCACCTCCTGGGCGCTTGCGCTCTTCTTCACCGCCAAGCGCAGGATGGCGCTTCCATCAATCCTGCTGCTCCTGACATTCGTTGGGGGCGTATTAACCACTGCCGGCTTCACCTTGGTCATCGGCGTCGGACCAGAGGCGTTCAACAATAATCCGCAACTCGGTGGGGTCGTCGGCGCCATTTCGGCGGCGATCGCAGCGGCCGGGGCGTGGCTTCATTGGCGGCGGTTCAGGGTTCCGATTACAGTCGCCGCCGGCGCTGCCTCGGTCGCCGGAATCGCAGTCGGGCTGCTCGTTGCAGCGCTCGGCCAGAATGCGGAGCAGGCTAAGAACATCATCCTGGGCTTTGTCCTTTTGCTCGGTATCGGCATTTTCCTCTTCGCCATGTGGTGGGACGGCTCCGATCGCGCGCGAGTCACCCGACGGTCCGACGTCGCCTTCTGGCTGCACCTGCTCGCCGCGCCGATGATCGTGCATCCGATCTTCACCTTGCTTGGGCTGAACGACGGTCATGCAACGCTAAGTGAGGGCGTGGTCGTGGTACTCCTCTACGTCGCGCTCGGCTTGACCGCTTTGGCGATCGACCGCCGCGCGTTGCTCGTCTCCGCCCTCGCTTATGTGCTTTGGGCGCTTGCCGAATTGTTTCGCCAGTTCGGTGCGGTCGAGCTCAACGTCGCGCTGACGGCCCTGGTGATCGGCTCGGCGTTGCTGCTGCTATCTGCCTTTTGGCACCAGGCGCGTGCCGCCATCGTCAAGCCACTTCCGGAGGGATTGAAGGACCGGCTGCCAATCCTTGATCGAACGATCGTGGTTACCCAACCAGCCGCATGAGTCGACGCTCGAGCGGGGCGAGCACGGGCGCCAGCTCGTGGCCCCGCTTGAGCACCGCTCCATGCTCGCCGACCAGAGCGAACGCCCCCTGCTTCAGTCGAAGCTCGGGGCGCTTCTCGATGCGGATCTCCGGCCGCTCGGAGTGACGACGGTAGGCGGCGAAAATCGCGACGTCCGGGTCGATCCTCAGCGCATAGTCGCGCCAGTGCCCGGCGGCGACCATGCGGCCGTAAAGGTCGAGGATGCGCACAATCTCTCGGCGGTCGAAACTCGCGATCGGGCGCCGGTCCCATCTACTCGGGAACGGCGCGATGACGCTCAAGCGCTCTTGACCTTCGGCCGCGGCTGACTGGCGGTCTTCATGACCGCAACCTCCTTCCGCAGCTCGTCGAGCTCGCGCTCCAGCTCACCGATCCGCACCCGGACCGGATCGCAATCCTCTCCGCAGGGCGTGCCGTACGGCACGAAGCCGGGGCTGTAGTGAACCGTGTCCAGTGGAACTGGCTTGGCCGGGATACCGACCACGGTCGACCCCGGCGCTACATCCCTGGTGACCACCGAATTGGCACCGATCTTCGCGCCCTCGCCCACTTCGATAGGACCGAGGATCTGCGCGCCCGAACCCACGACCACGCCCGATCGAAGGGTGGGATGACGCTTGCCGCCAATTCCCGTGGAGGGGTTCGTTCCGCCCAGTGTCACATTTTGATAGATAGTGACATCGTCGCCGATCTCGGCCGTCTCGCCGATCACGCTAAAACCATGATCGAGGAAGAAACGCTTGCCGATCTTCGCTCCGGGGTGAATGTCGACGGCGGTCAGGAAGCGCGCGAAATGATTCACCAAGCGCGCCAGAAAGAATAGCTGCCCCTCCCACAGCCAATGCGCGATGCGGTGGAATCCCAGCGCCAATACTCCCGGATAGAACAAGACGTCCCAACGCGAGCGCGCGGCCGGATCGCGGGATTTGACGGAGTCCAGATAGGCAACGAACCCAGACTGCAAGCTGATCGACCTCTTACCGTTGCGTCGGCCAATCTAAGTGTTCGTCGCAACAAATGCCAGCCGGCGCTATCGCCTAGCTCAGCCGCGCAACCATGAGATCGAACACCGCGGGGTGAAAAGGCTTTTCAAAGTGCAAGCCCGCGACGAATTCGCTCACCCAACAGACTTCGGCATCGAGCGCTTCCAGGCCCTCGAAGCGAATCATCAAATGCTCGCCCTCGCGCGGCCGCTCGACCAGCTCGACCTTGCAGCCCTGAGGCGACAGATCGAACAGCCGCACCCGATAGTTCAGCTGACCGAGCCGTCGCAACATGACCTCGGCATCAAGCGAGATGCGGTCGGTAACCCGCGGCTGCTGTTGTTTTTCTGCGACGAGAGCCTTGAAGTAGAGTCCGGCCTTGCCTTCGGAGACCCAGCGAACGAGCGCTTCGATCGCGCCTCGGCGAAGCACCGATAGGGTGACAGGTTGGTCGACGCTGAGCTCAACTGGGGTCTCGATGCTGCAGCCCTCCTAGGAAAGATCAACCAGCACGGCCTCGGCCGTCGTCCCGTCTTCCAGCAAGATGTGACCGTGCATGCGTACGGGGCGACGTTCCTGCCGCTCCACATGCGCCTGTGCCGGCTCGAACTCTGACGTGTGCAAGGGCTTGCTCACGCTCGCCTCCAAATCCGGCGAAGTTGGTAACAGCGTAAGGTCAACGAAGGTTTAATGTGTCGTAGAGCCGACAGATATAAGGCTGATGCTAGCGGACCTCAGCGACGGGCCTGAGAACCGCGCACGCGATGCGATCGCCGCTGTTGCCGCTAGGGTCCGTCACATAGTCATCGGCTCTCGAATGAAGCACCAATGCCGCACCATCCTCATCCAACAGCGTGCCTGCGGCGGCTGGCCCCGTCAGGCTGGCATTCGGCAGAGTGACCGTCGCACCCAGCGTGCCATTCGCTGCAACTTCGACATTGCGTAGGTCGCCGACGTGCGGGCCCGCTGGATTGTTGAACCCATGTTTCTTCGTCGCTGGATTCCAATGCTCGCCCGCGCTTGCGAAATCGGGTGGATCACAGCGCCCAACGGAGTGGACGTGAATGCCGTGCACCCCGTGCGGCAAGCCGGTCGCATCAATGCGGAAGGTCACGCCGCCCGCGGTCTGCCAGGCACGCACATGACCGATTGTCTGCCCGTTGGCGTTGAGCAACGGCATCGGCGCCCCGCCCTCCGGCTCGGTTGCCACGCAACCGGGCAGCATCAATGGCGCCGCGAGCATTGCGGCAAAGGCGACGGTCAACGGCAACGTGCCCCGCATTCGTGCAAAACGGGGACGAGCAATCCCTGTTCCCCTGCGAAGGCCGGGGTCCAGCCGCGCTGCGGAGCAGCGGTTGCCCATTGGTCTAGGCTCCTGCCTTCGCAGGAGTGCCTTCAGCCTCAACTTTCACCAGCAATTGTCCTTCGCTGACCTGCGCCCCGAGCACGGCGGACAGTTCGGCGACTGTGCCGTCGAAGGGAGCGGTGAGCCCATGCTCCATCTTCATCGCCTCGAGCGTCACTAGCCGCTGTCCCTTGGCGACCTTGTCGCCCGGCGATACCTCGACCGCGGTGACCTTCCCCGGCATCGGCGCTTCGATTTCGCCGTCGTGGATTCCATGGCTTTGGCCGGTGCCGCGCCACGCAAGCCCGAACTCGTAGGCCGTGCCTTCGTAGAAGACGACAACGCGTTCGCCGTCGGCAAATCCGGTGACGGCAGCAATCTCCCCGTCATCGGGTGAAACGGTCCGCACATCCCCGCCTCTGCTGAGCGTCGCATGCCTTCGCTCGGGTGCGTTGAGCCTGAATCCCACGGGACTGCTTTCATCCTCGTCGAATTTTGCCAGGACGACCATTGCCGCACCTCGCCAGACATATTCGTTCGGTTCGGCGTCGGGGACCAGTTGGTCGAGATTGCGCTCTATGAAGCCGGTATCGATCTTGCCCGTTCCGAAACCGGGAAATAGCAGCGCTTCCGCCAGAAACGCCGCGTTTGTGCGTACCGGCCAAATCTCCGCGTCATGAAGG
>JBKPON010000026.1:0-10013 GCA_046733135.1 Pseudomonadota bacterium | reverse complement strand
TTATCGAAAGCAGCGCGTTTCATTGCGTCATTGACTCCAGGGAGACGCCCTGCCCACGGGTGGATCGGGGGGATGTGGACAGGGCGTTCTCATCTTCCGGGCAGCAGGTGAGCCGCTGCCAGACTCTGATTAACCCGGCACTCATGAAGGCTCGCCAAACGGACGTGCTTAACGCGGCGCTTAGGATTGCGAATGCGCTAGTCGGGCTGAGACGCTTGTTCGGCTTCGATCTGGTCGGCTTCCCTCTCCAGTTCGAAGGCAACGTCCAGAAGCTCACGGCGCGCTTCGGTATCCCTCGCTTGAGCCGCGAGTTCGCGGCAGTTGCGGGCGCTGTTACGAAACCGGGCCGGTTCTTCAGACATGCCGGTAAAATGACACAGGCCAAGGGTCGTTCCAGCCATTACGCCCGCGTACTGTGGGGCGGGCGAAACTGCTCACCGAAGAGCGGCTATAACCAGAGTCGTTGACGACGGTTGGGAATAGGCACAAGCTCAAGCGGTCAACACCAGCCGCGGAGGGGGCGATGACGCGGTTCCTCTGGACTCAGAAGCAAGACGTGGGGCCAGCTGCTCGCTTCGGCCACGCGTTGTCCTATTCCGAAGGGCGGCGCACGGTGCTGTTCGGAGGCGTCGGCGCGGGGAGTGAAAGCTTCGACGATACCTGGGAATGGGACGGCGAGTTCTGGACCCAAATGGCCGACATCGGCCCGACGGGGCGGAGCAGCCACGGCATGTGCTTCGACGCGAACCGGCGGAAAACGTTCCTCTTCGGCGGGATCGGCGGCGCCGAGCTGGCGGATAGCTGGGAGTGGGATGGGGAAACGTGGACCCAGGTCGAAGATGCCGGTCCTTCGCCACGCCACGGGCACGTGCTCGTATTTGACGTCCAGCGCTCGCGGGCCGTCCTGTTCGGCGGCCAAGACGGCGCGGGAACATTACTCCGCGACACGTGGGAGTGGGACGGGACGGGCTGGACCCAGGTCGAGGACACCGGCCCCTTGGGCCGCTCCTATGCCTCATGCGCCTATGACCTCGTCGGCCACAGGACTCTACTGTTCGGAGGAATCGGCGCCGGCGGGACGCTCGGAGATACCTGGCAGTGGGACGGCAACGGCTGGACGCAGATCGAGGACATTGGCCCAGAAGCGTGCCTGCGCTCCGCGATGGTCTCCACCGATGCCTCGATCGTGCTGTACGGTGGCCTTGCGAGCGCTGCCGCCTCTCCGCCCCCGCAACTGTTCGGCGCCACCTGGGTCTTCGCGGATGGACATTGGACACAGCGCCAGGACATCGGCCCGGGCCCGCGCTGGGGGCACGCCCTCACCTTCGACCGCGAGCGCCGCGCCATCGTGTTCTTCGGCGGCAACTCGAGCAGCAACGTCGCTTCCGATGTAAACCTCGAAGCGGACACCTGGGAACATATCGAGACCGAGGCTGCTCCCGCGGATGGGCCGGTCGGACCGGGAGATTCAGTAATTGCCGGGATCAACCTTAGTCCCAATCCCGCCATGGTGAATCAGCAGGTCACGGTCGAGGTCATTCTCGACGCACAATACCAGGAGACCAAAGACGTTACTCTCGCTTGGGCCCGTTCGACCGAGTGGAACGCCGCCAACGGCGACCCGTCCATGGTCGCCTGGGAGCTCGTTGGGAACTTGCAAATCCCGCCCATGACCACGAGTGCCTCGACAATGTTCATCGCACCGCCCACCGCGGGAGAGCCGATCACCGTGGTCGGAGCAGTCGGCGGTGCGATCGTCGCGGATGCCGAGCTAACGTTTCAATAGGCTGTCAAACGAAGGCTGGGGCGCCAGTGACTGAGCAACTTCTCAACTCGGAGTAATGTCCGCTTTCGACCCATTGCGGACATTCGCGCTTCTGTTAACCTACGGCTGTTCTGGGGGGCGACTGCATGCGCTTCCGTTTGCCGACATCACCCCACGACTGGCGCGAGTTCTTGTACGACGTGTGCATCGTCGTCATCGGAGTGCTCATTGCTCTCGGTGCGCAGCAGGTGGTGCAAGACATCCACGACCGTCAAGTTGCCCAAAGTACCCGCGCAGCGGTCAAGAAAGAACTTCAGGCAAACCTTGCCACGCTGGAAGTGCGGAAGATTGCGGAACCGTGCATCCAACGTCGATTGAGTGAGCTTAGAGGGATCCTCCGGCAATGGGCGGAAACGGGAAGTTTCGAAACACCATCATGGGTTGCGCAAGCACCTCGCTTTGGTCCCGATTTTCCTCAGTACGAGGCGGCCGTTGCAGCCGGCCAAATGACGTTGCTCCCGAGCGACCAGCAATCTAGCGTCGGAGCATTGGTATCGAATTTGCGAGTGTTCGACACCTTCCAAAAGCAGGAAATGGAGCCATGGTCCAAACTTCGCCTCCTTCAGGAAGGGCCGAAGGTGCTTACATCGACCGACAGAACGATGCTTTGGGAGGCTCTTCAGGCGGCAGCTACGCTTGATTACCAGGAACGGTTGCGCATTAGTCAAACGCTACGGCTGGCTGCGGAACACGGTTACCGCCCGGACATGCGCGAGTTTCGACAGGTCGCATCTTCCATTTGGAAGGGTGGTCGCGTCACCCCCTCAATTTGCGTGGACATCCATACGCCTCCTGACGAGGCAAACGCGAAGTCAGGTCAGCTCGTACCCTTGCCGCAGTAAGCTTGCGTCCGCTTTCCACCCATTGCGGACATCAGCTCGAGACGGGTGAGCCGAAGCCTATAAGGTCACCATCAGGTCCGATTACGGAAAAGTCACGCCGGCCATATTCCATGTCGCACGGCGGGTTCACATGGTCTGGAGGCAAGCCGTCCAGTTTTGGCTGCAGTTCTAAATACAGCGCGTCGGCGTCGTCCACGGCGACGTAGCTCGTGTAACGTCCACCCCCGCGTGGCTGGAGTTCGACGCCATCACCGAAGAGTAGAAAAGTGACGCAGTCACGCGAGACGCGAGCGAAATCGCCTTCCTTCGCGTCCATGCGAAAGCCGAGAACCTCCGTGAAAAAGTGCGTTGCGTCATCGATCCGGGCACAACGTAGAAAGGGCGTTACGTCGAGCAGCTTTGCCATGACTTCGATTCCGAACCCTCAATTACACACTTGCTCATTAAGATTTCGAAGGTCCGTTTTCCACCTATCCCAGTCATGAGGGGGCAAGCGATCGCCACGACACATTAGTGGTGTTCCATGTCCCCGATCGCCTTGAGCAAGTCGGTAGCGGTCGTCGGCCCATGCACCAGCGTATCGGTGTGGTGCAGGATATATCGCCGAAACTCGGTTGATCGACGCGGACCGGTCGCAAGGCCCATGCGCTTTCTCGCCGCGTTCATCGCGTCATCCTCCTGCGCCGTGGTGAGCGGTGCGATGCCGATATAATCCCAATCAGCACCGTCGAAGTGGTCATAGAGTTGGCCCTTCGGCACCCCAGCCGCTTCTGCGACACGCTCCTCTTCGGCCATCCACCGTAGGAGGGCTACCTGCTCGCCGGGAGCGGCCTTGTAGACTGTGACCACATAATCGCGGGTTTTCGGCTCTTGGGCATTAGCTGGCCGAAGCAATGTGAGTTGAATCGCGAGTAACGAAGCAACGACTAGCGTCATACCACGAGTGCGCATGGGTTCCTCCCCTGCTTACCGGCGAACTCCGTTAACATGAGTCTGGCGGAATGTCCGCTTCCACCCGTTGCGGACATTGGCCGCACGTCTGTTCTCGATCCACTTCCGCTAACTACCTCGCAAGATTAGCGCGGCGTTGGGCTTCAACGGCGAATAACGTGCCGGCCGGCCAGGTTTTAAGGATAATTGGCGAGCTCTCGGCGATCGCCATTCTTCCTTCCAGCTTCCGGCCCGCGCGAAGCAGGCATTCCCCCCTGATATTATCGACCCAAGCCGACCACGAACCGTCGGAATAATCGGCGCGGGTAACTGGCGCGGCCTCGTCGAGAAGCGTGAGTCCCTCGGATGTGCGACCGGTCGAACACATCAATTGTGCGAAGTCGGCGAGGGTCGGGCCGAGGCTGGGATGCTTGTTTTCGCGAGCAACGGCGATCGCCTTGCCAAACAGCGTCTCGGCTTCCTGCAGCCTTCCGGTGTGACTGCGGACGACGGCGAGGTTGGAATAAGCGAAGGCCATGTTGACGCTGCCTTCGCCGCGCTCTTGCTTGCCGATAGCGATGGCATGCTCGAGCAGCGGCGCGGCGTCCCTGTATCGGCGTTGCTCCAGGAGGACGCGCGCGAGGTTGTTCATCGTCGCTGCGGAATCCGGATGATCCGGCCCGAGAACTTTCCGGTCGACCGCGAGATTACCGCTGAAATAGCGTTCTGCCGTCGGCAGATCGTGTCGCATGTAGGCGATCTGGCCCAGCATGTTCAGGTTGTCGCCGACACCCGGACTTAGCGGCCCTTCGGAGCGCCGGCGGAGATCCAACGCCTGCAGGATAAAGGGCTGAGCCTGCTCCAGACGCCCTTGGTAGAACTGATTTTGGCCCAACACTTCAAGATCATATGCGACGTAGACGGGATCGCCGCGCGCGCGGTCCATGCGGAGCGCTTGTCGCAATATTCGGTCCGCTTGCGCGTATTTCTCGAGGTTGGACAAGGCCGTACCGCGACCGACCAGGATTTCCGATCGAACCGAATCGCTGGCAGTGCTTGCCAGCGTCCACGCTTTCCTGAAGGTTCGCTCCGCCGTTTCATATTCGGCCAGCCGGAGCTGCGACTGTCCGAGTGCATTCAGTTGCCGCGCGAGCGTGGCCGGCTCGCCGTGCTGGATGCCGAGGGTCTGCCGGACGAGCGCGTCGCTTTTGCGATAGAGTCCGAGCGCGCCGTAAACTTCGGCCAAGGTGACGCCGAGCTCGGCCTTGACCATCGGTTCGCGATTGAGCTCCGGGGAATCGAGCCTTGCAGCGCCGCGATCGACGATCTCTCGCGCGGTGATCGACGCGCCGCTCGCCTGCTCGGGATCCGCGAGCTTGAACATGCCCTTGACGAAATCGAGCGTGCGTTCGGCAGTGATCGTCCGGCTTTCCGCAAGTTGACGCTGCTGGATCGCCTCGGCCCGCGAGATAAACGCGAAGATCGTGAGGCCCGCCATGATGATGAACCCCGCCGAAGCCGCGAGCGCAATCGCCACAAGGCGTTTTTGCCGCCGCGCCGCTTCGCGCTGCCTTAGCTCGTCGTAGGAAACGCCGACGATTCCAGCAAGGATCTTGAGCTTCGCTGCCTGCTTGCCGTCGCCTTCTTTCCGCACATCCGCTGCCAGCGGTTCAGGCGCGCCATCCCGCACCAGTGAGGGCGGCAGGCATTCGCGCGACGGATCGGGCGCATGGGGTTCGCCGTCGACGATGATCAGCCGGATGAATTTCTCGCGGCCGGCGGCGACAAACGTCTTAATCTCCTCGTCAACCCATTTCGACCGTGCCGAATTGGGCGAGCAGACGACGACGAGGAAGGCGGACTCGGCGAGCGCTTCCTTGACCGACGAGGCAAGGTCGGAGGAGGTCGCGAGCTCGTCGCGGTCGCGAAACACCGGCGGCAGGCGCTGGCCGATTTCGCCCCATGGCGCCGGGCGTCCCCAAAGCCGTTTCGGCACGCCGTAACGTTCCAGCGCCCGGTGCAACCAGACGGCCCAATCCCGGTCGCGATGGTTGTAGCTGATGAACGCACTGTACCGCATCGTCCCCGACGCTCCCCTGCCGTTCGTCCTGGGAAAAGTAGCGTTAAATCATTGACAGTGATACGGGTCCTTAACCGATACGTAGGGGACAGCTCATGCCACGGACCCCGCGAGGGCAGATCAACCTACTGGCTACGTACACGTTCATCGATCCGGCCGATCCGCCGGATCCGCCACAGTTGGATTATTACACCACCGAAGACGGCCTTTACACGGTTTGGGGCATAGGCCTGATCACCTTTGGTTCGCCGACGCAGGCTCAGAAAGACTGGATCGCCAATCCGGACAATTATTCCCATCTTTCCACCTTCCCCACCGACTATGTGGCGTTCGGCGGCTTTCCAATAACTACTCAAGGCTCCATCGCGCTTTGGGAGCACGTGACCCGGGTCAATGACCAGGTACTGCTCACCGCGCAGGGCGTGTCGGGTGCCGATTCTTGGAAGATCGGCAACACCTTCGGGACCGGCACCTTCTTCTGGAGCGACTTCACGGTCACGGATGGCACCAGCGCGGGCGAAACGCTCGACGGGACCAGCAGCGCGGAAACGCTCAATGGGCTTGGTGGCAACGACACGCTGAACGGTCTCGGTGGCGATGACGCGCTGCGCGGCGGCGACGGCAATGACACGCTGAATGGCGGCGACGGGATCGATCGGCTGTGGGGGGGTGACGGAGACGACATCCTGAACCCCGGCTCCGATGCCGCGCCTATCTACATCGTAGGAGGCGTCAACCGTGAGGGCGTGTATTTCGTCGACGGGGGGCCCGGTTTCGATACGTTGGTGCTCGACTATTCGTCGGCCACCAGGTCGCAGTCGATCTCCGGAGCCCAGGCCCTGGCCAGTCCTCAGGTCGTCAATGTCGAGGCGGTCAAGATCATCGGCAGTGGGTTCTCGGACTTCCTCACCGGCTCGTCGAATGCCGACCAGCTCTTCGGCGGCGACGGATTTGATTATCTGAGCGGGGGCGGCGGCAACGATTGGCTCGACGCTGGTGCGCCGGGATCATCGGCCGTCGCCACGATCGGGCCGGGCGGTCATTCGAATAACGATGCGCTGTCGCTCGACCACCTCTTCACCGCGGTCCAGGGCCTGCCGAGCGTGAGCTTCTCGATCAACCAGCCCCAGTCAAAGGTCACCGACGAATGGGGCGTTCGTCCGCGTGCGGGTAACATCTACTCGTTCACCGTTGGCGAGGCCGGCGATCAGGCCTCTATCGGCTTCACCGCGAACGGTCACGGCGGCGACGAGATAGTCGAGTTCCACATCACCGATGCGAACGGCACTGGGGTCTGGGACTGGGTTCGTACCGACCCTTCCGACCAGCCGCCGCCCTTCACATTGCCGGAGGCGGGCACCTACTATCTTGAAGTCGTCATCGGCAACCCGGACGAGTGGGATACATCATCGATTGACGTCACTTTTTCGCTCGAGGGCGCGGACGTGCTCACCCACAACGTGCTTGAGGGCGGTACGGGCAATGACACCTACGTTCTTTATGACGCGACCGATCAGGTGATCGAGAAAGCCGGCGAGGGCACCGACCTCGTCCGCACGTCGCTGAACTACACGCTCGGGGACAATGTCGAGAATCTGACCTTGACCGGCACCGCCGCAGTCAATGGAACGGGTAACGACCTCGCCAATGTCATCACGGGCAATTCGGCGGCGAATGTGATCAGTGGATTAGGCGGCGGTGACACGCTCGTCGGCGGCGGCGGTGGCGATACGCTCACCGGCGGTGCGGGAGGCGACCGGTTCAAGTTCATCGACATATCGGACTCCGCGCCAACCGCGATGGATCGCATTACGGATTTTAGTCGGAAGGCCGGGGACAAGATCGATCTTTCAGCCATTGACGCCAATGCGAACGCAGTGGGGGACCAGGCCTTTAAGCTGGTCAACAAGTTCAGCGGCCAGGCGGGGCAGGTCACCACCAGCTGGGACAAAGCCACCGACGCCACCAACATCTATCTCGATCTCGACGGAGACCGAGTGCCGGACATGACCATCCAGCTTTCAGGACATGTGACCCTGACGGGAGGCGATTTCATTCTTTGAGCTTTGGAAATGTCCGCTTCCACCCAAACCGGACCTTAGCCACAGCTACCCCCCACCGGATTGGGCCAGCTACGAAACAAACGGCTTAGGATTATCGTTATTGGTATAATGTTAGCGAGACTAGCCTCGGCACACTGGGTGGGTGTCTTGGCTGGCTGATGAAGACGCTGGCGACTTGAAAGGAGATCGTTATGAAATGGTCTCGTCTCTTAGCGGCAACTGCGCTGCTTCTCCCCTCCGTCCCGAGCACACCGGCGATGGCACAATCGCCGAGGTGGGGTGAATCCTTCTGCGCAGTCTTCGATGGAATGGAAATTTGCTACTTCGAAACGCGTGCCCAATGCCAATACACGCGCGCCAAAGAGGCTAACGCCTTTCGAGATGAAGGACTAACGGTCGAGCAGTGCCGGCCCTCTGACGACATACCAGGCTTCGAATGGGAGTTTTTCGCTACCTTTTTCTAGGCTGGCTCAGGCTGGAGGCTGCATGGGTTAACTCGCCGGGCACTAGCGAGGCTACCAGTCGCCTACCCTCCCAAACTTCTTTTGAACGAGCCGTTCTTCAACTCATGCGCTTGGCGGACGGCGCCAAGCTCGAACATTGGGCACGCAACGGGAGAATGAGACAGGCGTTGATGCTGTGTGCCGCGTTATTACTTCCACCTGTTCAATGACGTGAACGCCGAAGACGAAGAGGGCCTCATCCTCCGGGACGATACAATTGCCATGCAGAAAGCGGTGACGAGCGCTCGCGAGCTAGCCGCTGAGAGTGTGCGAGAAGGTCACCTAGTTTTGGACCATCGCATCGAGATTGAAAACGACGGCGGACAAAAAATCGGCGTTGTTCGCTTCGGCGACGTTGTACGAGTCGAGGGCTGAATGCTGCTGCGTTGGGGGTCGAACTAGCGCAACCGAAACCGCGGAATTAGTCTCGAACCTGACTGAGAACCATTCCTCAGTTCAACGGGGCTATGTTCGCTTTCGACCCATTGCGGACGTTGCTCGCGCATGAAAGGATGTGAGCAAACGGGGAGGGCCTGATGGGACGCTTGGCCAAGCTTCCGCTCGGACTGCGTATTCTGGTCGGCCTGTTGCTCGGCGTTTGCATTGGTGTCGCTCTTCCTGCTGCCAACACCGTGCCATGGAGCGACAGCGTTGCCTACATTGCGCGGGTTGCTGGCCAGCTTTGGCTGGCGGCGCTGCAAATGACCGTTTTGCCGCTGGTCTTCGCATTGCTGACAACCGGACTTAGCGGCTCGCCCGGTGTCTCTGCCGCGGGTGGCTCAATCGCCCGCCGCACCGTCATTGTCTTCGCGATCCTCTACCTGCTTTCACTCGTCATTGCGGTGGCCCTCAACAGCCTCTTGCTTTCGATTTGGCCGGTTTCCCAAGGGGCGGTGACTGCAGTCCAGAGCGTTAGTGCCAGCGCCGATCCGGGCAAAGCCCCGAACGCGGGAGAAATCATCGTATCGATGGTTCCGTCGAATGTATTCGGAGCGCTCGCCGACGGGGCGATGCTGCCGGTCGTGCTGTTCGCCATTCTCTTCGGCTTGGCCATGCGCCGGGTAGAACAGCCCCAACGCGATCGGGTAAGCGGTTTCATCAAGGCCATTGCCGCCATCATGTTCAAAATCGTCGAATGGGTTCTGCTCCTCGCGCCCCTTGGCGTCTTGGGATTGGTGCTGGCGACCGTGCACGAAACGGGCCTCGCCATTTTGTGGGCATTGGCGGGGTATCTTCGCCATCTGCTGACCGTTATCGCGGTCATTCTACTTATCGCCTATCCGGTCGGCGTCCTCTGGGGCCACGTCGGCCTCAGGAAATTTGCCGCCGCCGCCGCGCCGAGCCAGTTGGTCGCGCTCAGCACTCAAAGCTCGGTCGGCTCACTACCTGTCATGCTGGAGTCCGCAAAGAAGCTCGGCGTGTCCGACGAGGTTGCTGGGGTGACCCTGCCGCTCGCAGTATCGATCTTCCGCTTCGCCGGGCCGCCGGTGACACTGACGGTAGCAGCCTATGCCGCTGCGGGAGCGGGCAATCCCGTCGGCATTTGGACGTTAATCGGCGCAGCAGCCTTGGCCCTGTTGATGGAATTCACCGGTGTGGGCTTGCCCAATCAGGTGAACATCATTGCGATTAATGCGCCCGTGTTCGCCGCGTTGGGAGCGCCCCTAGGCTTCCTGCCAGTCATGTTGGCAGTGGAAACGATCCCCGATGCGGTGGCCACCACGGGGAGCGTTAGCATGGACGTTGCCGCGACCACCGTCGTGGACCGGA